>CADEEK010000058.1 GCA_902826325.1 uncultured Sphingomonadales bacterium
ACCCCTCAATCGCCGCCCAGTCAGTGAAGGAGCTTCGGAAGCCGTGAACGTGGTATGGCTCACTCATGTCGCGCAAAACCTTCAATAGTGTCATGTCGGACATTGCAGCGCCGTTCGCGCCGGGGAACACATACTCGCTTCCCGCGAGTTTCAACGCCGCAGCCTTTGCCAGCACCGCAAGTGCGGTATTGGAAAGCGCCACGATATGCGCCTTGCCGCGCTTCATATGGCCCGCCGGGATTGTCCAGAGCCGTGCCTCTAGGTCGAATTCGTCCCACGTCGCCAAGCGTACTTCCTGCGAGCGCACGCCGGTCAAAATCAACAACTCAAGCGCCAAGCGACCGTATGACGGCTTGCGACGAAGGGCGACGATAAAGGCGGGCACGGCAACGTAGGGCATTGCCTTGCGGTTGCCGCGCTCCTTCGCCTGCCGGGGCAGTCCGCGCCCCGCTTTTAGGCTGCCGTTGCCCGATGGCGCTTCCGTCGATCGCCAGCCCTTGGCATGTGCGTAGTCGAGGACAGAGCAGATCCGGTTGCGGACCTGTCGTGCGGTTTCGGGAATGCCCTGCCAGATTGGTAACAGAACCTCGATCACGTCCGCTGTCGTGATGCTGCCGGTCGGACGATTTCCCAGTTTCGGGAAAGCATAGTTCTCAAGGCTGGCGAGCCACTGGCGCGCATAGACATCGCTTTTCCACCCACCTTCATTTTCGGAGTGATAGAGCTTGGCTGCCTCTCGAAACGTGACCTTGGCGGCAGCTTCGTCTCTTCGTTCTGTCAGCACGTCGCGCTTTTCGATCTTCACCGCCTTGCGCAGCGCATTCGCCTTTTCGCGGGCTTCCGCCAGCGTCACCAACTTCGCGCTGCCAATACCAACGTCTTGCCGCTTGCCATCCCTTTGCACGCGCAGCGTCCATGATGCGCCACCGCGCTTATCGACCTTGAGGAACAACCCGTCGCCATCCTGATAGGTGCCCGGCACCTTCAGATTCGCGGTGACAGCCTTTGCTGTGAGCTTGCCCATATTCCCCCACGCTTTCGGTGCGAGCACCTGAGGATTAGAGTGTGGGGGAGGGTCTATTTGCCCCCACACTTCCCCCACATTGTATCGCGGCTAGAGGCGATCAGCAACGGGCGCAGACGGGGATTGATGGTTAATAAACGTCTAGAAAGTGCGGGCTTTTACGAGCTTCGGCGGATACCCCCGGCGGGGGTGGTGGTGGAAGGGACTGGATTCGAACCAGTGTACGCTCACGCGGGCAGATTTACAGTCTGCTGCCTTTAACCACTCGGCCACCCTTCCATGCGGCACGCCGAAGCGAGTGGGGGCCATTGCCGAAGCGCGTCGTCCCTGTCAACGGCTTGCGCCGGACTTTCGCGCCGCCTAGGCTGGTGGCAGTGTAGCCGGAACGGCACCGGCCCGCTCTCCCACCGGGTCCCCGCAACGCATCGTTTGCCGGGCGACTCACACCCCGTCACCCATCGGCAGGATATTCTGAAATGGGTGGCGGGGCGGGGAGCGGGCCGGTGCCGTTCCGCCGATAAAAGAGCCGACATCCGATCGTGACCCAACGACCAAGACGCGGGCATCGTCCCCAGAACAGCGCTTCAGGCAACCGGCCCCGGTTCTGGGGGCGCCATGCGGTGACGGCGGCGCTCGCCAATCCGCAGCGCAATGTCCGCAAGGTTTGGGGCACGCGCGAGGCGATCAATGCGCTGGAGCTGCCGCCGGTGCTGCCGATCACCTATGCCGATGTCGCGGATCTGGGGCGGATGGTGCCGTCCGATGCGCCGCATCAGGGCATCGTGATCGAGGTCGATCCGCTTGACGACATCTGGCTTGGCGACCTGCTCGATGACGGGGCCGACGACCGGCGGCCGCTGCTGGTGCTCGACCATGTCACCGATCCGCACAATGTCGGCGCGATCCTGCGCTCGGCGGCGGCGTTCGACGCGCTCGGCATCGTCACGCACGACCGCCATACCCCGCCCGAATCGGGAACGCTGGCGCGCGCGGCGTCCGGCGCGCTGGAAATCGTGCCTTGGGTCCGCGTCGTCAACCTGGCCCGCGCGCTCGACGAGATCGGGGAGGCGGGGTTCTGGCGTATCGGCCTGACCGGCGAGGCGAAGGGCACGCTGGCGCAGGTGATGGCCGACACCCGCCCCGCGCTGGTGCTGGGCGCGGAGGGCGAGGGGATGCGGCACAACACGATGCAGCATTGCGACGAGCTTGCGCGCCTGCCCATCTCGCCCAGGGTGGAAAGCCTCAACGTATCCAACGCCGCGGCGATCGCGCTATATGCTGCGGTGTCGCGCTGACGAAAAAAGGGGGGAAGGCGATGTTCGAGCGGGTGCGGGGGATGGTGCTGGCGCTGGCCGCGCCGCTGTTGCTGATGGGGTGCGTGTTCAGTCCGGGCAAGTTCAGCTCGTCGCTGACGATCCTTGCCGATCGCAGCTTCACCTTCACCTATCAGGGCGAGGTGATCGCGATCGACCTGGCGAGCCAGATGGCCAAGGGCATGGGCGATGCGTTCAAGGGCAAGGGCGATGATGACAAGGACGCCGACGACAGCGAAACCAGCAGCACCGCGTTGCTGCGGAAGGCGAGCGCGCAAAGCGACGACACGCCCGATGACGGCGAGGGGTCGGACGATGGCGATGATGACGATGCGGCGGAGAAAGACGCCAAGTTCAAGGCGATGGCCGAGGCGCTGACCAGGGAGGCGGGCTATCGCAGCGTCGAATATAAGGGCGATGGCCTGTTTGTGGTCGACTATCAGATCAGCGGCAAGCTGACCCATGGGTTCCTGTGGCCGTTCAACCTTGATGCCGAAGTGATCTTTCCCTTTGTCATGGTCGAGCTGCGCGGCAAGGATCAGGTGCGGGTCAAGGCGCCCGCCTTTGGCGAGAGCGACGCGCCGGGCAAGAAGCCGACGGGCGGGAATGCGCGGCTGGATGGCGTCTTCACGCTGATCACCGATGGCGAGATCGTCAGCCAGAATAACGAGGCGGGCGCGGTGGCCGAGGGTGGCCGCCGCCGGGTGAGCTGGAAGGCGACGCCGCTGAGCAAGGACCCGCCGATGGCCGTGGTGAAGATCGCGCCGCTGGCGCCTTGATTTTTTGGGGTTGCGGCACCGGCCCGCGTTTCTTGTTTGTTTGCCGCACCGGCCCACTCCCCCACCCGGCCACCCATTTCAGAATATCCTGCCGATGGGTGGCCGGGTGGGGGAGTGGGCCGGTACGGCAACCAGCGGGCGCAGCCCGCTAAAGAAACAAAGACTCAGTGGGCCGGTGCCGTAACCCAACAAAGAACGCGGGCGTGGGCCGGGGCCTCAACCTAACAAAAAAATCAACGCCCCGCCGCCGGTTTAACAACCGACCACCCACCGCGTCCGCGATCAATCCTCGGCGGCGATGGTGACGCGCAGGCCGTCGAGTTCGGCGGTGAACTGCAATTGGCAGGACAGGCGCGAATGATCGTCGCGATCCGACGAACTGTCGAGCAGATCGTCCTCGTCCGCGCTCATCGGCGGCAATTTGGCCGCAAATTCCGGATCGACATGGACATGGCAGGTGGCGCAGGAACAACAGCCGCCGCACAATGCCAGCAGGCTGTCGAACCCATTGTCACGGATGACTTCCATCACGCTCAGTCCGACTTCACCTTCGACCTCGCGCGATTCGCCTTCGCGGGTGACAACGATAAGCTTGGGCATTGGCATTGACTCCGGTTGCCGCGGCCATGCCGGGGAACGGGGCGGTTTTCAAGGGTTGCACATGGCAAAAGGGTGGCCGCGATGGGGATAGAACGTGCGCAGTTGCAGGCATCGCTCGACGCGATCGCGGCGATCGAACCGCGCGTCGCCGCCGCGCTGGCGCGGGTCGGCTATCCCGAACCGCGGTTGCGCGAGCGGGGCTATGAAACGCTGTTGCGTACCATTGTCGGCCAACAGGTCAGCGTGGCGGCGGCGACGTCGATCTGGAACAAGCTGGTCGCGGGCCTGGGCGACCTGACCGATCCGGAAACGCTGGCCGGTGCATCCGACGATGCGCTGCGCGCGGCGGGGCTGTCGCGGCAGAAAACGGGTTATGCGCGCAGCCTGGCCGATGCGGTGAGCAGCGGACGGCTCGACCTGATGGCGCTGCCCGCGGATGACGAGGCGGCGATCGCGCAGTTGGTCGAGGTCAAGGGGATCGGGCGCTGGTCGGCCGAAATCTACCTGCTGTTCGCCGAGGGGCGGCCCGATATCTGGCCGGCGGGCGACCTGGCGGTGCAGATCGAACTGGGGCGGATCATGGGCCTTGCCGAACGTCCGGGCGAAAAACAGACCCGCGCGATCGCCGAAAACTGGCGCCCGCATCGCGGCGCGGCGGCGATCCTGGCCTGGCACCATTACAAGGCGGACATGGCGGTCGTCTGATCGTTTCATCGCCCCCTAGCCAAGCCGTCCCGCCGGTGCGATCAGGCGGCGTGGACGCCGACGACCGGAGGAGTGAGCGATGTTCAGCCATGTGATGCTGGGGGCCAATGACGTTGACGCCTCAAAGGGGTTTTACGACGCGACGCTGGGTGCGATCGGCGCCGCACCGGGCCGCGTGGATGCCAAGGGGCGCGTGCTTTATGCGCATGGCGGCGGGTTGCTGATGCTGGGCAAGCCGATCGACGGCGAGCCCGCCTGTCACGCCAATGGCGGCACGGTCGGTTTTCTGGCCGACAGCAGCGAAGCGGTCGATGCGTGGCATGCGGCGGGGCTGGCCCATGGCGGCACCGCGATCGAGGACCCGCCGGGGGTGCGCGCGGGCAGTTTCGGGCCGCTTTACCTTGCCTATCTGCGCGATCCCGCCGGGAACAAGCTGTGCGCGATCCATCGCCTGCCTGCATGAGTGCGCCGACCTTTATCCTGACGCTGACCTGTGCCGACCGGGTCGGGATCGTCGCGGGCGTCAGCGGCTTTCTGGCGCGGCATGACGGCTTCATCCTCGACAGCCAGCAATATGCCGATCTGGAAACCGGCCGGTTCTTCATGCGCGTCGCATTCGCATCGGGCGGCGCGGCCTTTCCCGACGGGCGCGACGCGCTGGCGCGGGCGTTTGCGCCGGTGGCGGGCGAACTGGGGCTGGACTGGGGGCTGTCGGACAGCGCCGAAAAGCCGCGCGTGGTGGTTGCGGTGTCAAAGGGTTCGCACTGCCTGAACGACCTGTTGCATCGCCAGCAATCGGGCGCCCTGGCGGCGCAGATCGTGGCGGTGGTGTCGAACCATGACAAGCTGCGCAGCCTGACCGAATGGCATGGCGTGCCCTATCATCACCTGCCGGTCGGGGCGGACGGCAATGCGGGACAGGAGCGCGCGATCGAAGCGGTGATGGCCGCGGCCAACGCGCCCTATCTGATCCTGGCGCGTTACATGCAGATCCTGACCCCCGCCTTTGCCGACCGGGTGGCGGGGCGCTGCATCAACATCCATCACAGTTTTCTGCCCGGGTTCAAGGGCGCGCAACCCTATCACCGGGCGCATGCGCGCGGGGTCAAGCTGATCGGGGCGACGGCGCATTTCGTGACCAGCGACCTGGACGAAGGGCCGATCATCGACCAGGCGGTCGAGCGGGTCGACCATCGCGACACTGTCGACGACCTGATCCGCATCGGCCGCGATATCGAGGCGCAGGTGCTGGCCCGTGCGGTCGATGCGCTGGGCGAACGGCGGCTGTTCCTCAACGGCAACCGCACGGTCGTGTTCCGGTGAGGCATGGCGGCGCGGTCGGCGGGTTGGCTGGCGCGCCATGACCGCGCGCTACGACGCGCTGATCGTCGGCGGCGGGCATAACGGCCTGGTCTGTGCCTTTTACCTCGCGCGCGCGGGGTTGAAGGTGCGGGTGCTGGAGCGGCGCGACGTGGTCGGCGGCGCCGCCGTGACCGAGGAATTTCATCCCGGTTTCCGCAATTCGGCGGCGAGCTATACCGTCAGCCTGTTGCAGCCCCAGGTGATCGCCGACAGGCGGCTGGCCGCGCGCGGCTATCGCGTGATCGAGCGGCCGGTGTCGAACTTCTTCCCGCTCGATGGCGATTATCTGATGCTGGGCGGCGGGACGGCGCGGACCCAGGCCGAGTTTGCGCGCTTTTCCTCTGCCGATGCGGCGGCGCTGCCCGGTTATGAAGCGGCGCTGGAAGGGGTGGCGGACATGTTGCGCGACATGGCGCTGCGCACCCCGCCCAATGCGGGCGGCGGGCTGCCCGCGCTGATCGCCGCGCTGGCACAGGGGCGCGCGGTGGCGAAGACGCCGATGGCGGGCCAGCGCGAGATGCTGGCGATATTCGTCCGTTCGGCGCGCGAATTCCTCGATGGCTGGTTCGAAAATCCGCACGTCAAGGCGGCGTTCGCGTTCGACAGCGTGGTCGGCAATTATGCGGGGCCGTCGGCGCCGGGCTCCGCCTATGTCCTGCTGCACCATGTGTTCGGCGAGGTGAACGGGAAGAAGGGCGCGTGGGGCCATCCGGTCGGCGGCATGGGCGCGATCACGCAGATGATGGCGCAGGCGGCGGGCGAGGCGGGGGCGCAGATCAGCCTGGCCGCGCCGGTCGCGAAGCTGTTGACCGATGGCGGACGGGTGGCGGGCGTCCGTCTGGACAGCGGGGAAGAGATTGCCGCGCCGATCGTCGCCGCCAATGTCGGACCGGCATTGTTCTATCGCCAGATGGTCGATCCCGCCGATCTGGACGCGGATTTCCGGCGGCGGATCGCGGGGTTCAGCACCGGTTCGGGCAGTTTCCGGATGAACGTCGCGCTGGCGCAGCTGCCCGATTTTTCGGTGTTGCCGGGACGCGATGGCGTGCATCACCGCAGCGGCATCATCATCGCGCCGACGATGGATTATATGGACCGCGCGCATCGCGATGCGCAGCAACATGGCTGGTCGCGCGAACCGGTGGTCGAAATGACGATCCCCTCGCTGGTCGACGACAGCCTCGCCCCGCCGGGGGCGCATGTCGCCAGCCTGTTCTGTCAGCATTTCGCGCCGCAATTGCCCGACGGGCGCAGCTGGGACGATTGCCGCGAGGCGGCGGCGGATGCGATCATCGATACCGTTACCGCGCATGCGCCCAATTTCCGCGCGTCGATCATCGCGCGGCAAATCCACTCGCCGCTCGATCTCGAACGCAAGTTCGGCCTGGTCGACGGCGACATCTTTCATGGCCGGATGTCGCTCGACCAGTTGTGGGCGGCGCGGCCGATGCTGGGCCATGGCGATTATCGCGGACCGATTGCGGGCCTGTATATGTGCGGGGCGGGGACGCATCCGGGCGGCGGCGTGACCGGCGCGCCGGGGCATAATGCGGCGCGGGAGATATTGCGCGACCGCAGCCTGATCGGGCGGCTGCTGCGGCGGTGACGGGTCAGGCGCGGGCGGCGGCCCAGGCGGCTTCTTCCTGCGGATAGCGACGCTGGATTTCGACCCCGCCGATCGCGCCCGACGCGAAATCGACCTGTGCGGTCGCGGCATAGAGCCAGGTCGCATTGCCCGCGATCGTCACCGCATCGCCGCCCGCGGGGCCCGTGGCCCGCGCGCGCACCCGGCCGCCGGGATTGTGGACGGTGATGTCGCTGTCGAACGCGATCCGCCCGGTCAGCCCCGCCGCGTGCGTGGCGCCTGCCATCGCGCTGCCACAGGCGTTGGTCAGGCCGACGCCGCGTTCGAACGTCTGGACGAACAGCCCGTCGTCGCGCGCCTCGCAAAAACTGACATTTGCGCGATCGGCGAGCAGGGCGGGCCGCGCCTCGCACCATTGGCCAAGCGCGACCAGTTCGGCGACGTCGATGCGATCGACAAAGGCGATCAGATGCGGGTTGGGCATCGCCAGCGCGGTAAAGGCGCGCGGATTGGGCAGGCCGGGGATCGGCGCGTCGATCACGGGCGATGCGACATGCAGCCCGACCGCGCGCGGATCGGCGCTGGCGGGACCGGCGCGGGTGCGGATCGTGGCGACGCCGGGGGCGAGATCGGCTTCGCGCGCGACATCGGCGCTGCTGGTCCTGAGCTTTACCCGCGCGGTGTCCATTCCAAGCGCGTCCAATCCCGCGCGGGCGACGCAGCGCAGGCCGTTGAGACAGGTTTCCGGCTCGCTGCCATCGGCATTGACGATCCGCATGCCGAAATCATGCGCATGATCGCCCGCGACCAGCAACAGGATGCCGTCGGCGCCGACCGGCCCGTCGCGATCGCACAGCCCCGGCGCGATCGCGGCCCAGTCGAGCGCCGCAACCATGCGGTCGCGCGCGTCGATCAGCGCGAAATCATTGCCCGATCCATGGCATTTGACGAAGTCGATGCGCATGCCCGCCACTTAGGCGCTTTGCGCGTCCAGGCAACCGCAGATCGGCTTGACCGTTACAAAGCGCAACCGCGCAATTGCCCGGACGTGGGCGGCGTGCGACAAGGGCGATGATGCGGCGAGCGGTGGTGCTGAAGCGAGGCGAAGGGGCGGCATGACCGGATTGCTGCTGCTCGCCGTCGTGGTGTTGGCGATCGTGGTCGCCAATCTGGCGCAGCGGTTGAAGGCGATGGCGCGTCGGCTGGATGCGCTGGAGCTTGAACGCAGCCTGCCCGCCATCGCACCTGCCCAGCGGACGGCTCCGGAGCCGGTTGCCGAAAGCGAGCAATGGACCGCGCGCCCGACCGCACCCGAACCGGCGCCGGCTGCGCCACCCGCCGATGTGCCCGAGGTGCCCGATGCGACCGACGCCGACGCGCCGGCATGGGTGCGCCCCGGTTTCGAATCGCTGATTGGTGCGCGGTTGCCGGTGTGGATCGGCGCGGTCGCGCTGATGGTCGCGGGGTTCTTCCTGGTCAGCTACGCCATCGAAAGCGGCTTGCTGGGCCCCGGCGTGCGCACCTTTGCCGCCGGTGCGTTCGCGGCGTTGCTGATCGTCGCGAGCGAAGTGGCGCGGCGCTGGCGCGTCACGGCGGACGATCCGCGCGTGGCGCAGGCGCTGGCCGGTGCGGGGATCGCCAGTGCCTATGGCGCGCTGTATCTGGCGGCGGCGCTGTATCGGCTGGTGCCGCCGCTGCCCGCGTTCATCGTCATGCTGGGCGTCACCGCGCTCGCGCTGGTGCTGGCGCTGCGGCACGGGCCGCCGACCGCGGTGCTGGCGCTGGCGGGCGGGTTCGCCGCGCCGCTGGTCGCGGGCTATGACGCGGCGGGGATCGCGCCGCTGCTGATCTATCTGGCGTTGTTCACCGGGGCGCTGTTCGCGCTGGCGATTCAGCGCGGCTGGGGCTGGCTGGCGATCGCGGCGACGCTGGCCGGGTTCGGCTGGATCAACTTCCTGCTGATCGTGCTCCGCGATGCCGATCAGGGCGCGGCGGCTGGCTTTGCGGTGCTGCTCGCCATCGCGGCGAGCGTCGCGCTGCCGCGTGCGGGCGTGGGATCGCCGTGGCTGCGGCTGGCGCCGTTGGTTGCGGGGCTGGTGCAATTGCTTGCCTTTGCGCCGGCGCTCGATTTCGGGCCGCTCGCCTGGGCGATGTATCTGACGCTGGCGGCGGCGGCGCTGATGCTGGCGTGGCGCGATGCGCAATATCTGCCCGGCGCGATCGCGGCGATGGTGCTGGCGCTGGCGCTGGTCGCGACCGGGCTGGCGCAGACCGCACCGGGGGTTTCGCTGACCGGTGCGGCGGTGGCGGCGGCGATGTTCGGCGGTGCGGGACTGGCGCTGTTGTCGCGCGGGCGCGGTTGGGGCGTCGTCGCGCTGGGCGGAATATCCGGGCCGCTGTTGATCGCCAACGCGCTGGCGCCCGACCGGCTGGCGACATGGCAATGGACATTGTTGGGGCTGGTCGCGGCGGCACTGGCGGCGCTGGTCAGCTGGCGGCGGCGCGCGGCCACGGGGACCGGCGATCCCGGCCTGATCGGCGGCGCGCTGATCGCCGGCGTGATGTGGAGCGCGGCGGTGGGACAGGCGGTGGCGGCGCCCTGGGTGCCTGTCGTCATCGCTGTCGCGACGATGGCGGCGGGCGGCTGGGCATGGCGGCGTGGCGATGCGCGGCTGTTCGAACTGCCCGCGATCGGTCTGGGCGCCGTTGCGGTGGCGGGGGTTTCGCCGATCGTGGAATATATCGACGCCATCGCCATTTCGGTGTGGGGCGGCCACCTGCCCTTCCTGTCATTGCCCCCGCTGCGCGACGGCGTGCTGGCGCTGATGCCGGTTGTCGCCGTCGTGGCGGCGCTGTGGCGCGATCCTGGCCAGTTCGGCCGGTTACGAGCCGTTGCAGGCATCGCCGCGACCGTCGCGGGGCTGGTGCTGCTGTGGCATCTGGCGAAGCTGCCGCTGGCGATCGGGGACGAGCCGAGCTTCGTGCGCCGGGGCCTGATCGAGCGGGCGCTGATCTCGCAAGCCCTGCTGGCGGCGGGCTGGTGGCTGGTCCGCCGACCGGGGTGGGGGGCGATCGGCGTCTATCTGTTCGCATTGGGGCTGGCGCGGATATGCTGGTTCGATCTGCTGATCCTCAACCCGGCGATAGTCGAACAGCGGGTCGGCGGCTGGCCGGTGCTGAATGCGGCGGTGGTGCATATGGCGCTGGCCGCGATCTGGTGCTGGCGGTTTGCGCTCGATGCGCCGTGGCGGCGGCTGGGCATGGCGTTTGCGCTGGCCGCGATGCTCGCGCTGGTACGGCAGGCGGCGCATGGATCGGTGATGACCGGGCCGGTGCTGACCGGGGAGAATTACGGCTATTCCGCCGCCTTGCTGTTGCTGGCGCTCGGCTGGCTGGTGGCGGGCATCCGGGCGCAGGCGCGCGATCTGCGGATCGCGGGGCTGGTGTTGCTGACCGGGGTGACGCTCAAGGTGTTTCTGGTGGATGCCGCCGCGCTTGACGGGTTGCTGCGTGTCCTGTCCTTCCTCGGCCTTGGCATCGCGCTGATCGGGATCAGCTGGGGCTATGGCCGGTTTCTGGGCGCCGCGTCGCGACCGAAAGCGTCAGTGGCGGCGGATTAGCGCGGCGCGCACAACGTCCCTGCAACTTGCCGACAGGGAGATACTGACATGACCGATTTCACCGCCGCCACGGCCCCCGCTACGCCCGCTTCGCCCGCCGAGACGATGTCGCTTGCCGCCGAGCTCGCCAGCTATGCCCGTGCCGCTGGGGATCCGCTGGCGATGCTGGAGGCGGCGCGGACGCTGCGCGGCGTGCCCCGCGACCTGTTCCGTCCCGGCATGCCGACGCCCGCGACGATGTTTGCCGAAGCGCGTATCCTGGCGAGCGACGATCCCGAAATGCTGGCCGAGATCGATTGGGTGCAGAACGACACGCCGCGCACGGTGCGCGTCGTCGGCGGGCGCTATGCCGCCGAGATGTGGCCGGTGCGCCATAGCGGTGACGGCAAGGGGCTGAGCCCGGTGGTGACGACGCTGCCCCGGCTGCGCAACGCGGCGGCGATGTGGGGCGGCGCGGTGCCGGTAAAGGTGGCGTGATGCGGGTCGCGATGCTTGCCATATTGGGGGCGTTGACGCTGACCGGTGCCGCGACCGCCCGGCAAGCCGCGCCCGCGACCAGCGCCAGCGAGATGCTGGCCGAGGCGCGCGAGCTGGCGGCGGGCGAACCGGACCTGATCGCCGAGATCGAGGCGGCGCAGGCGGCGGCATCGAAGGGCGTGCTCGACAACAAGACCGCGATCGCCGTGCGCCGCACCATTCCCGGCGGGGCCAGCTGGTCGACGGCGATGGCGCGGCGTGCGGGCGAGCCGCTGGTGATCGCGGTGCGCCGGATCGGCGATGCGCCGGTCACGCTGCGCGTTGCCGATGCTGCGGGGACCCAGCTGTGCGAGGATGCGACCGTCGGGGCGATGCTGACCTGTCGCATCGCGCCGGGGGCGGGCGCGCTGTCGGTCCGGGTGAGCAACCCCGGTGCGGGGCCGGCGGAGGCGATGTTGCTGACGAATTGAGGTTGGGGGTGTTGTTTGTCGGGTTCCCGCACCAGCACGTTGTTGGGTTCCCGCACCAGCCCGCTGAGTCTTTGTTAGGTTGCCGCACCGGCCCACTCCCCCACCCGGCCACCCATCGGCAGGATATTCTGGAATGGGT
>CADEEK010000059.1:0-7260 GCA_902826325.1 uncultured Sphingomonadales bacterium
TAGGAAATATAATGGTCAGGACAGCGAAATCAGCGCCTTACTTGGGAAATGTGGGCTTAAGCCGGTCGTCGATCCGCCACACGAGTGGATGAAAGGGCAGCGACAGGCTGCCCGCCTGACAGAGGAGGAGGGGCTGATGCCAAAGGGGATTCGATTCGGACTGACCACTTCGACGGCCGCGCTGGTCGCGGTCGCGCTGCACGCGGCACCCGCGGCGGCACAGACTTCACCTGCCGCTCGCCCGGACGGCGGGCAGGCCGGCGCCCAATCCGGCGCCCAATCCGGCGGGCAGTCCCGTGCCGGTTCGCCGGACGCGGTGACGACGGACGATCAGTCGGCCGGTATCGTCGTGACCGCCAACCGGCGCGAGGAACGGCTGAACAGCGTTCCGACGGCGGTTTCGGCCTTTACCGCCGAGGATCGGACGATTCGCGGGATCAACTCGACGCAGGATGTGGCGAAGTTCACGCCGGGCGTGTCGATTTCGGATTCGCCCAATCGCGTCAACGTGCGCGGCGTGGGGCGCGTCACCAATGCCCTGGGTTCTGATCCCGGCGTCGCCAATTATCTGGACGGATTCTACACGTCCGAGTCGGACGTCATCGGATCGTCCGACTTTCTGACGCAGCGGGTCGAGATCCTGCGCGGGCCGCAGGGCACGCTTTACGGTCGCAACTCGATTGGGGGCGCGGTCAACATCATCTCGAAGCGGCCAACCGACGATTTTCAGGTCGAGGGCCGTGCCTTCGTCAACGACTATCAGACCTATGGCGCCGGACTGTCGGTCAGCGGACCGGTCAGCGACGGCCTGCGGTTCCGGCTGGCGGGTATCGGGCAGCTGCAGGACAAGGGCTATGTCAGGAATCTGGCGGGACAGTCGGTCGGCGCCAACAAGAACTATACGGTCGAAGGGCAGGTGGACGCCGACATCACGTCGAACCTGAATGCCTGGGTCCGCGTGGCGCATACCCGATATGATCGCCGGCCGCTGCCGACGGTCATCATCGACCCGTTCACCACCGTGCCGTATTTCTCCGGCCTGACGGCGAACCCGCAGACCAATGCATTCGGCAACACGCTGGCCAATCCATCGGTCAACAATCCCTATGTCGTGTCCTATGACACGCCGGGCCGCCAGACGCTGAGCAACAATGTGAGCGCGGTGACGAATATCACCCTCAATACGCCGGAGGTGATCGTCCGCTTTATCGGCGGCTATCTGCAATATGACTATCTGGCCGTGACCGACCTTGACGGGACATCGCGCAAGACCATTTCGGTGCCGGCGTTCGGGACCAGCTTCACGGTGCCGACCCAATATGTTTCCCGCATCGGCGAGGACAAGCGCCAGTATAGCGGCGAGCTGAATTTCCTGTCGACGCCGGGTGGCGATTTCGACTGGATCATCGGCATCTATGGCTATCACGAGAAGCTGGACCAGCCCGTCGACCTGACCAGCCCGAACAACCCGCTGCTGGAGGCGCCCGTGCCGGCCCCGGCGACCTTTCCGGCGGGATCGAACCCGCGGCGCGCCTATTATTCGCAGCGCGGGCAGCTCAACGCCACGGCCCTGGCGGTATTCGGCCAGATCAGCTGGCGCTTTGCCCCGACGCTGTCGATCGATATCGGTGGCCGCTATTCCTATGACCAGAAGCGCGGCCGCGAGGATCAGTCGCAGGTGTTCTTCAACGCGCAGGTCGATCCGGGCAATGCTTATGGCGTCCTGCGCACCGGCCGGGATCTGCGTGACGATTGGGGTGCGTTCAGCGGGAATGTCGGGCTGAACTACAAGCCGTCGGACCGCACCCTGGCCTATGCCAAGATCAGCCGCGGCTACAAGTCGGGCGGCTTCAGCCTGGGCACGCTCGCGTCGGTACCGACCGTCGACCAGGAGACCGTGACCGCATATGAAGTCGGCCTGAAACAGGGCTTTGGCGCGATGCTGCAGATCAATTCCGCCGCATTGCTACAACGACTATAACAACCAGCAGGTGCCGACGCTGATCCAGGTGAGCCCGGGCGTGACCCAGACGATCCTGATCAACGCGCCGAAGTCCGAAACCTATGGGTTCGAGACGGAGATCAACTTCCGCCCCGTGCGCATGCTGTCGCTGAGCGCGATCTACAGCTATCTGCACGCGGAATTCCGCGAGCTGTCCGGGGTGAGGGACGAGACCAGCACCTCGACCGCCCTGCAGAACCTGGCAGGCGCGACCCTGCCGCAGTCGCCGCGGCACCGGCTGACGCTCAACGGCGTGGTCACGGCGGGTCCGTTCGATTTCAGCGCGACGACGAGCTGGGTCGGTTCGCAATATTATTCGATCTTCAACACCGACAGGTTCCGCGCGCCGGCCTTTAACGATACGTCGCTGCAACTGACCTACACGGCGCCGGAAGAGCGTTTCCGACTGATCGCGCGCGTGACCAACCTGTTCGACGAGACGTCCTACAGCTATGTCACGTCGTCGGCGGTATCGAACGGCGCGTTGCGCAGCGTGACGCCGAGGCTTCCTCGCGTGTTCTCGCTGGAGGGCCGGTTCAAGTTCTGAAATTGCGCGCTGCGGCGTCGGGGGTGTCCCGGCGCCGCTGTGCCTTCGGCCATGCCCTCCTGAAGCCCTGATGGGCAGGGTGAAGCGCGTGATCTCGACGTAACCAGCCGCATCATGGAAGCTTGCAGTCGCACCCGGCAAGGTCTGCTGTCTGCGGCGAATTGAGGATGATCCAGAGCCATGCAGGAGAAGCGCAAGCGCCTGACAAACCGGAAAATCGGCAAGATCGCGTTGCTCGCTATCCTGATCGGGGGCGCAATCCTGGGTGTCGCGGACTTAAGCGAACGGTTTCGCCATCTCGACCTGCCGCCAGCGCCACCCGCCGGCTGGGGCGCTTATGGTGGCGATGCCGGCGGGAACCGCTTCTCGCGCGCGGCCCAGATCACGGCCGACAATGTCCGCTATCTGCGTGCAGCGTGGCGCTACAGCACTGGCGACCTGCAACGCCGACCCGAGGGTATCGCCAATAGCGGGTTCGAGGCGACGCCGATCCTGGTTGAGGGCAGCCTCATCCTGTGCACGCCATTCAACGAGGTCATCGCGCTCGACCCCGGGACCGGCCAGCAGAAATGGCGGTTCGATCCCGCGCTGCGCGCCGACCTCCAACCGGCCAGCGCTTTCGTCTGTCGCGGCGTTTCGCATTGGCGCGATGCCGATGCGAAGCGCGCAGCGGCAAATTGCGGCGCGCGGATCCTCACCGGCACGCTCGATGGTCGCGTGATCGCGCTTGACGCGCGAACCGGCAGGCGCTGCCGCGGCTTTGGCAATCAGGGTGAGGTCAGGATCGACCCCGGTCGGTCGCTCGAATGGGGCGGTGAGTTGGGAATCACTTCCGCGCCTGCGATCATTGGCGATACTGTGATCGTCGGTACCGCGATCAGCGACAATCGCCGGATCCATGCACCGCTCGGCACGGTACGCGCCTTCGATGTCCGCAGCGGCGCCATGCGCTGGGAGTTCGATCCCGTTCCGCAAACGCCGCAAGACTCCCGTGCCGAAAGCTGGCCCACGCCTTTGCCGGGGGCGGGACATGGCAATGTCTGGTCGACCATCTCGGTCGATCCTTCACGCGACCTTGTATTTCTGCCGACCTCTTCGCCCGCCGTTGATTTCTATGGCGGTGATCGCCCAGGCGACAACCACGATACCTCGGCGATCGTGGCATTGCGCGCGTCGACGGGCGAGCGCGTGTGGAGCTTCCAGACCGTGCACCACAATCTGTGGGACTATGATGTCGCCGGACAGCCTGGCCTCTATCGCATTCGTTACCGTGGCCAAATGCGTGACGTGGTCGTCTCGGCGACCAAGACCGGCATGTTGTTTGTGCTCGATCGCGATACCGGCAAGCCAGTATTTCCAGTTGTCGAACGCCCCGCGCCGCAATTCGGTGTTCCTGGCGAAAAGCCATCGGCAACCCAACCGTTCGCGCCGAAGCCCGGTATGCTGGTCAACGCCGAACTCAGGCCCGAGAATGCATTCGGCCTTACCCCGTTCGACCGCGGCAAATGCCGCGAGAAGATCGCTGCCCTGCGCAACGACGGCATCTTTACCCTGCCAACGCTGCAGGGATCGTTGCAATTTCCGTTTGGCGGTGGCGGTGCGAATTGGGGTTCGACCGCCTATCACCCGGCAGAAAATGTCGTGATCGTCAATGTCAACAATCTTGCGGCAAGCCTGACCTTGCGCCGACGCGAGGACAAGCACAGGCTCAAGGCGGAAATCCCGACGGGCCAGGAAATCTATGAGATGGCCGACACACCCTATGTCGCGACTCGCGCGCTATTGGTGTCGCCGCTCGGCGTCCCCTGCAATCCGCCACCCTGGGGCGAGTTGATCGCGGTCGATATGGGTAGCGGTGCCATCAAATGGCGCAGCAAGCTCGGCTCGACGCGGGATATTGCGCCGCTCGGCATCAAGCTCGACTGGGGGGTGCCCAATGTCGGTGGCCCGATCGCAACCGCTGGCGGGTTGGTGTTCATCGCTGCGGCGGTCGATGACTATCTGCGTGCGTTCGACATCAAGACGGGCAAGGAACTTTGGAAGGGGCGGCTGACCGCAGGCGGGCAGGCGACGCCAATGACCTATAGTTGGAAGGGTCGCCAATATGTGGTCGTAGCAGCAGGGGGCAATGCGCGCTCGCGCACCCGTCTCGGCGATCAGGTGATCGCTTTCGCCCTGCCTTGACCGAAACGCTTCGGCAAAGCGCAATTGAGTCGGGGCCTGATCAATCGCCTTCGCGTCGGAGCCCCGGCTTATCCTTGATGGCATTCTACCGGAAGATGGCGTGCCCGAAATCTTGCTCGGCGCGCTCCATGCCGACAATATGCGAATACATCCGTTGCTCGCATACCGAACAGCACGTTCGCCGATGCCGGAGGTGCGGGTCCACCCATTGGCAAGCGCCTGAAACCCAACCGCCTGCGACCATCGACCGAAACCCGCTGCGGCGAGCGGTTGCGCTGCACTCACACACCGCCATGATTTGATCTCGCGGGCTGTTCATTTCGCTCACGCCTCTCATGGGCGGCCAGGTGGCGCCGGTTGGCAGGGGCGGGCGGTTCGCCATGCGTCGACGCTAATCCTCGCGGTCGATGTTAAGTCGCTTTGTCACGCGATAGTCGATCACGGCGACGACGAAATAGATCAGCGCCTGTTTGATCCGCGTCCACGGGCCGGTGCGTGCGCGGTGGAGGTCGCGGGTGACTTCGAGCGAGCGCGCCACCTCGCCATCGACATAGGCGCGGACATGCGCGGCGAAGGCGGGGTCGTGGATGCGCAGCATGACTTCGAGGTTGAGGAACAGGCTGCGCATGTCGAAATTGGCCGAACCGATCTGCACCGCATCGTCGATCACGAACAATTTGGTGTGCAGCTTGGTCGGCAGATATTCGAACAACTGCACCCCGCGCCGCAACAGCCCGCCATAGGTGAAGCGCGCGGCCCAGATGGTCAGCGCGTTGTCGGTGATCGAGGGCAGGACGATCCGCACCCGTCCCCCGCGCCGCGCCGCGCGGCCCAGGCGGACCAGCATCGCCGGACTGGGGAAGAAATAGGCGGCGAGGATGTCGATCCGCCGTGCATGTTTGAGATCGCGCCGCACCGCACGGGCCCAGGGCGACAGCCGCCGCGTCGGCCCGCCGAGCAGCCAGCGCAGCTCGCCCTCCGGCTCGCTGAATTGCGCCAGCGCCTTGCGCAGCGCGCGCAGCGGTGCGCGTGGCCGTTTGGCCCAGCGCCACAGCGCATCGAAATAACCGGCCAGCCGCGTTGCCGCCGCCCCTTCGACCAGCAGGCCAAGGTCGCGCCAGCCGTCGCTGCCCGGCGCACCGAAATAATCGTCCTGGATGTTGAAGCCGCCGATGACGATCCGCGCGTCCGCCGTTTCGGCATCGGCGAGCGCGATCTTCTGGTGGTTGCGCAACAGATAGCGGCGGCCAAGGCGGGGGACGAAGAAACAAACCTTGCCCCCCACCTCGCGCAGCGGGGCGAAGAAGTCGTTGTCATAGGCGGGGTCGCTGCCCAGCCCGTCGACGATCAGCGTCACCGCGACGCCGCGCTCGACCGCCGCGACCAGCGCCGCGCGCACCCGCTCGCCGGTCCGATCGTCGGTATAGATATAATAGAGCAGGCGCACCGAGACCTGCGCCGACGCGATCAGGCCGAGCAGTGCGTCGAGCCGCCGTGGCCCGGTGTCGAGCAGGGTGAGGCGGTTGCCCGCGATCGCGAACACCGGTTGCGGCGGCGGTTCGGGGGGCAGGCCGCGCGGCGGGGCGGGGACGGGGGCGGCGCTCTCCATCGGTCAGCGATGGCACAAAGCACCGGGCCTGTGCCAGAGCACGGGGCGATTTTCTTGACTCGCGCGGTGTGGGTCCGTAAGTGCCGCGCTTTCCGAATATTTTGCCCGAGGAAGCGTTTCATGGCGCGCGTCACCGTTGAAGATTGCGTCGACAAGGTCCCCAACCGGTTCGATCTGGTTCTGCTCGCGGCGCAGCGCGCGCGGCAGATTTCGGGCGGCGCCGAGCTGACGCTGGAGCGGGACCGCGACAAGAACCCGGTCGTCGCGCTGCGCGAGATCGCCGAACAGACCGTGCGTCCGACTCATCTCGAAGAGGCGCTGGTGGGTAGCCTGCAGCGGGTGCAGATCGATGACGAGGAAGCGCCGGACGAGGTCGGCAGCCTGGCGGCATCGGCCGAGGCGCTGCGCCTGACCGCCGCCGCGCCGCCGCGCAATCAGAATCTGGGCGCCGATTACGACGGCTGATCGTCCGGCACCTCACCGCAATTTGAACGCCGGTCCCGCTCTGTCGGGGCCGGCGTTTTTCGTTTTGCGATTAGGTGCTTGATCCCCGGCAGGCGGGCGTCGAAACTGCCGATACGAATCGGGGGAGGGCGCGGCCATGCCGGACAGCGGCGCCGTCATCATGGTCATCGATGCGATCGCCCGCGAGGCGATGTTGTTCGCCGCGATCGGCTTTCTGGTCGGCGGCGTCGACGATCTGTTGTTCGATCTGGCGTTTCTGTGGACCAGGGTGCGGGCGTGGTGGCGCCCATGCCGTCCGTTCGATCTCGATACCGCGCCGCGCCGGATGGCGGTGTTCATTCCCGCCTGGGACGAAGCGGCGGTGATCGGGCCGATGCTGCGCACCGCGCTCGCCCGCTATGCCTATGCCGATTATCGGCTGTATGTCGGCACCTATCCCAATGATGCGGCGAC
>CADEEK010000059.1:7360-12056 GCA_902826325.1 uncultured Sphingomonadales bacterium
CTGGTCGCCAATCTGATCGCGTTGATGGCGGCGCGGCGGGCGCTGAGCATCTATTGGCCGACGCTGAACGGGCGCAGGCCGCATTGGGACAAGACCGCGCACCGCTTTCCCGACGATCCGCCCGGGCGTCGCGCATGTTGAACGGGCGCGGGCGTCCGCTGCGGTTTCTGGCTGTCGTCGCGGGGTGCTGGGCGGGGCTGCGCGTGGCGATGCTGTGGCCCGACGGGGCGAGCCTGCCCCAGGCGATCGAGGCGGCGTTTCCGATCGCGATCGCCAGCCGATCCGATGCGGTGGTTCCGACGCCGTTGTTGCGATCGGACGGGATGCCAGCGGTTGCGGCGTCCGGGCCGATCGCGCGCGGCCATGTCGCGGGTGGCGGTGCGGGCCGGGTGGCGCTGCAACCCGGTGCGCGCGGGCGGATCGATCTGGCGGTGCTGGGGCTGGTGCATTTCGGCCCCGAACAGCCGGTCGATGCGCCGGACGCGCGCGACGGGATGTTCCGCCCGGTCGCGCAGGTGGTGGCGACGCCCTTCACCCCGCCGGTGCCGCCCGCGACCGGGCGCTGGCAGGCGAGCGGCTGGATGATGACCCGGCGCGGCGCGATGGCGGGCGGGCCGATGCTGGGCGGCGATCAGCTGGGGGTGCGGATTGGCTATCGCGCCGATGCGCGGCGGCGCATCACGCTTTACGCCCGCGCCACCGCGCCGCTCGGCATGGCGGGGCGCGAAGTGGCGGCGGGCATGTCGTGGCGGCCGACAGCATTGCCGGTGGAGGTCGCCGCCGAATATCGCGTCGGTCTGGACGGCACCGGCGGCGGACCCGCGATCGGGGTGGCGGGCGGCGTCGATGGCGTGCGCGTTCCGCACGGCTTTCGCCTGGAAGCCTATGGCCAGGCAGGCGCGATCTGGCGCGAGCGGGCCGAACCCTTTGCCGATGCGATGGTGCGCGTGACGCGACCGCTCGACCTGCGGCCCGTGACCGGTCTTGCGCTGGGCGGCGGGGTGTGGAGCGCGGCGCAGCGCGGGGCGGCGCGGCTGGATATGGGGCCGAGCGCGGTGGCGCGCGTGCCGCTGGGCGATCGCGCGGTGCGCGTGGCGCTGGACTGGCGCGAACGGGTTGCGGGCGATGCGCGGCCGGGTTCGGGACCGGCGCTGACGATCGGTGCGGACTTTTGAACCGCGGCATCATTTTGCCGCGAACCGCCTTCCGCCTGCCGTGAACAGCGGGTAGGCAAGGGGCCGCATGGACCTTTACCTTCCGATCGCCAATCTTTCGGTCAACGCGGGTGTCATCATCCTGCTGGGGCTGGGCGTCGGCCTGTTGTCGGGGATGTTCGGGGTCGGCGGCGGGTTCCTGACGACGCCGTTGCTGATCGTCTATGGCATTCCCCCCACCGTCGCCGCCGCCTCCGCCGCCAGCCAGGTCACGGGCGCCAGCGTATCGGGCGTGTTCGCCCATCTGCGCCGCAACGGCGTCGACCTGCACATGGGCGCGGTGCTGATCGGCGGGGGGATATTGGGGTCGGGCGCGGGCGCGATCCTGTTCCGGCTGCTCCAGCGCACCGGCCAGATCGATACGGTGATCGGCGTGCTGTATGTCGTGATGCTGGGGGCGATCGGCTGGCTGATGCTGGCGGAATCGTTGCGGTCGATCCGCGCGACGCGGGGCGGCGCGGCGCCGCGCGCGCGGCGGCGGCGGCATCACCCGATGGTCGCTGCGCTGCCGCTGCGCTGGCGCTTCTATCGTTCGGGCCTGTATATTTCGCCGCTGGCGCCGCTGCTGCTGGGGTTCGTCACCGGCATCCTGACGATGTTGCTGGGCGTGGGCGGCGGGTTCGTGCTGATCCCGGCGATGCTCTATCTGATCGGGATGCCGACCCAGGTGGTCGTCGGCACCTCGCTGTTCCAGATACTGTTCGTCAGCGCGGCGGCGACGATGGTGCATTCGATGACGACCAAGGCGGTCGACATCGTGCTGGCGGTGCTGTTGCTGTTGGGATCGGTGGTCGGGGCGCAGCTGGGCGCGCGGTTCGCCCAGCGGGTGCGGCCCGAATATCTGCGGCTGATCCTGGCGGTGATGGTCCTGCTGGTCGCCATCCGCATCCTGTTGGGGCTGGCCTGGCAGCCCGACGAAATCTTTTCGGTCGAGCTGGCATGAGGCGGCGGCTCGCCCCCGCATTTGCGCTGGCGCTGGCCGCGCCGCTGTTGCTGGGGCAGGCCAAGCCGGTGCTGGTCCCCGACGTGTCGCAGCGCGAGATCGAGATCGCCTATTCCTTTACCGGCGCCGAGCTGTTGCTGTTCGGCGCGATTCTGCACGCCGACGATGGCGGGGCGCGGGCGGGGAAGCCCGCCGCCGACATCGTCGTGGTGGTCAAGGGACCGGTCGAATCGGTGCTGGTCCGCGAAAAGCAGAAGATGGCGGGCATCTGGGTCAATGCAGAACGGACGCGCTATCGTTCCGCACCGTCCTTTTACGCCATCGCTTCCTCCCGCCCTATCGGCGAGGTGGTCGATACGCGCACGCGGGCGATTTACGAACTGGGGCTGGACAGACTGCAGCTGTCGCCCGCATCCGGCGCGGTCCCGGCGGTGCAGCAGCGTTTTGACGCGGGCCTGGTCGCGCTCAAGCGGAGGACCGGGCTTTATTATGAGGCGCCGGGCAGCGTCGAGATCACCGACGACGTGCTGTATCGCGCGCGGGTCAACATCCCGGCGCGCGTGCCGGTCGGCAAATTTACCGCCGAAACCTTTCTGATTCGCGACGGGCGGGTGCTGGCGGCGGCGGTGCGGGAGATCGATATCCGCAAATCGGGCTTTGAACGATGGGTCGCGCGGGCGGCGGAGCGATCGTCTTTCCTTTACGGCATGGCCGCGGTTTTGCTGTCGGTTGGCTTTGGCTGGGCCGCCGGACTGATCTCCCGCCGTTTCTGATCCGGTTCGCAAAGGGTCGCGAACGCTATCTTTACCTTGTTCGATCCATAACGGTCCTGTTTGGCGCCAGGAGCAATGTGAGTAGATGAACGAGGATGTGAGCGGGCACCGTTTCGATCGCATCCGCCCCGCGTCGGAGGCGGTGGCGGCGACGCCCGCGCCTGCCGCGCCGACCGGCATCGGCACGGTATCGGCGATCGGCGGCGCAGCGAGCGAGGTGGTGTTCGACGCCGCCGCGATCAACGCGCTCGCGACTAGCGCGGACCCCGCCATCGCCAGCGCGGGGACGGTCGGCAGCCAGGTGAAGATGCGTTCGGGATCGGCCTGGCTGATCGCCAATGTCCGTTCGCTGCGGCTGGGCGAGGGAACGGGCCAGATCGTCGCGCAGGTCGATTTCCTGGGCGAGGGCGATGAGGAAAAGCTGACCGGCAAGCTCTACAGCTTTCGGCGCGGCGTGACCCGCTATCCCGCGCCCGGCACGATCGTCTTTCCGGTATCGACCAGCGATCTGAAGCAGATCTATGCCGCCGACGACCGCGCGCATATCGAGGTCGGCAATGTCTATCCGACCAAGGATATTCGCGGCGCGCTGTATATCGATGCGATGCTGGGCAAGCATTTCGCATTGCTGGGATCGACCGGCACCGGCAAATCGACCAGCGCCGCGCTGATCCTGCACCGCATCTGCGATCTGGCGCCGCAGGGCCATGTCGTGATGATCGACCCGCATGGCGAATATTCGGCGGCGTTCAAGACCAATGGCGCGCTGTTCGACGTGTCCAACCTGGCCATGCCCTATTGGCTGATGAACTTTGAGGAACATTGCGAGGTGTTCCTGACCACCGACGGGTCGGACCGCCAAGTCGATGCCGACATCCTCGCCCGCTGTATCCTGATGGCCAAGCAGAAGAACCGGATCGCGGCGGAGATCGGCAAGCTGACCGTCGATGCGCCGATCCCCTATCTGTTGTCGGACCTGACGCAAATCCTGCAGCTCGAAATGGGCAAGATGGACAAGGCGACCGACACCGCCCCCTATCTGCGGCTCAAGAGCAAGATCGAGGAGATCAAGGGCGATCCGCGCTATGCCTTCATGTTCAGCGGCATGCTGGTGTCGGACACGATGGCGAGCTTTATCGGCCGCATCTTCCGCCTGCCCGGCGACGGCAAGCCGATTTCGATCATCGACGTATCCGGCGTGCCGAGCGAGATCACCAGCGTCGTCGTCGCGGTGCTGAGCCGGATGGTGTTCGACTATGCGATCTGGTCGCGCGGACAAGCGCAGCGGCCGATCCTGCTGGTATGCGAGGAAGCGCATCGCTACGTCCCCAACGAACGCAATGCCGATGGATCGTCGGTCGGCAAGATCCTGAGCCGGATCGCCAAGGAAGGGCGCAAATATGGCGTGTCGCTGGGGCTGATTACCCAGCGTCCGTCGGACCTGGCCGAAGGGGTGCTGTCGCAATGCGGCACGATCATCGCCATGCGGCTCAACAACGATCGCGACCAGGCGTTCGTCCGCGCGGCGATGCCCGAAGGGGCGCGCGGGTTCCTGGATGCGATCCCGGCGCTGCGCAATCGCGAGTGCATCATGGTGGGCGAGGGGGTGGCGACGCCGGTGCGCGTCGCGTTCGATTCGCTCGACGAGGCGAAGCGACCGGCGTCCAGCGATCCGCTATTCTCGCAATTGTGGCGGCACAGCGGGGGCGAGGACGTCGCGCTGGAGCGCACGATCAAGCGCTGGCGCGCGCAGGGGCGTTAGAGCG
>CADEEK010000060.1 GCA_902826325.1 uncultured Sphingomonadales bacterium
GCGGCGCAGCTGTGCACGCACCAGCTGGACGGCGAGCGGATTGTTGAGGTTTGAGGGCCGTTATTCGACCGCGAGTCGGTCCATTTGACTTTCAGGCGGCCGATTTTCAGGCAGGATGATATGATGCCGTCACCCCGGCCTTGAACCGGAGTGACGCTGTTTCGGGGTCATGGGCGAGAAGCGGGACCCCGGCTCAAACCCCGGCTCAAGGCCGGGGTGACGGTCCAGCGCAACCTGTCCCGGCTCAGTGCCGGAAATGCCGCATCCCGGTGAACACCATCGCCAGCCCTGCCTCGTCGGCGGCGGCGATGACTTCGTCGTCACGGATCGATCCGCCCGGCTGAATCACCGCCGTCGCGCCCGCCTCGACCGCGGCGAGCAGGCCGTCGGCGAAGGGGAAGAAGGCATCCGACGCGACCGCGCTGCCGATCGTGCGTGGTTCGCCCCAACCGGCCTTTTGCGCGGCGTCTTTCGCCTTCCACGCGGCGATGCGCGCGGATTCGAGGCGGTTCATCTGGCCCGCGCCGACGCCCGCGGTGCTGCCGCCTTTGGCATAGACGATGGCGTTGGACTTGACGTGCTTGGCGACGGTCCAGGCGAACAGGCAGTCGGCCAGTTCCTGTTCGCTCGGCGCGCGTTTCGTCACGACCTTGAGCGCATCGGCGGCAATCTGGCCGTCGTCGCGCGACTGGACCAGCGCGCCGCCCGCGATCGTCTTGAGCATCAGGCCGGGGCGCGCCGGATCGGGCAGCTCGCCACAGATCAGCAGGCGCAGGTTTTTCTTCGCCGCAAAGATCGCGCGCGCTTCCTCGCTCGCATCGGGCGCGACGACGACTTCGGTGAAGATATCGACGATCGCGCGTGCGGTGTCGGCGTCGAGCGGGCGGTTGAGCGCGATGATCCCGCCGAACGCGGACACGCTGTCGCAGGCGAGCGCGGCGTTATAGGCATCGACCAGCGTGTCGGCGGTGGCGACGCCGCACGGGTTGGCGTGCTTGACGATCACCACGGTCGGCGGGCCGTCGCGAAATTCCGACACCAGTTCCAGCGCCGCGTCGGCGTCGTTGTAATTATTGTAGCTGAGCGCCTTGCCCTGCAGCTGCTGCGCCTGGGCGATGCCGCGCGCGGCGGGGCCGGTGGGCAGGTAGAGCGCCGCCGACTGATGCGGGTTTTCGCCATAGCGCAGTTCCTCGCCGCGCGCGAAGACGAGCGGGAGCGTGTCGGGAAAACGCTGGCCCTGATCGGCAAAGGCGAACCAGGACGCGATCGCGGCGTCATATTGCGCGGTCAGCGCATACGCCTTGGCCGCGAAGCGACGGCGGTCGTCCAGCGTGGTTTCGCCGGTCGCGACGCTCGCATAGTCGGCGGGATCGGTGACGATCGCGACATGGGCGTGGTTCTTGGCCGCCGAACGGACCATCGACGGACCGCCGATATCGATATTCTCGATCACCTCGTCGCGCGCGGCGCCCCTGGCGACGGTCTGGGCGAAGGGGTAGAGGTTGACGACGACCAGGTCGATCATGCCGATCGCATGTTCGCTGGCCGAGGCCATGTGCCCCGCATCGTCGCGCACCGCGAGCAGGCCGCCATGGACGACCGGGTGCAGCGTCTTGACCCGCCCGTCCATCATCTCGGGAAAGCCGGTCAGGTCCGAAATATCGCGAACGTCCAGCCCCGCCTCGCGCAGGGCCGTGGCGGTGCCGCCGGTCGAGACGAGTTCGACGCCCTTTGCGGCGAGGGCGCGGCCAAGATCGACGATGCCGGTCTTGTCGGAAACGGAAAGGAGCGCGCGGCGGATCGGGATGCTGGTCATGGCGGGGGCTTTAGGCGGTCCGGAGCGCGACGCAACCCCCGGCGGTGGATTGCGCGGGGCGTGGCCAGATCTCGTCATCCCCGGGCCTGTTCCGGGGTCCTGCCATCCGGTGCTGACGGAGAAAAAGCGGGACCCCGGCTCAAGGCCGGGGTGACGTTTATTTGACGGGGCCGCGCTCTAGCGCGCGCGGTGGAACAGCCAGGACACGCTGTGGCCGCCGCTCGGCGCCGCGCCGGTCAGGACGAGCTGACGGGTTTCGCGCGGCATCCCCTTGCCGTCGATCCAGACGCTTTCCTCGATCGCCAAAGCGCCGCCACGCGCGCGGAACTGCCACGCGGCGCCAGCCGGCGTGCGCAGCAGCGCGCCCGCACCGTCGGCGGTCGGCGAGACTTCGACACCCGGATGGAGGTGGAAGCGGATCGCGAAATCGACGCTGGCGCGCTTGATCTTGCGACCGGCGGGCAACAGGCTGTCCTCGCCGCGCACGTCGCGGCCATCGGCGCCCAGCGCGATCATCCGGCGATGGATGACGCCGTGGCGGCGGGCATAGCCGTCATGGCTCGCCTCGATCCGGCTGGCGGTTTCGCTTTCGTGGCGATTGAGCTCCATTTCGACCACGCCGCGGCCCAGCGTGCCGTCGGGATGGATCGCGGTCGAATTGCTGTCCTGAACGATCAGCGTCGAATGGGCAGCGCTGGTGCGCAGCCCTTCGGTCAGTGCGGCGGGCAGGCGCAGGTCGGCGCCGCGCGCGCCGCCACAACTGACCACGATACGGTCCGGCCCGTCGGAAAATTCAAAGCCCAGCGTCGAGGCGCAGCCGCCCGCCATCACTCGCGCGATCGGCGGGGGCGCGGCGTCCATCGTCAGCACGGTGCGCTGTTGCGCCAGCCGCTGATAGCCCCATTCGCTCGCGTGGCGCAGCGGGCGGACGCGCGCGCCGCTGGCCGCGACGATGGCGTCGATCGTGTCGCCGTCGATCGGGATACCGCCCTGCCAGCTCGCCAGCCCGCGATCGCCATGACAGATGCCGAGCAGTGCGGCGACCATCCGGCTCAGCGTTTCGGTGACGTGCGCGGGCGGGTCCATCCGTCGCGCGGCATAGGTCTGGCCGAGCAGGGTCAGCAGCATGATCGCGTCGAGCAGCGCGAGCGGTGAGCGGCCATTGATGCCGCCATCGTCGCTGATCGCGCCGGACAGCGCGCGGGCCAGCCCCGCTTCGCCGAACGCACGGCGCGGATCGCCGCCGGGGATCATCAGCCCCGCCGCCAGCACGCCGCACCATGACGCGATCCGCGCGACGCCCGCGGGCACCCGGTCCGCCGCGCGGTCGAGATGCCGGGCGCCGCGTGCCAGCGCGCCCAGCACTTGCGAGCGATAGACGAGATCAGTGCTGGACAGGATCAGCGGCGCGTGCGCGGTCCACAGCTGGATGCGGCGGCCCCACAGATCGGCGCGCCATGCCGGGTCGGTGACGCGCCCCGAATGCCCCGCCAGCCAGTGCCGCATCGCCGCCTCGGCGATCGGCGCGCCCTGTGCCCGCGTGGCGACGGTGGACAGGTCGCGCAGCCAGGCAAAGCTGTGCGCGTAATCGGCAAAGGGTTTCGACCAGCCGGGGCGTGCTTCGCCCAGTGAGGCGACCGGATGGCGTTCGCCGCGAAAGTGCAACTGCCCCTCGACCAGCGCCAGCCCGCGATCGACATCGCCCATGAACGGATCATCGGCGACCGCGATCAGCTTGAGCGGATGCCGACCCTTGAGCCGCAGGGAATGGAGGGGCGTGCGCCAGGTCATGCGAAAGAAATGTTCGGCGATTTGATCGGCGAGCGAAAGCCCCCTGTCGCCGCCGATGCGGATCAGCCGCCGACCCTGTTCGACCCCGTCGCCATCCGGCCGGGGGTCGCTGGGCCGTTCATCGGCGGACTCCTCGCCCCGCCCGCTCACCCCTGACGCAGCGCCCGGATATTGTCGGCATAGCAATCGGGGCCGCCCTTGAACGCCGCGGTCCCGGCGACCAGCGCATCGGCCCCCGCGGCGATCACGCGCGCAGCATTGGTGCGATCGACGCCGCCATCGACCTCCAGGTCGATCGGCCGGCCGCTGGCGTCGATGCGCGTGCGCAGCGTTTCGATCTTGGCGAGCTGGCTGTCGATGAACTTCTGTCCGCCGAAACCGGGATTGACGCTCATCACCAGCACCAGGTCGATCAGGTCCATGACATGATCGATCGCGTCGACCGGGGTGGCGGGGTTGAGGACCACGCCCGCGCGCTTGCCCAGCGCCTTGATCGTTTGCAGCGTGCGGTGGAGATGCGGGCCGGATTCGGGGTGGACCGACAGGCAATCGGCGCCGGCCTGCGCGAACGCTTCCAGCATCGGATCGACCGGGGCGATCATCAGATGGACGTCGAACGGCTTGGCGCTGTGCGGGCGCAGCGCCTTGATGACGGCGGGGCCGATGGTCAGGTTGGGGACGAAATGGCCGTCCATCACGTCGATATGGATCCAGTCCGCGCCCGCCGCGTCGATCGCGCGCACTTCATCGCCCAGTCGGGCAAAGTCGGCGGACAGGATCGAGGGGGCGATGCGAACGGCGGTCATGCCCTGCCCTTTAGCAGCCTGCGATTCGCCCGCAAGCGCGGTCAGGCGATGCGCATCATCCGCACCATGAAAAATCCGTCCACGCCCCCGTGATCGGCGAGCATGCCGGGCAGGGTGCGCAGCCAGCCGCGTTCGTGCGCGACCAGACCGTCGGGCAGTTCGTCGGCAAGGATCGGGTCGATGGCAAAGTCTGGATGCTCGGCCAGAAACGCTTCGACCTGTGCTTCGCCCTCCTCGGGTTCGAGCGAGCAGGTGGCATAGACGAGCAGCCCGCCGGGGCGCACCCACGCCGCCGCGCGGGGGAGCAGCACGGCCTGCAGCGCGGCCATTTCGGCGATCACGCGCGGGCGGACGCGGTGGAGCACGTCGGGATGGCGGCGAAAGATGCCGGTGGCGCTGCATGGCGCGTCGAGCAGCACCGCGTCGGCGGCGAAATCCGGTGCCCAGTCGAGCAGGTCGGCGGCGACGATCTGCGCCGACAGGCCGGTGCGGTCGAGATTTTCGGTGACGCGGGACAGGCGGCCTGGCGAGATGTCGACGGCGGTCACGTGCCATCCGGCGGCGGCGAGCTGGAGCGTCTTGCCCCCCGGCGCGGCGCACAGATCGAGGACCCGGCCCGTGCCCGCACCGATCAAGCGCGCGGGCAGCGATGCGGCGAGGTCCTGCACCCACCATCGCCCGTCGGCAAAGCCGGGCAGGTCGGGGATCGGCACATCGTTGGCGATGCGCAGATGTCCCGGCATCAGCGCGATGCCGTCAAGCGGCGCAGCGCCGCGCAGGGTGAGGTCGAGCGGGGGTGGGGCGGCAATGGCCTGCGCCGCCGCATCGGCGACGCGCGCGCCCCAGTTGCGGGTGAGCCGGTCGGCGACGGGTGCGGGCAATTGCGGCGGATCGGGAAGTTTCGCGCCCTGACGCATCAGCGTGCCGAACACGCCATGGACCAGCTTGCGCGGGCCGCCATAGACCAGCGGCAGCGCGGTGGCGATCGCGGCATGGGGCGGGGTGCCGAGCCGCAGCGCCTGGGCCAGCGCGATGCGCAGGACGAACCGTGCCTTGGCATCGTCGGCCAGCCGGTTGCGCGTGGCGCTGTCGATCAGCGTGTCGAGATCGGCGAGGCGGCGCAACACTTCGGCGGCGATGGCATGGGCGAGGCCGCGATCGGGCGGCGACAGGCCCTGGGTGGCGGCGTCCAGCGCCTGTTCGATGGCGAGGCCCCGGCGCAGCACCGCGTCGAGCAGGCGCAGCGCCGCACGGCGGGCGGGGGTGCCGGGGGGATCGGATGGAGGGCGATTGCTGGTAGGGCGCCGGGACATCAGCGGCCCCTACGCCGATTTGCGTACGGGTTCACCCCCAAAGCATGATGCCTAGCGGGATACAGATGGCGGCGAAAAGTGCGATCCAGATCGCGACGCCTGCCCATAGCGCAAGCCAGTCGCTTCGTCGTGGGCGCGCATGGGCTCCACGCGGAACGATGCGCAGCGACGACGGGATACGTACCGTGCCGAACGTCGCCGCCGCGATTGCCCGCCGTCCGACCCCGTGAAAGAAGCGGGCGGTGCTGGCTGAAAAAATCCCGGCGGTGACGACGTCCACGACCAAGCCGCCGGTATGCTGGATCACCGCGCCGGCGATTTCACCGACCGCGTCGCCAATGGCATCGTCGATCATCCGCGCCGGTTGGGGTCGAGCGCGCTGCCGCGACGGCGGGTCGGGCGGGTGCCGAGCGCTGAGGGGCGGCGTGCGGGCGCGGCCGCGGGCAGGGCGTCGAGCGGTGCGCTTTGTCCCATCGCGACCGCGATCTGCTCCAGCGCGGCGATGCGGTTGCCGGTGTCGGGATGGGTCGAAAACAGGCTGTCGCCACCGCGCGACAGGCCGGGGACAATATAGAGCTGGGCAGTGGCGGGGATGCGTTCGGCGACCGGGTTGGGCACCGCCGCCGCGCCGCGTGCGAGCTTGGCCAACGCCGAGGCGAGCGCGCGGGGATTGCCCGAAATCTCTGCCCCGCCCTTGTCCGCGCCATATTCGCGCGTGCGGCTGATCGCCATCTGCACGATCATCGCGGCAAAGGGCGCGACGATCACCGCGAGCAGCGTCGCGAGCATCGCCCCGCGATTGTCGCCGCCGCGAAAGAACAGGCCGAAATTGGCGAGCATCGAAATCGCGCCCGCAATCGTCGCCACCATCGTCATGATGAGGGTATCGCGGTTGCGGACGTGCGCCAGTTCATGCGCCATCACCCCGGCAATCTCGTCGCGGTTCAGCATGGACAGCAGGCCGCTGGTCGCCGCGACCGCCGCGTTTTCGGGGTTCCGCCCGGTGGCGAAGGCGTTGGGATGGGGCGAATCGATGATATAGACTTTGGGCATCGGCAGGCCCGCGCGCTGGGCCAGCCGTTCGACCAGTGCGTGGAATTCGGGCGCGCTGATGCCATCGACCTGTCTGGCGCCGTGCATCGACAGCACGATCTTGTCGGCGTTCCAATAGGTGAACAGGTTCATCCCCACCGCGACCAGCAGTGCGATCATCATCCCGCCGCGTCCGCCGATGGTGAAGCCCAATGCCATGAACAGGGCGGTGAGTGCCGCCAGCAGCATCGTCGTCTTGAAACCGTTCACTTGGTTTTGCTCCTTTACCCGGGCAATGTGGGGGTAATTCGGCTCAGCTTCAATCGAGGATCTTATGGGCAAGCGCCCCGCACATGTGAAACCGCCCGCCTATCTTTCGCCTAACCCGCCGGTGCCAAGGCCCGCGCCGGTCGAGCGGCCGGACGAGGACCCGCTCGGCCGCGACCCGGTTCGCTATGGCGACTGGGAGCGCAAGGGGGTGGCGGTCGACTTTTGATGCGGACGGCGCAGGATCAGTTTTCGATGGCGACGATGGCCAACAGCGCCAGCCCCATCGCGATCAGTATCCAGCCCAGCCAGCGATAGCGGCCATCTTTGGCCCAGGGCTGCGATGCGTCCCGATCGTCGTGCCATTGTTCGACCGCTGCGATCCACCGCGGATCGCCCGCATCGGATCGCTTCTTGCCCCATGACAGGATGCCCGCCCCGGCGATGAAACAGGCGAGGCCGGTGATCAGAATCTCCAGATATTCGTCGGTCAAATGAATTCTTCCCGAAACGGGCGGTTGAGCAGCGACGTCACCACGTCCTTGACCCCCGCACCGTCGAGCAACGCGCTTACCCCCTCGCATACCGGCATCTCTACGCCCGCCGCGCGGGCCGCCGCGCACAGCACCGGCGCCGTGGCTGCACCCTCGGCCACCGTGCGCCGGTCGGCGAGCAGCCTGTCGGCGGGTATGCCCTGGCCCAGCCCGACGCCGAGCGAGAAGTTGCGCGAATTGGTCGAGGAGCAGGTGAGAACAAGGTCGCCCAGGCCCGACAGTCCCGCCAGCGTCGCCTCCATCCCGCCGCGCGCGACGCCGAACCGGGTCATTTCGGCAAAGCCGCGCGCGATCAGCGCGGCGCGGGCGTTGAGACCCAGCCCCGCGCCCTCGACCACGCCGCACGCGATGGCGAGCACGTTCTTGACCGCGCCGCCAATCTCCGCCCCGGTGACGTCGGCCGAGCCATAGGTGCGAAAGGTCGGTCCGCCGAGCCGTTCGGCCAGCCGCTCGCGCAGCTCGTCATCGGCGCAGGCGAGCGTGACGGCGGTGGGCAGCCCCCTGGCCACTTCATGCGCGAAGGTGGGGCCGGACAGGACCGCGACCGGCGCCTGGGGGTGAAGCTGCCGTGCGATTTCACCCACCAGCAGCTGCGTTCCCGCCTCGATCCCCTTGGCGCACATCACCAGCGGGCGTCCGCCCACCGGCGCCTCGCGCAGCACCGCGCGCAGGAATTGCGCGGGGACGACGATCAGCAGTGCGTCGCGATCGGCCAGCGTCGCCAGATCGCCGGTCGCGCGGATCGTCGGGGACAGCGGCACGTCGGGCAGGAACGAGGTGTTTTCGTGGTGCGCGTTGATCGACGCCACGACGTCATCCTCGCGCGCCCAGATCCGCACATCCTGTCCGTCGCGCGCCGCGACCTGCGCCAGTGCGGTGCCCCAGGCGCCGCCGCCGATGACCCCCAATTTCATGCCTTCACCCCCGCGCCGCGCACCTTTTCCGCATCCGGGTCGAGCGGCCAGCGCGGGCGCGCGGCGATGTCGAGCGGATCGGTCAGACCGGCGGCGAAGCGTTCCGCCCCGGCCCAGGCGATCATGGCGGCATTGTCGGTGCAGAGCCAGAGCGGCGGGGCGATAAAGGGCAGGTCATGGTCGGCGGCAAGGCCAGCGAGCGCGGTGCGCACCGCCCCATTGGCGGCGACGCCGCCGGCGACGACCAATGCGGTTGCCCCCGCTGCTGCGGCGAGCGCGATGCGGGTGCGATCGACCAGGCAATCGACCACCGCCTGCTGGAACGACGCGGCGAGGTCGGCGACGGGGAATTTCCCCGCCTTGCGCGCGACATCGCTTTTAAGGCCGGCAAAGGAGAAATGCGGCTCACCCGATCCGACCAGCGGGCGGGGCAGCGGCACGCCATGCGGGTCGCCCTGCGCGGCGGCGCGTTCGACCGCGGGGCCGCCGGGAAAGCCGAGGCCGAGCAGCTTGGCGGTCTTGTCGAACGCCTCGCCCGCCGCATCGTCGATGGTGGTGGCGAGGCGGCGATAGGCGCCGACCCCTTCGACCAGCAGCAGCTGGCAATGGCCGCCCGATACGAGCAGCAGCAGATAGGGAAAATGCAGATCGGGATCGGTCAGGCGCGGCGACAGCGCATGCCCCTCCAGATGGTTGACCGCGACCAGCGGCTTGCCCGCCGCATGCGCCAGCGCCTTGCCGGTGACGAGGCCGACCATCACGCCGCCGATCAGGCCGGGGCCGGCGGTGGCGGCGATGGCGTCGACATCGGCGAGCGTCACGCCCGCCTCGTCCAGCGCGGCGGCGATCAGCGGTTCGAGCATGTCGACATGCGCGCGCGCGGCGATTTCGGGAACGACGCCGCCAAAGGGGCGGTGCGCCGCATCCTGTCGCGCCAGCTGGTGCGCGCGGATTTCGCGCCGATCGGTGACGAGCGCCGCGGCGGTTTCGTCGCAGCTCGATTCGATGCCGAGGATCAACATGGGCCGAGGATCAACATGGCGCGTGCCGCATGGCGGCTATCCGTCGCCGACGCGCTCGATATCCGCGCCGACACCCTGCAATTTCTCCTCCAGCCGCTCATAGCCGCGATCGAGATGATAGATGCGGCTGACCTGCGTTTCGCCATCGGCGATCAGGCCCGCGAGGATCAGGCTCATCGAGGCGCGCAGATCGGTCGCCATCACCGGCGCGCCGACCATGCCCGACACGCCGCGCACCACCGCCGTCCGCCCGCTGACGGTGATGTCGGCGCCCATCCGCGCGAGTTCGGGAACGTGCATATAGCGGTTTTCGAAGATCGTTTCGGTCAGCACGCTGGCGCCGTCCGCCTTGCACAGCATGGCCATGAACTGCGCCTGCATGTCGGTGGCGAAGCCGGGATAGGGGGCGGTGGAAAGCGTCAGCGGCCTGAGCGGGCCATCGGCGGCGATGCGCACGCCGTCGCGCGTTTCGGTGACGGTCACGCCCGCTTCGGCCAGCGAGTCGAGCGTCGCCCGCATTTCGTCCGCGCGCGCGCCGACCAGTTCGACATCGCCGCCGGTGATCGCCGCGGCGCAGGCATAGCTGCCCGCCTCGATCCGGTCGGGCATCACCTTGTAGGTTGCGCCGTGCAGCCGGTCGCGTCCCTCGATCGTCAGCGTTTCGCTGCCGATGCCGTCGATCGCCGCGCCCATCGCGACCAGCAGATTGCAAAGATCGACGATTTCCGGCTCACGCGCGGCGTTTTCCAGCACCGTCGTGCCCTTTGCCGTCGCCGCCGCCATCAGCGCGTTTTCGGTCGCGCCGACCGAAACCACCGGGAAACGGTAGCGGCCCCCGGCGAGCCGCCCGCCCGGTGCCGTCGCTTTCACATAGCCCGCCGCCAGTTCGATCTCTGCGCCCATCGCTTCGAGCGCTTTCAGATGCAGGTCGATCGGGCGGTTGCCGATCGCGCAGCCGCCCGGCAGCGACACCGTCGCCTCGCCCGCACGGCCGAGCAGGGGACCGAGCACCAGGATCGACGCGCGCATCTTGCGCACGATGTCATAGGGCGCGACGGTGGAGGTAAGGCGCGAGGCGCGCACCGTCAGCACCCGCCCGAAATCCTGCGGCCGCGTCCCTTCGATCGCGGTCGACGCGCCGAGTTCGTTGAGCAGATGGCCAAAGCCGTCGGCGTCGGCGAGGCGCGGCAGGTTGCGCAGCGTCAGCGGCTCGTCGGTGAGCAGCGCGCACGGCATCAGCGTCAGCGCCGCATTCTTCGCGCCCGAAATCGCGATCTTGCCCGACAGGCGCTTGCCGCCACGAATGAGGATACGGTCCATTTGCGGGCTTCTACAGCGTGGGGACCGGCGCGCAAGCGGGGTGGTGGCGCGGGACGATCAGGCCTTTTCCAGCGTGCATTGCAGCGGGTGTTGATTTTCCCGCGCGAAATCCATGACTTGCGCCACCTTGGTCTCCGCGACCTCATAGCTGAACACGCCGCACACGCCGACGCCGCGCTGATGCACGGCGAGCATCACCCGCGTCGCCTCTTCCATATCCATGCGGAAGAAGCGTTGCAGGACGAGCACGACGAATTCCATCGGCGTGTAATCGTCGTTGAGCATCAGCACCCGATAGGGGGTCGGCTTCTTGGTCTTGGCGCGGGTGCGCGTGGCGACGCCGGTGACGGTGCCGCCATCATCGTCGCGATCGGCGTCGTCCGCCATCAACTGGGGTTGCAGGGCCGTGAGCATCTGGCGGCAAAAATATGACAGCGGCCCACATAGGGCAAGGGCAGGCGCGCGCAATTGCGGGCCGTTAAGCGCGATTTGGCGGAATTGGGGACTGGGTGTGGTGGTGTTCAGCCGTGGCGTTCGTTGTTTGGTTGCCGTGCTTTTTGTTTGGTTACGGCACCGGCCCACTCCCCCACCCGGCCACCCATCGGCAGGATATTCTGGAATGGGTGGCCGGGTGGGGGAGTGGGCCGGTGCGGCAACCAAAAAAGAATAACCAGCCCACGCCGATAGCTGCTCAAGCGGACAAGGCCGCTGCATGCCGCCGATCACACGAAAAAGGGCGGCTGCCTGCGCAACCGCCCTTCTGCTGTCCGGC
>CADEEK010000061.1 GCA_902826325.1 uncultured Sphingomonadales bacterium
CTTCGCGGATCCTGAGCTGCGCCGGCTTCGTATCCTTCTGTTCGACGATCCTCTGGATCGCCTTGCCCCTGCGCACGATGCGGCCATAGCCTGTCGGATCGGCGAGGACGACCGTGAGCAGGCTCATCGCCTTCGGTCCCGCGACGGCGATGAGCGCGCGCAGAGTGTCGGCGCGGATCAGCGGGACGTCTCCGTAGAGGATGAGCACCAGCGAATCGTCGGAGACGGTCGGCATCGCCTGCATCACCGCGTGCCCGGTGCCGAGTTGTTCGGCCTGCAGCGCCCATTGCAGATTCTCGTGGGCGAGCGCGGCGCGAACCTGGTCGCCGCCGTGCCCGAAGACAACGTGCATCGAGGCGGGCTCGAGCGATCGGGCCCGGGTGACCACGTGCCAGAGCAGGGGGCGTCCCGCGAGCGGCTGCAGGACCTTGGGCAAGTCGGATTTCATTCGCTTGCCCTGGCCGGCAGCGAGGATGACGACGGCGAGTTTCATGCGCCGCAAGTTTAACGGTTTGCCGGCCGCGACGGCGGGCGGGCTGAAGCGCCGGCCGCGGGCGCCAGCAGCGCGTGGATCTTGCCCAGCGTCGACCAGTTGCGCGTCGTGCCCGTTTCTTCGAGTCCACCGAGCAAGGCCACGGCCGCCTTGCTCTCGAGGATGCCGTTCGCGCACCAGACATACGCCGCGTGCTTGCCGACGTGCACCTGCTCGGCGCCCCACTTCGTTTTCCCGAGCGGCCCGAGCGCGGCGAGCGCCGCGGGATCGTTCGTGAGGGCGACCAGCAGGCGCGAGCCGTCGGTGACGGCCCCGGCGATCGCGTTGCCGCGGATCGCGGCCGCGATGTCGTCGGCCGACTTCACGATGACCAGTGCGTCGACACCCAGCTTCCCGTGGACGGCCTTGCGGATGCGCGTCGCGAGCCTGCCGGCCGGCGTCGCGGCCGCCGAGAACACCGCATTGCCGCTGTTGAGAAGCGTCTTCACGTCGGTGTAGCCGAGCTCGGCGAGCAGCGTACGCAGATCCGCCATCGCGATGCGCTTCGCCTTGCCGACGTTGATGCCGCGAAACAGCGCGACGTAGCGGGGCATTCGTTACTCCCGGTTCGCCGCGTGCTTTTTGGCGAGGTGCGCGCCATAGAGCGCTGCCGGCAGCGTCGTCAGCACCCCCAGCAGGTTGAACCACAAGGGTCCGTCGCCCCACAAGACCACGCAGAGCACGAAGCCCAGGATGCCGATCGCGAGGCCGTTGTAGTACGGAAATTTCCGGGCGTACTTCGCGACGAAGAAACCGCCCGCGATCGTCGTGGCGGTGCCGCGGACGGCCGAGATCAGCAGGAATCCCGTGGTGCCCGCGATCACGTCGGTCACGGTCTTGATCTCGGCGTTCGACATCGAGTCGTTGATCGCGCTGCCGGCGTAGAGCACGAACAGCAGCGACTGGAGGATGACGTCGGCGACGATCTCCGCGAGGAAGACGAGCACGACGACCGGAGCGTTGATGCGATTCATCGGCGTCCGAACTCGCGCGTGGCTTGAACGATCGCCGCTTTCGTCGCGGCGTCCGTCGGCGGCGGGTCAAGGAAGACTGCATAGGTCTTCACCGCCAGTACCGCGATCTCCGCGGGTCGCGACGGGATGCGGCCGCTCGGAAACCGCACGGGATGCTGCCGCAGATACGCCGCGGCAGCCCGCACCGCCCGTTGTTCGTCCCGATCGGTGTCCGTCGGGTACTCGAACCGCCAGCGCGCCACCCGCGCGTTGATCACGGACTTGTCGTCGTCACCCGCGGGTATCCCCGCGGCGCTGAACACCCGGCAGTCGTACGTGCGGCAGGTATCGGGGCGGCGCGAGTAGATGGAGCAGCCGCCGCCCGCGAACATCGGACAGTGGCCACGCTCGTCGAAACCCATGTAGGAATCGCCGCGGTCGCCCGGCGCGGGCTCGAGAGCCACGCCACGCTCGCGCAGCGCCTCCCGCGCATCCGTCTCGTGAGCCCGCACCTTGATGTAGTACGACGACGTGCAGCACCCGACGCAGTCTCCGCAGGCGACGTCCATGCCGCCCGTACCGGCGAGCGCAGCGCGCATGGCGCGCAGCCATTCGGAGAAATTTCCTGCGGGCAGCTCGTTCAACCGCCGACCTCCACCAGGAAGCCGCCCGGCGCCGGTACGCCCGTCACCATGAGGTGCAGGTGTCCACTTTCATGCGCGCATGCTCGCGTGTCGCGAGGCGGCGCGCAATTGCCTCGTCACCCTTTCCGTTTTGTTAGGCGGCGCGCGGCCCCGCGTTGTCGAGCCACGCGAGCGCCGCGACCTTCGTCGTGAAGACGTCGCCCGCGACCCCCCGGTTTCGCGACCGGTCAGCCCACGATCTGATAGGTCAGGTCGAACACCCGGCTCGAGACGATGCCGAGGCTGCCGTCGCCGTAGTCGACCAGCCAGTCGCCGGGGCGTCCCATCAGCTTCGATTCGCCGTCCGACAGCAACACTTCGAACGCGGTGGTCATCGGCACCGCGAACACGCGGTTCGGCAGGCTGACGTACGCGCCGTCCGCGCCCGGCTGAGTCGACTCGGCGGGCCGGTACTTGTCGGGAAAGCGCTCCTGCGACACGCGCCAATGCTCGCCGTTGATGCCGGTGAGGATCGCGTCGCCAACGCGCGCCTGCACCAGGCCCTCGTTGGTCTGCACGGATTCCGCCGCGCGTGCGAACCGCACCTGGATCTCTCGCTCCTGCTTGCGGGCGACGACGCGACGCGGGTGGCCGCCGATCTCGTCGACGTAGCCCGGCCGGCCGCTGGACTTGAAGAACGGGATGTTGCTCATCGGGTCTTGCCCATCCATGGGTATCTGCCGAGCTGCGCGTCCGAGATGCGGTCGATCACATAGCGGGTGGCGAACAGGTTCCGGTACTCGCGCGGCAGGCCGCTGATGATCGTCGCCGATTCGCTCAAGAGCGCCTCGCGGCGCGGGCCGTCGACCAGCGCCTGCACGTACAACGCCGCGGCCAGCCCGAACCTGACGTCGCAGTCGCCGTGATTGCGCGAATTGACCTCGCGCCGGCGCGCCACCACGGGCGTCATGATCCCGGCGGCGTCGCCATTGCGCTGCTGCGCGACCAGCACCAGCGCGAGCTTCGTCCGCGCGAGGTCGAGCTCGAAGAAGTCGTGGGTCGAACCCTCGCCGATCTTCCGCCGGGCGTCGAGCGCCGCACGCGCAGCCCACCGTACCGATCCGAATAAAGCAAAATCGCGCCGACGTCGAAGCGAATGACGTTGCGGACCATGCCGATCACCGCATCGAGCAGGGCGTCCAGATCCAGCGTCGACGAGGCAAGCGTCGAGACTTCGAGGAGAAAGTCCAGCAGTTCGGAGCGGTCCTTGAAACGGTGGTCGCGCTTGACCGGGGGATTTGACATCGTTAGTAGGCGTCCGTCGCAGCGCCCGCCGCCGCCTCGACAATCTTAACGCTTGCGCTCGCGCCAATCCTGGTCGCGCCAGCGGCGGCCATACTCTGCAAGTCATCGAGTGAGCGAATGCCGCCGGACGCCTTCACGCCCATCTCCGGCCCTACGGTCTGCCGCATCAGGCGAATGTCGGCAACGGTCGCGCCGCCCTTGGCAAAGCCCGTCGAGGTCTTCACGAAGTCGGCTCTGGCCTCTTTGGCGAGGCGGCAGGCGGTGGTCTTTTGCGGATCGTCGAGCAGGGCCGTTTCGAGAATCACTTTCACGATGGCTCCCCGGCTGTGCGCCGCCTCCACGACGGCCGCGATGTCGCGCTTCACTGCCTCATGATCGCCCGACCGCAGCGCCCCGACATTGAGCACCATGTCGATCTCCTGGGCGCCTGCCTGCAAAGCAGCCTCAGTCTCGGCACGTTTGGATTCGGTAGAGGTCGCACCCAGCGGGAAGCCGATCACCGTGCACACCTTCACCTTCGATCCGCGCAACGCCGCGGCCACTTTCGGCACCCAGTAGGGATTCACGCAGACGCTCGCGAACCCATACTTCAACGCCTCTTCGCAGACCTTGGCGATTTCGGAGGCCGTGGCCTCGGGCTTGAGGAGCGTGTGGTCGATCATGCCCGCCAGGACCGGATCGACGCGCGTGACTGTTGCGCTGGCAGTGATACGGTCAGCGCCCGCCGCGACGATGGCGGCCGACTTCTTTGCACAGGTCTGTACGCAGCGCTGAGTGCAATCCGGACAAACGGTGTCGGCGATGTTCAGCCCTTCGCCGCGCAGCGCCTGGGGAACCTTCAAGCGGCGCAGCAGTTCACTGCCGATTTCCGCTACGAGTTGATCGACTTCGGCCTGCGTCATGAGCGAAGCTTCTCGATGTCCATGATCTTGTCGACGCGCGCCTGATGCCGTCCGCCGGCAAAGGGCGTTTGAATCCAGGTGCGCAACACGGTCTCGGCTTGCGACTCGGTAAGGAGCCGGCCGCCCAGCGTGAGCACGTTCGCGTTGTTATGCTCACGGCTGTTGCGTGCCGACGCGACATCGTAGCAGAGCGCGGCGCGAATTCCCGCCACCTTATTGGCGGCCATGGCCGAGCCGATCCCCGCGCCATCGACAATCACGCCGCGCGCGGTTTGACCTGACGCAACCAGCCGGGCCACGGCGAGCGCGATGTCCGGATAGTCGGCCGACTTTTCTTCGTGAACACCCACGTCGCAAACCGTAAGGCCCAACTCGGCGAGAACGGGCAACAGCGCCTGCTTCATCCGAAAGCCGCCATGGTCTGATCCGATGGCTACCGCGCGCTCGGGCGGCGCCGCGGCCGGGGCAACGCCCGCGGCCAACTCACGCAACACTACGCCGCGATCGCGAGCCAACTCACGCGCCGACGGCGTCACGATACTGCCTGCCGGAATCGCCAGTTCGCCCGCCGCCGACGTGCCCGCATCGGGCGATGGCCGGGGGGGCGGTCGGGAAACAATGTCACCTGTTGTGGTGGATTCGGCAGCCCGCATCGCCCCGCGCGCCTGCGGGGTCGCCAGGTCCCCCGCCGATCCGGCATCCGAAATTGCGGCCCCGGCCCGGCGGTCGCCCTCGCGCTGCTGCGACCGGACATCATCGGGGCCGGACATTTTTTCGCGCGCGATCATGCCGCCCGCCACCACTGGGATCGCGGCCGCGACACAGCCGCCGCCCAGCACCGGCATCGCCAGCGCGAATGCCGCGCGCGCGCGGATCACGCCGCCTCGCGCTGCCTTACGGTGCGGAACTCGATCTTCTTGTCATAGGGCGCACCGATGATCATCCGCTTCACATAGATGCCGGGCAGGTGGATCGCGTCCGGATCCAGGCTGCCGACCGGCACCACTTCCTCGACCTCGGCGACGCAGAAATTGCTCGCGGTCGCCATCGGCTGATTGAAGTTGCGCGCGGTCTTGCGGAAAATCAGGTTGCCCGATTCATCCGCCTTCCACCCCTTGATGATCGACAGGTCGGCGCGGATGCCGCGCTCCAGGATATATTCCTGCCCGTCGAATATCTTGGTCTCCTTGCCCTCGGCCACCTGCGTCCCGACGCCGGTCTTGGTATAAAAGCCGGGGATGCCCGCACCGCCCGCACGGCACCGTTCGGCCAGCGTTCCCTGGGGACAGAATTCGACCTCCAGCTCGCCCGCCAGATATTGCCGCTCGAACTCCTTGTTCTCACCGACATAGGACGAGATCATCTTCCGGACCTGGCGGCTGCGGAGCAGCTTGCCCAGCCCTTCGCCGTCGATCCCCGCATTGTTGCTGGCGATGGTAAGCCCGGTGACGCCGGAATCGCGGATCGCGTCGATCAGCCGTTCGGGAATGCCGCACAGGCCAAAGCCACCGGCACAGATCGTGATATCGTCGCGCAACAGCCCGTCCAGGGCCGCCGCTGCATCGGGATAGAGCTTGTTCATCGCCGCGATTCTCCCCTCGACTGGATGGCCGGGCGATAGGCGGGCGACGGACGCACTGTCAAACCGCGCAAACCCCTGCCAACCGCGCGACCGTAACAGCCGCGCACAACATCTGCGACGAAATTACGCTGCGCTGCGGCGAAAAGTATGGCGCGCGAATTGAAGCGTTAACCATCTTGCGCTTAAGATATGGATGTTTTCCGGGGGCGGGATGCGTTTATGATCGAGTTTTCCGTGTTCATCTACGGCCTGTTGTCGATGTTCGTGCTGTTGGTCGCCGAACAGAATCGGCGGCTGGCGAAGCCGAATCCGACCATGGTGACGGTCGTTGGCTGGGGCCTGTTCTCGATGTCCTCGACGCTCGCCATCCTTTTCGGTGCGATGGCGCTGGCGCTGATGCTGGGCATGTAGTTGCCGGGCCTCGCGATCGCACCGCTTTCCTGAACAAGCAAAAACGGGGCGGCCAAGGCCGCCCCGTTTGCCACGGTGTATCCACCGGACCGATGGAAATCAGCGCATCGAACCGCGACGCACCAGATTGACGATCGCCAGCAGCACCACCGCGCCCAGGAACGAAATCAGCAGCGACGCCGCGCTGAACGAACCCTGGGTGATCGTGCCACCGCCGATCAGCGGCGTGATCAGCAGGCCGGCAAGCACCGCGCCGACGATCCCAACGACGATGTTGAGGAAAATGCCCTGTTGCGCATCGGTGCGCATCACAATGCTTGCCAGCCAGCCGAGCACGCCGCCAACAATAAGCAGGATAATGAGGTTGATCATCCGAAGTCTCCCTTCTGATCGGCCCGACAGCGCCGAACCTTGACGGATATACGGTTGAACACGCAGGACGTTCCGCGCGGCGACGAACCGCGATCAACTTTGTCCCGGGGGATATCTTGCCGCTCTATCAGTTCGAAGGCGCCGCGCCGACCATCGCCGATACCGCCTGGATCGCGCCCAGCGCCGACGTCATCGGCGATGCACGGCTGGCCGATGGGGCAAGCGTGTGGTTCGGCGCGGCGATCCGGGCCGACAACACCCCGATCATCGTCGGCGAGCGCAGCAATATCCAGGAAGGCGCGATGCTCCATTCCGATCCCGACGCGCCGCTGACCATCGGCGCGGACTGCACCGTCGGCCATCATGCGATGCTGCATGGCTGCACACTCGGCAACCGCGTGCTGGTCGGCATGGGCGCGACCGTGCTCAACCATGCCGAAATCGGCGACGATTGCCTGATCGGCGCGGGCGCGCTGGTAACGGAGGGCAAGGTGTTTCCGCCGGGCAGCCTGATCGTCGGCAGCCCCGCGCGCGCGGTGCGCGAGCTGGACGAGGCGATGCGCGCCAGGCTGTTGTTCTCGGCACAGAATTATCATGAGCGCCAGCAACGGTTCCGGGCAGGCCTCGTCCGCATCGACTGACCCCCTTTCCAGTTTCGGGTATGGCGCAGGGCGCCCTTTTCCGGCTGTCGCTGGACAGGGACAACCGTTGGGCTATGAAACGGGTATGGCCCTTCCCGCTCTATTCGATCGCCTGCGCCTGCCGGTCATCGGCTCGCCTTTGTTCATCGTCTCCGGCCCCGAACTGGTCATCGCCCAGTGCAAGGCGGGGATCGTCGGCTCGTTCCCCGCGCTCAATGCCCGCCCGCAGGCACAGCTCGACGAATGGCTGCACCAGATCACGCAGGAACTGGCGGCGTGGAACCGCGACAATCCCGATCGCCCCGCCGCCCCCTTCGCGGTCAATCAGATCGTGCACCGTTCCAACGACCGGCTGGAGGCGGATCTGGCGACCTGTGCCAAATGGCAGGTGCCGATCATCATCACCTCGCTCGGCGCGCAGGAAGCGGTCAATCAGGCGGCGCATGGCTGGGGCGGCATCGTCCTGCACGACGTCATCAACGACCGGTTCGCGCGCAAGGCGGTGGAAAAGGGCGCCGACGGCCTGATCCTGGTGTGCACCGGCGCGGGCGGCCATGCCGGGATGCTCAGCCCTTTTGCCTTTGTTCAGGAAACGCGGGCCTGGTTCGACGGGCCGATCATCCTGTCCGGATCGATCGCCAATGGCGGCGCGATCCTGGCGGCGCAGGCGATGGGCGCTGACCTTGCCTATATCGGCTCGCCCTTTATCGCGACGGCGGAGGCGAATGCCGATGCCCCCTACAAGGCGGGGATCGTCGACAGCGGCGCATCGGACATCGTCTACACCAATTTGTTCACCGGCGTGCACGGCAATTACCTACGCAGTTCGATCGTCGCGGCGGGCCTCGACCCCGACAATCTGCCACAAAGCGATCCCAGCAAGATGAACTTCGGATCGGGCGGCAATCAAAAGGTCAAGGCGTGGCGCGACATCTGGGGATCGGGCCAGGGCATCGGCGCAATCAAATCGGTGGCGCCGGTCGCCGATTTCGTCGCACGGCTGGACGATGAATATCGCGCCGCCCGCGCCCGCATCGCCGCGCTGCCGAAGGGCGGTTGGGTCGGTTGAGCCGAGATGGGCGGGGCATCCCCGCCGATGTTTCGCGTCGCCGGATCGAAGGGCAGCACCGCTCCGCGGCGCGACCAGCCATCGATCGTTTGTTGGTTGCGGCACCGGCGCGCTGAGTCTTTGTTGTGGTTGCCGCACCGGCCCGCTCCCCCACCCGGCCACCCATTCCAGAATATCCTGCCGATGGGTGGCCGGGTGGGGGAGCGGGCCGGTGCGGCAACCCAACAAAGACAAAGACTCAGCGGGCCGGTGCGGCAACCACTAAAACGCCAGCGCCAGCCGATCCTGTAGCGACTGCACCGGACTTGCGACCGGCGGCGCGACCGTTTCCTGCGCCGCATCGAGCAGCGCGACGCGGCGATAGAGGTCGATGCTGGCGACGATCAGCCCCTGGGCGATCGGCGGCATGGTGGCAAAGGCGGCATCGTCGCTTTCGGGCGCCTCGCCCAACCGCCGCGACGGATCCAGCGCCTCGCGCCGCGGCAATTCGCCAGCATCGATCGCACGCTGCGTCAACAGCCAGGCGATAACGTGCATCAGCCGCGTCGTGACCTTCAGCGATTCGCACGAAAACATGACGCGGTTCATCGCGCTCAATGCCTCGCGCTCGTTCCGACCGAGTTCGTCGAAATAGCCGCGCGCCTCATCCGCCAACAGCATCGATTCGGTATAAAGCGAATCGATCAGCCGCCGGTGAATCCGCGATGCCCCCGCATCCCAACGTTGTTCCACCCCGTTCATCTGGCGGAAGCTGTCAGAAACAAGGCGTTAACGAAATAGCAATTTTCGCGCCCGCCTGTCCCAAAGCGATGCGGCGAGTCGGTCGCGCGTTCTTTGCTGGGTAGCGGCACCAGCCCGCTCGCGATTCCTTGTTTTGGTTGCGGCACCAGCCCGCTCCCCCACCCGGCCACCCATCGGCAGGATATTCTGGAATGGGTGGCCGGGTGGGGGAGCGGGCTGGTGCCGTAACCAGCGGGCAACGCCCGCTGCAACAAAAATCAGCCCCCGCCCAACCCTAGGCGATGATATCGGGGATGAGCTGGTCCTCCAGCATCGCGATCTCGTCGCGCAGGCGCAGCTTGCGCTTCTTCAGCCGCGCGACCTGCAACTGATCGGGCGTGCCCGACGCCATCAGCGCCTCGACCGCCGCGTCAAGGTCGCGATGGTCGATGCGCAACAGTTCGAGCCGCCGCAAAAGCTCCGTTTCGTCCATCCCGCCTCGCCCGTCTTGCGATCGATCCGTCGCAGATCGCCGTTGCCCTGTCGAGGATGCGATTCGCAAGGGGCGACAAGCGCCGCGAATCATGATCTACTTCTTCGTCTCGCAACCAGAGAGCAGGAGAAAGCTTCGATGCAGAACGCGCATCTCTCGGCACTAGAGGCCAAGCACGCGACCCTCGACCGCAGGATCTCGATCGAATCGCAACGGCCGTTGCCCGATCAGATGATCATCGCGCAGCTCAAGCGCGAGAAGCTGCGGGTAAAGGAAGAAATCGCCTTTACCTGACCACGCGCAATGACGTCATCCCCGGCGATCGCCGGGGAGGCGTCAGACCCCGCTCAAATCGACGGAAAATCAGACGGCGCGGCGCACCGGCTTGGCAATGGTGGTCGGGCGCGCGCTGATCGGCTTGCGCGCCGCCATCGGATCGATTTCACGTTCGAACGCGATGCCGATCCGCCCTTCGGCCGCCCAGGCGATGCGGCCCGGCACCCAGCCGACGCCACGCACATCCACCTCGACCACGGTGCCGCGTTCGATCGGTTGTGCGAATTCGGCCATCAACCCGCCCGATGACAGGTTGCGGACCCGCACATTGACGTCGATCCCGCCATCAGCGCGCATCTGGGCGGTCAGCAACAGGCTGTCGCGCGAACCGCTGCGCTGGCTCGCCACGTCGTCGCTGTCGATCGCGTTCAGGGGATCGTTCAAATGCTGGTCCATCCGCCGCTCACATGCTCATGCGCAGGCGATTACAGCAGCAATGGCTATCCAAACCGTTAATTTCGCCGCGTCCGGCGACCGGAAAACGACGATCTACTCGTCGCGGGACACCTTTTCGTTCCGCTCATGGCGCTCCTGCGCCTCGACCGTCATCGTCGCGATCGGTCGCGCCTCCAGCCGGCCCAGGCTGATCGGCTCGCCCGAAACCTCGCAATAGCCATATTCGCCATCCTCGATCCGCCGCAATGCGGCGTCGATCTTGGCGATCAGCTTGCGCTGGCGATCGCGGGTGCGCAACTCGATCGACCAGTCGGTCTCGCTCGACGCGCGATCGGTCAGATCGGCCTCACGCAGCGAATCCGACTGCAACTGGGTCAGCGTGCCCGCCGCCTCGCGATGGATCGCGTCCTTCCACGTCAACAGCTTGTCACGGAAATAATCGAGCTGGCGGGCATTCATGAACGGTTCGTCCGCGCTCGGCCGATAACCATTGGCGCCGTCATTCGCGGCGGGGGGTATCTGCAGGGGGTCGTCACGATGATCGTACACGGTCGCCATTCCACTCTCCGCCGCGGATCGCCGACCTGCAATGCCGATCGAACTCCGCCCTTGCCCGCGGGGCGCTATACGGACGTGCCGCGCACTCCACAAGCATCAGATTTCGATTGCGACGCCGACCTGCCATGGCACGGCGCGCCCGGACCATGACGGCACGCCGCATGACACAATGTTGCGAGCTCGAAATATTTAAATATTTGGTAACTACGTTTCCCACTCTGCTCCCAAATGGGACATTAACTATTTAATCGCCCGACCCTCATCACAAAATTCGACAATATCAGCACGGATATTGGTTAACGACATTGCACTTAATACTTTGTTCTGCACTTTTCCTGCATTGAGACGCCCGGGATCGCTGCATCGCGCAGCATCGGGGCATGCTCAAAGGGACGAGAGAGTAACACGTCATGTCGGTTCGTATGGCCTTGGCTAAACTTTGCGCATGTGCATGCGGCGGCGCCGTGGTCGGCGGGGGTGCGGTGCATGTCGCCGAAACCTCGCGCACCGAACGTGTCTATGCCCAGCAGCAGCAATCGGCGTCCAAAAAGCGCGTGGTAAAGCGTCGCATCGTCCGCCGCC
>CADEEK010000062.1 GCA_902826325.1 uncultured Sphingomonadales bacterium
CACCGACAGCAACAGCGTGTCCATGCCCTTGGTATTCGACGCGACCATGAATTTGGTGTTCGCCTCGACCGGTTCGGGCTTGCCCAGCTCGCGCACGCCGACGCCGCCTTCCCACACGACCTTGCCCTGGTCCAGAAACGCGAGGCCGATGCCGGGGATGCCCAGTTCCTTGGCCGATTGCGCCGCGAATTCGCGCATCATCGCAATCCGTTCGGGCGTCAGGCGATGCGCGGTCTTGCCGGCGAAGGTTTCCGCCGTATAGCCCGCCGGATGCAGTCCGCCCTGCACCACCGACAGCGCCGCCGACCGCTTGCCCGCCGTCGCCCCCGACCCGTCGACGATCAGCACCGTCCATGCCTTGCCCTTGCGCTGTGCGGAGGCGGAGACGACCGCACGTTCGTTGGGCGAAATTTCATAGGCGATGCCGACCCGCTCGTCCCACCCTTCGCCGGGGCGACCGGGGCTGACCATGCGGACGGTGCGATCGGCGGCCGGCTTGTAGATCGTCCACGCCTTTGCCGCCGCGGTGCGCGCGTCGCTCGCTTCGCCGACTTCGACCACCACGATGTTCAGATCGCCTTCGGGTGCGGTGAACACCATTTTGGGACCGGTCGTGACCAGCGCCCAATCCTTGGGCTGGACATAATTGATGCCGGTCGCGGTTTTGCCGGGGGTGTCCGCCGCCACCGTCGTCTGCGCCAGTGCGGGCACGGAGACGGTCATCAAGGCGAAGGCGAGTGCCAGTTTCATTGCGATGCTCCAGGGCCTGTCATCGGCGGCTCGCACCGATCTCCCGACCTTTCGTTCCAGGTTGACTTGAGCCTGAACAGAGACAATCGTCTCGATAGGAAAAAGTCAAGGGCGTGTTACACGGGTAATTCAGTTGTCGCCTTGAGTTCGGACAGCGCGACGATCGAATTGATCTCCTGAATCCCCTGCAACGCGCTCAGCCGCTCGAAAAAGAATCGCTCATAGGCTTCGATATCATGGGTCACGATGCGCAGCATGAAATCCATCGTGCCCATCAGCACATAGGCTTCGAGCACTTCGGGAAAGGCGCGGATCGCCGCGCTGAACTGATCGAGATTGGCGCGCCCGTGCGCGTTCAGCTTCACCTGGGCAAAGACATGGGCGTTCAGCCCGACCTTGCGCCGGTCGAGCAGCGCGACGTGGCGGCGGATGATCCCGTCGCGCTCCATCCGGTCGACCCGCCGCCAGCAGGGGGAGGCGGACAGGCCGACCCGCTCCGCCAGCTGCGCGACGGTCAGCGACGCATCGCGTTGCAGTTCGCGGAGGATCTTGCGCTCATATGGGTCAAGGTCGGACATATTATTCCGGTTACAGGCAATATCCGGAATATTCATCCTATAATTCGCCGGATATCAGGAAAATCAGGTCAGAAACTTCCGCGCGGCCATGCTAGTCGCCGGGCAGAAAGGAAATTTGTGCCATGACCTATCCCGCCACGCTCGCCAAGGAGATCGTCCGCCTCGACGATCCGGCTTCGGGGCTGGACGGATTCATCGTGATTCACTCGACCGTGCGCGGCGTCGGGGCAGGGGGCTGCCGCCTGCGGCGCTATGACGATCGCGAAGCATTGTATCTCGACGCGGCGCGGCTGGCCGAGGGAATGGCGCTCAAGAACGCGCTGGCCGAACTGCCCTTTGGCGGGGCGAAGGCGGTGCTGAACCTGCCCGACGAACCGTTCGACCGGCGCGCGCTGTTTCGGGCGTTCGGGCGGGCGGTCGCCGATCTCGGCGGGCGCTATGTCACGGCGGAGGATGTCGGCACGACCATGGCCGATATGGAATGCGTGCGCACCGAAACGCGGCATGTCGCCGGGTTGCGTCAGCGCGCCGACGTCGCGGGCGGCGATCCTGGTCCCTGGACCGCATTGGGCGTGTTCGCGGCGATCGAGGCGGCGGCGCGGGTGACGCTTGATCGGCCGCTGTCGGCGCTGCGCGTCGCGGTGCAGGGCACGGGGAGCGTCGGCGCTGCGCTGTGCGGGCTGCTCGCCGATGCCGGGGCGCAGCTGACCATCGCCGATGCCGATCCGGCGCGGGCGGACGCGGTCGCGGCGCGGCACGATGCCCGGATCGTCGATGGCGATGCGATCCTGACCGCCGGTGTCGACATTCTCGCGCCCTGTGCGCTGGGCGGCGTGCTGACCCGGCAGGTAGTGCCCGCGATCCGCGCCCGGCTGATCTGCGGTGCGGCCAACAACCAGCTGGCGACGCCACAGGTGGCGGCGATGCTGCATGGCCGCGGCATCGTCTATGTGCCCGATTATGCCGCCAATGCCGGCGGCGTGATCAGCGGCACGGCGGAATATCTGGGCGAATCGGCGGTCGTGACACAGGCGCGGATTCGCGACATCGGCCCGCGCGTCACGGCGATCCTCGATACCGCGCGGCGTGATGGCCTGCCTCCCGTCGCCGTTGCCGAACAATGGGCGGCGACCCGCTATCGGCGGCAGGCGGCATGACCGTGCGGCTGCATATCCGCGCGGTCGCCGCGTCCGAAACGCTGTCGCGTATCCTGGGCCTGCTCGCCCAGCGCGCGCTGGTTCCCGACATGCTGGCGGCGAGCCGCCATGACGCGGACCTGCATATCGAACTGGACCTGGCGATCGATATCGACCGCGCGCTGCTGATCGCGGCCAAGCTGCGCGAACAGATACTGGTCGACAGCGTGATCGTCGCCCCGGCGCGGGCGGTGGCCGCGGGCTGACCGTATCGCGATTTCACGGCGCGTCGGTGCGCACGAACCGGCCGCGATCGCGATCCTTGGTCACGGCCAGCCCGTCAAAGATCGTGCCGTTCATCGCGATATAGACCCCCGGCGCCGCGCTCTGCACACAGGCAAAGGCCATGCCCAGGTTGAACGCGGCATCGCTTTCGGCAAAGCGCGCCGGGGTCAGCGCGCCGGTGAGCGCGATCACCTTGTCGGCAATCCCGCCCAGCGCCTGCGCGGTCTGGGCCATGGTGTCGGTGCCATGGGTGATGACGATCCGGCGTTGCGGCGCGCGCCGCACCCGTTCGGCCAGCGCGACACGATCGTCCGCCGAAATGTCCAGGCTGTCCTTGCGCATCACCTCTGCGATCGTGAACGGCGTTGCGACCCGGGCGATCTCCAGCATCCGCGCGATCACCGTGTCGGCGATCGCATATTGGCTGAGCGCATCGAAATACTGCTTGTCGATCGTCCCGCCGGTGGTGAGGACAAGGATGGCTTGATCGTTCTCGGTCACGGTCCGGCTCCGGGCTGTCGGCGCTGTGTGGGCATCGCTCCGGGCGTGCGGTCCAGCTCGTCGGGCGTGTCGATGTCGAACACGCTGCCCGGATCGTCGGTCGCCACCTCCACCGCGCCGATCCGGTCGAGATAGGCGCGCGCGCCCCGGTCGCCCGACAGATGCATCAGGCCGGACAGATGCGCGCCCGCCACCGCGACCGGATGGGCCGGACGCCCGCGATGGACCGGCATTGCAGCCGGGGCGCCCGCCAGAACGCGGTCGAGCAGGCTCAGCGCCAGAGCGGGATCGACATCGGGCATATCGCCCAGAAAGATCAGCAATGCGCGCGTCTCCGGCGGCAGCGCGGCAACCCCCCGGCGCAGCGATGCGGCCAGCCCGTCCGCCCAGTCGGGGCAGGGCACAAAGGCAAGCCGGGGATCGCCCCGATCGGACAGCGCCGCGCGCACCGCCGCCGCTTGTGCGCCCAGCACCACGCGCACCCCCGCCACTGGCGTGGCGAGCGCCGCCGCGACGGCCCAGTCGATCAGCGGGCGACCGCGATGGATCGCCACCAATTTGCCGCCGCCAAAGCGCAATCCCGCACCCGCCGCCAGCACTAGCGCCTGCGTATCGGCGCGGATCGCGGGGTCAGGCGGACTGGGTCGCATGGACCGGCACGCTCGCGCCATCGTCCGCGTTGCGCAGCGACAGGATCTCGGCAACCACCGCCAGCGCGATTTCCCAAGGCGCGCGGGCCGGAATCGGCAGGCCGATCGGCATGTGCAGCCGGTCGATCGCAGCATCGCCGATGCCGGCCGCGTGCAGCCGCGCGATGCGCTCGCCGATGCGCCGCCGCGAACCGACCACGCCGATATAGGCCGCCGCCGTGTCCAGCGCCGCGACGATCGCAGCAATATCCATCTCCGCCTCATGCGTCGCGATCGCGATCGCGGTCCAGCGATCGGGCGCCAGCGCGTCGAGCGCGACGCCGAGCGGACGGCGATCGCAGTCCACGCCATACGGCGCCTCGCCCGCCGGCCCATGGGGATTGAGCAGCCGGGCATCCCAGCCGATCTGCGTGCCGAGCGCGGCGATGGCGAGCGCGAACGGGTCCGATCCGATCACCACCAGCCGCTGTGGCGGATCGTAGCGCCGTCGCACCGGCATCGTCGCATCGGCGGCGATCGCTGCGGGTGCGCCGCACGCACGGCGGTTGCCGTCGCTCTGCCAGATGGCGGGCCGCCGCGCCTCGCTCAACGAGCGGAGCGTGCGCAGCGCCGGTTCGTCATGACCGACCCGCTCAACCAGAATCTCGACCCGGCCGCCGCACGGCAGGCGCATGTCGACGAACGGACTGCCGCGCCCATAGACCAGCCGAAGCGCCCCACCGCCCGCCGTCAGCAGCTCGCGGCCATGCAGCGCGACATCGGCCTCGATACAGCCGCCCGACAGAAAGCCCCAGCAGTCCTGCGCCGTCGCCACCAGCTGCGACCCGATCGGGCGCGGTCCGCCATCGGCGGCAATGATCGTGGCCAGCGCGAAATCCTCGCCCCGCGCCGCCGCCGCGAACATGTGGGGCCGAATATCGTCGGCCAGCCCGTTGGCGAACCAATCGGCCATCAACCGGCCCCGGCCCGAACCCGCGCCGCCCGCAAAAGGCCGGACCCGCTCACGCGATGGCGGGCAGCTGGTCGAGATATTTGTCGAGCGTCAGCGGATATTCGCGCACCCGGATGCCGGTGGCGTTGAAGATCGCATTGGCCACCGCCGCCCCTGGCCCGCAAATGCCCAGCTCGCCCACCCCCTTGGCCTTGATCGGCGAAATCACCGGATCGAGCGTGTCGAGAAAGATGCAGTCCTGATGCGGAATATCGGCATGGACGGGGACTTCATATCCCGCCAGGTCGTGATTGACGAAGAACCCGAACCGCGTGTCGACCGCCAGTTCCTCCATCAGCGCGGCGCCCGCCGCCATCACCATCGCACCGATCACCTGGCTGCGCGCCGACAGCGGGTTGAGGATGCGGCCCGCATCGCACACCGCCAGCATCCGCCGGATGCGCGTTTCGCCGGTATAGGCATGCACCGCGACCTCGGCGAAATGACCGGCATAGGTGCCGACATCATATTCGCGCTTGAACGGGCCAAAGCTGATCGCATCCTCCGCCGACATCTCGCCCGCGTCGGTCAGCTTGATCGTGCGCGCCCCGGCGCGGATGCGCCCATCGGCAAAGGTCGCGGCATCGCCGTCGAACCCCAGCTTTTCGCCGATCTTGCGGCGCAGCGCGACACAGGCGGCATAGACGCCGGCGGTGGAGCTCGCCGCGCCCCATTGCCCGCCCGATCCCGCCGCCGCCGGATGGTCCGAATCGCCCAGCGTCACGCGCACCGAATTGAGCAGCACGCCCATCATCTCCGCCGCGGTCTGTGCGACGATCGTATAGGTGCCGGTGCCGATATCGGTCATGTCGGTTTCGACGATGACCATCCCGCTGCCGTCCAGCTTGACCCGCGCGCCCGACTGCATCGTCGGCGCCCCGCGATAACCCGCCGCGACGCCGATGCCGATCAGCCATTGTCCCTCGCGCACCTGCGCGGGCTTTGCCTGACGTTTCGACCAGCCGAACCGTTCCGCCCCCTCGCGCAGGCAGCGCACCAGATTGCGCTCCGAAAACCGCCGCGTCGGATTGCCGGGAAGCTGCCCCTCCGGCTCGTTCAGGATGCGCAGTTCGATCGGGTCCATGCCCAGCCTGTCGGCCAGTTCGTCGATCGCGACTTCAAGCGCCAGATGCCCCGGCGCCTCGCCCGGCGCGCGCATCGCATTGCCCTCGGGCAGGTCGATCGTCGCGATATGGTTCGCGGTCATGCGGTTCGCGCCCGCATACATGGCCGGGGTCTGCGCGGTCCCGTTCTCGCCGCCCGATCCGTTGATATTGCCCGACCAGTTTTCATGCGCGATCGCGGTGATCCGGCCATCGGCCTGCGCGCCGATGCGGATGCGCTGGATCGTCGCGGGGCGGTGCGTCGTATTGTTGGCGATCAACGGGCGCTGCAGCGCGATCTTGACCGGCCGCCCGATCTGTTTGGCGGCGAGCGCGGCCAGCACCGCATCGGCGCGGATGAACAGCTTTCCGCCGAACCCGCCGCCGATATAGGGCGAATCGACCCGGACATTGGCCGCATCCATTTTGAGGATCTGCGCCAGCGCGCCCTTCGACCATGCGATCATCTGGTTGGCGGTCCAGATGGTCAGCTTTTCCCCCTGCCACGCGGCGATGGTCGCATGCGGCTCCATCATCGCATGGCTTTCATTGGCGGTGTGATAGGTCGCGTCGAGCTTGACCGGTGCGGCGGCGAACGCGCCGTCGAAATCGCCCTGCGTGCGCTGATCGGGCCGCCCGCCGCCGCCCTTGGCCAGCGGCGCCGACGGGGCGAGCTTGGCCAGGTCATGCTGCCCCGCTTCGCGGGTATAGCGGGTGCGGATCAGCGCGGCGGCGGCACGCGCCTGTTCGAACGTTTCGGCCACGACACAGGCGATCGCCTGATGATAATGGCTGACCTGCGATCCGCCGAACAGCGGCGCGATATTCGACCAGTGCTGGCCGACCGGCGGCGTATCGGGCGCGGTGATGATGCCCAGCACGCCGGGCGCGGCGCGCGCGGCGCTGACGTCCATCGCCTCGATCCGCCCCTTGGCGATCGCCGCGCCGACGATATAGCCATAGGCCTGATCCGCCGCGACATCATGGCGTTCATAGGCATAGGGCGCGGTGCCGGTGGTCTTCAGCGGCCCGTCGATACGCGGCGTCGGCTTGCCGACGATCTTCGCCTGATCGAACAGATTGTCGCCTGCCGGTGCGTTGAACTCCATCGTTCAGCCCTCCTTTGCCTCGGCCAGCACGCTGGCGAGCGTGCGTTCGGCGAGCACGATCTTGAACTTGTTCTGTGCCGTCGGGCGCGCCCCGGCAAAGGCCGCCGCCGCCGCCGCCTTCGCCCCGTCGCGCAAGGCGCGTTCCGCCGCCTCGACCCGCCAGGGTTTGGGCGCAACACCGCCAAAGGCGATCCGCCCGCCGCCATCCTTGTCGACCACCGCCGCGACCGAAATCAGCGCAAAGGCATAGGAGGCGCGGTCGCGCACCTTGCGATAGACATGCGTCCCGCCGATCGGGCGGGGCAGCGTCACCGATGTGATCAGCTCGCCCGCCTCCAGCACGCTGTCGCGCTGCGGCGTGTCGCCGGGCAGGCGGTGGAAATCGGCGATCGGGATCGCGCGCGTGGCGCCATCGCCCTTCACCGTCTCCACCGTCGCGTCCAGCACGCGCAGCGCCACCGCCATGTCGCCGGGATAGGTCGCGATGCACTGGTCCGACGTGCCGATCACCGCCAGCTGGCGCGAAATCCCGCCGATCGCGGCACAGCCCGATCCCGCGTTGCGCTTGTTGCACGGCTGGTTGGTGTCATAGAAATAGGGGCAGCGGGTGCGCTGGAGCAGATTGCCCGCCGTCGTCGCCTTGTTGCGCAGCTGTCCGCTGGCGCCCGCGACGATCGCGCGGGCCAGCACGCCATAATCGCGCCGCACGCGCATGTCGGCGGCCAGCGCGCTGTTGGTGACGAACGCGCCGATCTTCAGCCCGCCGGCATCGGTCGCCTCGATCCGGTCCAGCCCCAGATCCTGCACATCGACCAGGTGGGTCGGCGTTTCGATCTCCAGCTTCATCAGGTCGAGCAGGTTGGTGCCGCCCGCCAGGAACTTCGCGCCCTGGACCCGCGCGACTGCGGCCGCTGCTGCTGCGGGCGATGTCGCGCGCTCATAGGTGAACGCCTTCATGCGCGCCGCTCCGCGACATCGTTCACGGCATCGAGGATGTTGGAATAGGCGCCGCACCGGCACAGATTGCCGCTCATCCGTTCGCGGATTTCCGCATCGCTCAGCGTCGGGCGGGCGGCGATATCGGCCTGAACATGGCTCGGCACCCCACGCTTGATCTCGTCGAGCACCGCCACCGCCGAACAGATCTGGCCGGGGGTGCAATAACCGCATTGATAGCCGTCATGCTTGACGAACGCCGCCTGCATCGGGTGCAGCTTGTCGGGTGTGCCCAGCCCCTCGATGGTGGTGATCGTATCACCCTGATGCTGCACCGCCAGCGACAGGCACGAATTGATCCGTTCGCCATTGACGATCACCGTGCACGCGCCGCACTGGCCATGGTCGCAGCCCTTCTTGGTGCCGGTCAGCCGCAGCTGTTCGCGCAACAGGTCGAGCAGGGTGGTGCGATTGTCGATCGTCACCTCGCGCGGCTTGCCGTTGATCGTCAGCTTTACGTTGGCGCCGGGGGGCGCCTGGGGTGCAGCCGGGGCGGCGACGGCGGCGCCGTCGGCCATCGATGTGGCGCAGGCGCCGGTCGCGCCGGCCACGATCACCTCGCGTCGTGACATGTTGATCCCCTGACTATCTCGCATCCGGATTGCTCCTCAGACGGGTCCAACGCATGGCGCTGGCGGTTGCTCCGGTCGGAGCCCGATTGGCGCCAGCATAGTCACATCGCGCGCGCTGTCGATGCGCGAGATGGGATCAGGCGTCGATTGTCGCCGCCGCCTGCCAGCCGCGTTCGCGCGCATGACGCTGCGTGCCGCGGGTGATGACCTCGTCGCCCGCGACGATCGCCGCGATCGGAATATCGGGCTGCGCCAGGATGTCGCGATACAACGGGGCGAAATCGCTTTCGACCGTGACGCGCAACAGCTTGTCGAAATCGGGGATGACGAAATAATTCTGCTGGAAATCGTCGATCCGATATTCGGTCCGCATCACCCGGCGCAGGTCGAACCCGATCCGGTTGGGACTGTCGCTGTCGAGCGCGAAACGGCTTTCCCCCGCGCTCGACACGATGCCCGAACCATAGATGCGCAGCGCGCCATCCTCCGCGATCAACCCGAACTCGACCGTGTACCAGTAGAGCCGCGACAATTGCTTGAGCGCGCCATGTTCGATCGCCCGCTGCCCGCCCCGGCCATAGGCGACCATATAATCGGCGAACACCGGATCGGCGAGCATCGGCACATGGCCGAACACGTCGTGAAACACATCGGGTTCCTGCAGGTAATCGAGCTGGTCGGCGCGCCGGATGAAATTGCCCGCAACGAACCGCCGGTTGGCGAGATGGTCGAAAAACACCGCATCCGGCACCAGCCCCGGCACTGCCACCACCTGCCACCCGGTCAGCTTCATCAGCCGTGCCGACAGTTCTTCGAAATCGGGGATGCCCGATTCGGACAGTTTGAGCAGCTCCAGCCCGCGCAGATACGCGCGCGAGGCGCGACCGGGCAGCAATTTCACCTGACGTTCGAACAGCGTGTCCCACACCGCATGCTGCGCGGGGGTAAAGGCGTCCCAGTTCTGCGGAATCGTCCAGTCGGGGGACGATCCCTCCGGCGGGCGGTCCAGCACATGTGTATCGTTACTCATGCAACCAATATAGCATGGACGCGGCGGGACCGAAATGTCACCGCGTCGGTTGATGCCGGCCCGTTCGTCAGGGCGCGAAGGAAGATCGAATGGCCCTCAATGCCGATGCCCCGCCGCCACCGCTTGCCAGCCTGTTGTCGGAATGGCCGCGCGCGGCATGGACGATCGGCACGCTTCCGCTCGCCTGGTCGCAATTGCTGCGCGCGCCGCGCGGCGACGGGCGCCCGGTGCTGGTGCTCCCCGGCCTGGTCAATGGTGACAACAGCAACCTGGTGCTGCGCCATTATCTCAACACGCTCGGCTATCGCGCCTACCCCTGGGCGCTCGGCCGCAATTTCGGCCCGCGCGCGATCGGGGCGGAGGGGGAGCGGCTGTTCGCCCGCATCGCCGCGATCCATGACGAAACCGGCGCGCCCGTGACGCTGGTCGGGGTCAGCCTGGGCGGGATCATGGCGCGGATCGCCGCGCACCGGCATCCTGCAACGGTGCGCGCCGTGGTGACGATCTGCTCCCCCTTTGCCGGACTGCCCAGCGCGACCAATGTCGTGCGCGTGTTCGAAACCGTGTCCGGACAGCGCAGCGACGATCCGGCGGTGCGCGCGCTGCTCGAAGAGGCGGCGCAGCCGCCGCCGGTGCCGACCACGGCGATCTGGAGCCGCACCGACGGGCTGGTCAACGGCGCCGTTTGCCATGACGCGGACTGCGATCGCACGCACAATATCGAGGTCGCCAGCGGCCACCTGCTCGCGCAGATGGCGCCCGATGTACTGCGTGCGGTGGCCGGGGCGCTGGCGCGCGATCAGTCGCGGTCGTCGTCACCCGCGCGATAGCCGTCATAGGCGCAGTCGCGTCCGCCGCGCTTGCGGCATGCTTCCTGCTGCTTCCTGCGCTCGCGGCCTTCCCTGGCCTCCTGCTTGCGCATCTTGCGGCCATAATTGCGGTCGGCCTCGTCCTGGCTGGTCGTCGCCCAGTCGGCGGCCTGTCCCGCCGCCTTGACCGGCATGGTGACGATGTCAAACGCCGTCTTGGCGACACAGCCGCCCGACAGTAGCGGCAGCGCCGCGAGTCCCAGAACCCAATTCCTGTGCATGGCGCACCTCTTGGTGGCCGGTCAGCGGGATCGCCGATCGCGTGCCTGAACCCCCTGATAAGGGTAATCGGTGAAGAAACCATCCACGCCCGCATCGATATGGCGCAGGATTTCCTCGTCCAGCCGCCCATGGCGCGCCGGATTGATGCCCGATCGCAACCCGCCGGGAAGAAAGAAGTTTTCGGCGCGGAACGTCCAGGGGTGCACCTGCAAGCCGGCGGCATGGGCGTCGGCGACCAGCGATGTGACGGTGCCGTCCTTTGCCACCACCATCTCCTTTTGCGGGCCGATCCCGGCGGCATATTGCGCGATCCGCGCCAGCCCCTCGCGGCTCGCCATCGCGGCATAGCTGGGCGCGGCGCGATCGGCCGGGCCGCCATCGGCGGACATCAGCTGGATCAGCCGCACCCGCGTCAGCTGCTTGAGCGCCTTGAGATTGTTCACCTCGAACGACTGGATGAACACCGGTGCGTCGGCCCGGTCCCAGCCCGCCGCCTTCAGCTCGGCGACCAGCAACGCCTCCATCGGCAGGCCGATTGCCGCGAAATAGCTGGGATGCTTGGTCTCGGGATAGATGCCGATGGTCCGCCCGGTCCGCGCGGACGCCGCCTTGGCCAGCGCGATGATCTCGCGCAGCGTCGCGATCTCGAACCGCCCGTCATAACGGCGATTGGCCCGG
>CADEEK010000063.1 GCA_902826325.1 uncultured Sphingomonadales bacterium
CGCTCGGGACAGTCGCGCTGCAGGAAATAACCGGCGCCGATGCCCGAAATCCCGGCGCCCACCACCACCACGTCGAAATGTTCGGTCATCGCCCTCTCCGGCGAACAGGCTTACATCAGTGTAAGCAACAATCAATCCTCCCGATACCGATACCTATCCTGGTCACGCCCCACCCTTCGTCATCCCCGCGCAGGCGGGGATCCATTGAGGCTGACGATCGCGCAAAAGCCACAGCCGCAGCGACAAGGACTTCCCGCCTGCGCGGGAATAACGAACGGTATGACGACGGCCCCGGCTGCGGCACCGGCTTGCGCCCCCTCAATAATCCTTGGAATATTTGATCCCGGCGCTCGACCCGCCAAACGATCCGGTCGCCGACAACAGGCTCAGCGCCCGCGTCAGCGCGATCTCCAGCTGCACCGCGGTAAAGCCGCGCGCATCGGTGATGATCTCGACATAGATATCGTCGGTCAGATATTTGCCCGCCGCCAGCGCCGTGCCGCGTCCCGACGCCTCGTCGCCGCCCAGGATGCGCAGCCGGTCGATCCCCGCCGCCGAACGCAGCGAGCCGAGCGGGTTCAGCCCCCCGCCCGATCCGCGCAGCGAATTGAGCGCGGCGGCCAGCTGGATCGCCTCGGTCGCCGACAGGTCGGTGACGGAACTGCCGAACAACAAGCGCGACAGCACCTCGTCCTGCGGCAACGCGGGGGAGGAGGTAAAGGCGATGCGCGGCTGTTGCCCGCTGCCGGTGATGTTGATCACCGCCGTCACGCCCTCGGCACTGGTGCTGGCGGCGATGTTCAGCTGCGGATCGGCGAGCGGCCCGCCCTCGAAACTGACGATGCCGCGCGTCAGTTCGAACCGGCGGCTGGCAAAGCTGTAGGTGCCGCGCACGATCCGCGCCTCGCCGGTCACGATCGGGGCGGCCGACGTGCCCGTCACCTGCATCCGCGCGCGCCATTCGGACTCAAGTCCCATGCCCGATACGAACAGGCGATTGTCGGCCACCACCGCGATGTCCAGCCGGAACACGCCGCCCGCCTTGCGCGCGGGCCGCTTGCCCTCGTCGTCCAGGTCGCGCTTGCGATAGACGCCGGTCAGTTCGGCCACTTCCGCCGCGCCCTGGCGGATGATCTGATATCGCGCCTCGGGCACGTTGATCCGCCCTTCGATCCGCCCGCCATCCAGCCCGTTGGTGATGCGCAGCTGCCCGGTCGCGGTCGCGCCCAGCGCGCTGCTGCGGGCCAGCTGCGCATTGCGGAAGCGCGCGGTGATGTCGATCGGAAAGCCCTGCGCCGCCGACAGGCCGATCGTCCCGGCGGCGCTCAGCCGACCCCGGCCCGCCACCGCCTCCAGCTCGGTCAGTTCGAGCGTGTCGTTGTCGAACCGCCCCTCGATCCGCATCTGCGACAGCCGCGTGCCCCAGGTTTCGTTCTCATACACCATCGTGCTGCCACGCACGATGCCGTTGACCTGCGGCGACCGCACCAGCCCGCCGAAATCCGCCGCGATCGCCACCGGTCCCGACACCGTCTGGTCGGCAAAACCCACCATCGAAAACAGCACCGCCGACGGCCCGTTGTAACGGATACCGCCCGACAGCGGCGCCGCCAGCAGCCGCGCCGTCCAGCTGCCCGCCCCCGGACCCAGCGGCTGCAGCGTCGCGACCATCCGCCCGATCGTCGTCGATCCGCGCTTGATGATCGCCCGCCCGTCGCCGCCATCGGGCAGCAACCGCCCGACAAAGGCGATGTCGACCGGCGTCGAGACCCCGGCCAGGCTCGACCGGGTGAAATCGTCGATGTTGAGCCGCGCGATCGCCTGCGGAAAGGCATCGGGCGTCGGCTGCCGGAAATCGAGCGAACCCGTCACCGTGCCGCCCAGCCCCAGCCCCGGCATGAACGCATTGCCGATCGACAGGTCGAGCTTGTCCAGCCGCGTCTGCACCACCAGCCCGTCGCCCCAGGTCCCGGCGATCCGCGCGCTGCCATTGTCGAAATCGATCCGCGTCGTCGCCAGCCGATAGGTGCCGTCGGCGATCGCGATCCGCGCGGGCTGCGCCGTCCTGAACCCGATCCCGTTCGACCGGCCATTGAGCGCCACCAGCCATTGATCGGGCGCGAACCGCGCGTTCGCCGCGACGCGGAACGGCACGCCCGACGATCCTTCGGCCAGCGCCTGCGCGCTGCCGCGCCCGCCGCGATAGTCGATCTTCGCCCGCGCCTTGCTCAACACGAATTCGCCGCTGCGCAGATTGGCGAGCTGGGCCTGGCCGGTGATCGACGGCCCCTCGTCATACAGGATCGCGGTGGCATCGACGATCGCGCGACCGATGGTCAGCTCCATCTCGCCCGGAATCTGCGCATTGGTCGCGGTGCCGCGCAGCACCGCCTGCTGGTATCGGTCCGATGCCGACAGCTCGACCCGCCCGTCAATCCCCGACCCGGCAAAGGTCAGCGCCCCGGCAAAGGGACCGGCGGCGGTCTGGCGCAACGCGCCCGCAATATCGGTCCCGGCAAAGCGCGCCTTGCGCACATCGACGGTCAGTTGCCGCCCGGTGCGCACCAGCACATCGGCGCTGAACGGCCCGTAATCGGTGCCGCCGGTCGCCGTCACCGCATAGGCCTCGCCCTGTCCGCGAATCCGCGCCTCCAGATCGGCGAGCCCGACGCCGACCCCCGGTCGCGGCGCGCGCAGATTGACCACCGGCGCGGTCAGGCTGCCCGAAACGCGCGCGAACAACGGCCCGTAATCGGTCGAAAAGGCATCGGCGTTGAACGCCAGCGGCCCCGCCGGATCATAGCGACCCGACCCGCGCGTAACCCTGAATCGCGGCGCCACCACGCGCAGGTCGGAAAAGCTGACAATGCCATCCGGCCCCAATCCGACATTGACCCGCGCGATCGCATTGCCGCCCAGAAAGCCGCGCACGCCATCGTTGAACAGCCGCGTGCTGCGCCCGACGATCCGCCCCCGGATCCCCCAACCGCCGCCGGGCGCCGGATACAGATCGGCGTCGGTCTCGACATTGACGATACCGATGCTGTCGATCGTATAGTCGTTGACCCGCCCCTTGAGCGCACCGGTATAACGCCCGGTCGACACATCGGCGGCCAGGATCGCGGTCGCATCGACCTTGTCCGAACGGATGCGCAGATTGTCCGACAGGATCTGCGCCCCGGTAATCGCCAGATCGCCGTTCAGCGTCACATTGGTCAGCAACCCGCCCGCCGCCGCGTTCAGCCCCGCGATGCGCCGCGCCTGCGCCTTGACCGGGATCAGGATCCGGTCGGCATCCACCCGCGCCAGCCCCTCGGCATACAGGCCCTGCACCACCGTCTCGCCAAAGCCGATCGCGGCGGCCTTGAGCTTGTAATCCACGGTCGGCGTCGCGAACGGGCCGTTGAGCGCCACCGCGCCGATCACCGACCGCCCGTTGAGGTTGGGTGCGATCGCGCCGGGGGTCAGCAACATCGCCTCGACCCGGAACTGGTCGAACCGGCTCTGCCCCAGATCGATCACCCCGGTCGTCGTCAGCGCCATCGCGTCCGACCGCAACCGCAGCCGCGTGTCCGCGCGGCGTTCGTTCAGCGTCGCATCCAGCGCCACCTGCAATCGCGGCGCCGTCAGCCGCTCGACCGGCCCTTTCAGGATCAGCCCCGGCTGCGTCGCCCCGCGCAATTGCACCACACCCTTGCGCGCGCGGATCGACAGCGCGCTCAGCCGCCCGCCGCCCAGCGTCGCATCGGCGCGCCCGCGCCAATTGTCCCAATTGCCGGTGCCGCCGATCCGCACCGCCAGCGGCGCCTCCAGCCCCGCCAGCCCGGCGACCAGCCCGCTGGCAGGTGCATCGAGATCGACCCGCAGATCGAGCTTGTTCGCCTCCGGCACGGCATCGAGCACCAGCGCCAGCCGGTCGCCGCCCGCCTCGCCAAGCGTGCGGCCATTGGCGATCACCCGCGCGCGCCGGTCGGCAATCGCCGCCTCGCCGTTCAATGTCGCGACATGGCGTTTGCCCGCCACCGGTGGTTCGAGCACCAGCCGGTCGATGCGCAGCGCGCCGATATCGATGTCGATATCGGGCAGCAACGGCGCATTCGGATCGCTCTCGCCCGGCGCAAATTCGGGCAATCGCGCCACCCGCACCAACGGACTCGTCAGCGAACGTATATCGACATGATTGTTCAGAAACGCGAACGGCCGCCAGTCCACCGCCACGCTCGGCGCGCTCGCGAACACCCCCTTGGTATCGCTCACCCGCACATCGCGCAGCACCATCGCGCCATAGACCGACCCCTCGATCCGCCCGACCTTGATGTTGAGGCCGGTGGCGGTGGTGAACCTGCCGATCTGGTCGGCGATCACCCGCTTGCCCGGCGCGCTGTTCAACCCGATCAGCGCCAGCAACAACAATGCGAGCAACCCGCCCAGCCCGATCGCCACCCATTTCGCCGCGACCTGCCAAGGCGGGCGGCGCACGATCACCGTTTCGTTCACCGGCATGTCGCTGGCGGACGGCGCGGCGGGCGTCGTCGTCGGGGGTACCTCCTCCTGCGCCATCAGAACGCCTGCCCGATCGAGATATACAGCGCGATCCGCGATTCACCCGGCTTCTTGGCGATCGGCGTCGCGACATCGATCCGCAAAGGCCCGAAATTGGTATAGAGCCGCCCGCCGATCCCGGCGCCGAACCGGATATCGGTCAGTTGCGGGATATTGCTTTCATAAACCTGCCCCGCATCGATGAACGGCACGATGCCGAAATTGCCGAAGCGATAGCGCGCCTCGATCGCGAATTCGTTGAAGCTGCGCCCGCCGACCGGCTTGCCGTCGGGCGCGCGCGGCCCCAGTTCCTGATAACCGAAACCGCGCACCGATCCGCCGCCGCCGGCATAATAGCGGCGCGACGGCGCCAGGTCGTTGCGCTCGATCCCCTGGATCGTGCCGAACCGCGCGCGTCCCGCGATGACGATGCTGTCGCTCACCGGATAATAGGCCGTGCCCTCGACCATCGCGCGGATATAGGGCCGCGCGGCGCCGCGCACCGATGTTTCGGGGCTCAAATTGGTCTTGATGCGAAAGCCGCGCGTCGGGTTCAGCAGGTCGTCGGATTTGTCCCATCCGGCATAGAGCGGCAGCGCGGCGATGAAATAATTGCCGCGTTCGCGCACCCCCTGCACGAAATCGAACCGGTCCTCGCGCGTGCCGACGAACTCGATGCCATAGCTATAGGTCAGCGGCTTCTGCCACAGCGGCGTCGAATCATAGGAAATCCGCGCGCCCAGCGTCCCGGTCAGGCTGGTGAACGCCTCGACCTCGGACCGCAGCGCCGATGCGATGATCTGGAACGTGCGGTCGCGCCGTCCGGCATTGGCGCGGCGAAAGGTCGCCGACGCCCCCTGTTCCTGCGTCCCGGCCACGCCGGTCAGGATCAGCGCGCCTTCGGGCGGGAACAGGTTGCGGTGGGTCCAGCTCACCTCCGCGCGCAGCCCCTGGCCGGTCGAATATCCCGCCTCGCCCGCCAGCGTCCGCGCCGGCCCGCGCGTCTGCCGCACCAACAGGTCGATATATTCGGTCCCCTCCGGCCCCGCCTCGCCGGTGCGCACCGGCTCGACCGACACCGTCGAAAACAAGTTGGTCGCGATCAGCGCATCGCGCAAATCGTCGACATCGGCGACGGTATAGATTTCGCCGCGATCATATCGCGCCAGCAGATCGATATGCGCGGCATCGAACACGGCGTCGCCTTCGGTGCGGATGCCGCCGAACCGCGCGCGCGGCCCGGTGGTGATCGGCAGCGTATAGTCGCCGGTCCGCGTCTCGTCGTCCAACAGGATGTCGCGCTGCCCCACCTCGGCAAAGGGATAGCCGTTGCGCGGGAGTTGCAGGCTGATATTCGCCTCTGCCGCCTGCACCCGCACCGCATCGATCGGCTCGCCGGTGTTGAGCGCGAAACTGCGCGAAATCAGGTCGGGCGGCACCGTCGGATCGGCGATCAGGCGGATCGTGCCCAGCCGATAGAGCGGCCCCGGCACCGCCGCCACCGTCGCGGTGACGCCGCGTTCCTGCCCCGGCGTCTGCACGATCGTCGTCACCGCGCTCGCATCATAATAGCCGAGCGACTTCATCAGCCGCACCGCCAGCGCCTCGTCCTCGCGCGCGCGCGCACCGATGATCGCCGCATTGGCCGCCCGCCCGTCGCCGTCGAGCAGCGCCGACAGGTCGCGGAACCGGTCGTCCAGCCCCAGTTCGGCCAGCCCGGTGATCTGCGTCGCATAGCGGATCTCGACCGCCGCCGCGTCGTTGACCGGCGCGTCGACCACCACCGGCGTCGTGTCGAACGTGGCGATCGGCGGCAATGGCGCGGCGGTTTCGGCTTCCTCGCCCGCTTCATCCAGCGGCGGCGCCTCGGCGATCGGTTCGACCGCCGGATCGCCGGGCGCCATCTGCTCGAGCGGCGCGTTGATGTCGTCGGACAATTTGGGCAGCGACGCCTCGAACTCGTCATCGCCGATGATCGGCCGTTCGTCAGGCACAGCACCATCGGGCTGCGGCTCGGCCGGTTTGGGATCGTCGGCGGGCGCGCCCTGTCCGGGCCGGGGCGGATTGCCGCCCGTCTGCGCAAGCGCGTGCACCGGCGCCAGCGCACCGCACAACAGCATCAACGCCAACGCTTTAACGCTCGAAATGCGCCGTCCTCCCACCCGATCCGCACGTCACCGCCAACCCAACGTGCGAACCGGGTGAAGGTTCACCCGAAATTACGCAAGTTTTTCAGGCTTCTGCCTTCAACCTTGTGCGGAAGGCATGCAGCAGCGGCTCGGTATAGCCATTGGGCTGCGCCACCCCCTCGAACACCAGCGCGCGCGCCGCCTGAAAGGCAAGACTCGTGTCGGCATTGCCCGCCATCGGCCGATACAGCGGATCGCCCGCATTCTGCGCATCGACCTTGGCCGCCATGCGGGTCAGCGCCGCATCGACATCGGCGGCGGTGGCGACGCCATGCAGCATCCAGTTGGCCATATGCTGCGAACTGATGCGCAACGTCGCGCGATCTTCCATCAGGCCGACATCGTTGATGTCCGGCACCTTGGAACAGCCGACGCCCTGGTCGATCCAGCGCACGACATACCCCAAAATCCCCTGCGCATTATTGTCCAGCTCGCGCGCGACTTCCTCGGGCGTCCAGTTGCGCCCCTGCTGCGCCAGCGGAATGGTCAACAGCGGCGCCAGCGGCGGCACCGCCTCGCCCGCGATCTCGCGCTGGCGGGCGAACACATCGACCTTGTGGTAATGCATCGCATGCAGCGTCGCGGCGGTGGGCGATGGCACCCAGGCGGTGTTGGCGCCGCTCATCGGATGGCCGATCTTCTGCTCGATCATCTCGGCCATGCGATCGGGCGCGGCCCACATCCCCTTGCCGATCTGCGCCTTGCCCGACAGGCCGTGTTTCAGGCCGATGCGGACATTGCGGTCCTCATATGCCTTGATCCAGTCGCTCGCCTTCATCTCGGCCTTGGGGATCATCGGCCCCGCGCGCATCGAGGTGTGGATTTCATCGCCGGTGCGGTCGAGGAAGCCGGTGTTGATGAACGCGATCCGGTCCTTCACCGCATGGATGCACGCGGCCAGATTGGCGGAGGTCCGCCGCTCCTCGTCCATCACGCCGACCTTGATCGTGTGGCGATCCAGCCCGAACAGATCCTCGACCGCGTCGAACAGCCGGTTGGTCAGCGCGGCTTCCTCCGGCCCGTGCATCTTGGGCTTGACGATATAGATGCTGCCCGTGCGGCTGTTGCGCAGACGGCCGAGACCACGCAGGTCGTGCATCGCACAGCCAACGGTGACGATGGCGTCGAGAATGCCCTCGGGCGCCTCCGCCCCGTCGATCATCACCGCCGGATTGGTCATCAGATGGCCGACATTGCGCACGAACAACAGGCTGCGTCCGGGCAGCGTCAGTTCGCCGCCATCGGCGGTGGTATAGACGCGGTCGTCGGACAGGCTGCGGGTCATCGACCTGCCGCCCTTGTCGAACGTCTCGGTCAGATCGCCGCGCATCAGGCCCAGCCAGTTGGTATAGGCCGCGACCTTGTCATCGGCATCGACCGCCGCGACCGAATCCTCCAGATCGACGATCGTCGTCAGCGCCGCTTCCAGCAGCACGTCGGCAATCCCCGCCGGATCGTCCTTGCCGATCGGATGCGCGCGATCGACCACCACTTCGATGTGCAGGCCGTTATGGACGAACAGCATCGAATCGCCGTTCGACGCGACGAACTGCGCGGGATCCGCCAGCGGCAGGTCGCCGCCCGTAAAATCGGCCCAGCTGGCACCCGCCAGCGGCACCGCCTCGTCCAGAAACGCCTTGGCCGCCGCGATCACCTGCGCGCCGCGCACCGCATCATAACCGCCCGGTTGCGCGCTGCCCGGCAGCGCGTCGGTGCCGTAGAATGCATCGTAAAGGCTGCCCCAGCGCGCATTGGCCGCGTTGAGCACGAACCGCGCGTTGAGCGACGGCACCACCAGCTGCGGCCCGGCCATCGTCGCGATCTCGGCATCGACATTGCGCGTGCCGATGGTGAAGTCGCCAGGTGCCTCGACCAGATAGCCGATCTCGCGCAAGAACGCCTCCTGCGCGGCCGGATCGGCGGCACGCGCGGGGTCCTGCGCGCACCAATTGTCGATCTGTTCCTGCAAGGCGTCGCGCTTGGCCAGCAACGCGCGATTTTCCGGCACGAAACGGGCGAAAATATCGCTCGCGCCCGCCCAGAACGTGTCCGGATCGATGCCAAGTTCGGGCAACACCCGCGTTTCGACAAATTGCGCGAGCGGTTGCGCGACGGCGAGTCCGGCGCGGGTCTGATAGCTGGTCATGGATTTCTCCTGGGTCTTGTCGATCGGCCCTGGGGAGGCGCGCGCCGTTTAACGGACAAGTCGGCGCGCGATCAACCCCCTCGCGGCGCGGCGGCGATCGCCGCGGCTTCGACCCGTTCGAGCATCTTGCGCAGCTGCGCCTGCTCGGCATCGCTCAGGCTGGCGAAAATCCGCCGCTCGTAATCGAGCGCCAGCGGCGCGACCTGACGATACAGGTCCCAACCCTGCGCGGTCAGGTCCAGCAGATGCGAACGCTGGTCATCCGGATTGGGTGTGCGGCCGACCAGTTCGCGATCGTGCAGCGAAATCGCCGCGCGGCTGATCGTCACCTTGTCCATCTGGGTGCGGCCGCACAGCGCCTGCTGGCTCATCGAGCCATATTCGGCGAGCACGGTAATCACCCGCCATTCGGGAATGCGCAGCCCGAACTGGGCATGATAGGCACCCGCAATCGCGCTCGACACGCGATTGGACGCCAATGACAGGCGATAGGGAAGGAACGCATCGAGCTTGAGTATTGCCGTCATAAGACACTAATGCCGCCCCATCCGTTCTGGTGCAATCCAGCTTTACTTTACGCTGGGGAAAGCTGGACTTTTGCGCATCGCGCGAAAATGCCGCGTGTTGCCAGTCGCTTGACGCGCCGATCGACCCCGCCGCGCGGATGTCGCTGCGACAACGCGCATCACCGGCGGCAATTGGCGACCCGCCTGCCGCGCGCTATGCCATGGCGATGAGCAGAAAGGCGCAGCTGACGATCAACGATGTCGCACGGCTCGCGGGCGTGTCCAAGAAAACGGTCAGCCGCGTCATCAACGATTCCCCTCTGCTCAACCGCGAAACGCGCGAACGGGTGCAACGGATCATCGCCGAGATCGGCTATGTCCCCAATCCCCAGGCACGCGCGCTCGCGCTGCGCCGCAATTTCCTGATCGGCCTGCTCCATGACGATCGCGATCCGCATCTCATCACCGGCGCGCAACAGGGCTTGTTCGCGGCGCTGCGCGACACCGAATTCGGCCTGATCGTCCACCCGGTCGATCGCGGCGGCGCGGCGGCGCAGGACGCGGTGCGCCACTTTCTCGAACGTCAGCGACCGTTCGGCCTGATCCTGCTCCCACCGATCGCCGACGATGCCGCGCTGCTGCGCCTGTGCGCGGACCTTGGCGTCCGCCATATCCGCCTGACCAGCGCGCCCGGCGACAGCCCGACGACCAGCATCGCCGCCAATGATCGGGAGGCGGCGCGCGGCGCGGTCGAACATCTGCTCGCGGCGGGCCATCGCCGCATCGCCCTGGTCGGCGGCCCGCCCGCCGCCGCCGCCACGCGCGAACGTCGGCGTGGGTATCAGGACGCGCTGCGTGCGCGCGGCATCGCCATCCATCCCGATCTGATCGTCGGCGGCGAGGATGATTTCGACACCGGCATCCGCGCCGCCGAAGCGCTGTTCGATCGCGCCCCGCGCCCGACCGCGATCTTCGCCATCAGCGACCTGCTGGCCGCCGGCGTGCTGCACGCCACGCACCGCCGCGGGCTGGCGGTGCCGCGCGACCTGTCGATCGTCGGGTTCGGCGATGGCGCGGTCGCCGCGCGGCGCTGGCCGCCGCTCACCACCGTCCACTGGCCGGTCGCGGCGATGGCGCGGGCCGCAGCGCGCCGCCTGATCGGCGAAGCGCCGGACGAAACCGCCCCGACCGACGACACCCCGCCCGGCGCCGCACCTTTCACCGCGACCCTGATCACGCACCTGTCGGTCGATCCGCCTGCAGCATGACAGCCCTGTCGTTCCGCCCCCGCCCGACCATGCCGGTCGGCCCATCCCCCTCACCCGCCACCTGGAGCGCCGATCGATGCTGCCGCTGCTGAACGGAATCCGGGTGATCGAGGTGGGGGCGGTGGTGCTCGGCCCCTATGCGGGCCAGATTCTCGGCGATCTCGGCGCAGAGGTCATCAAGGTCGAGGCGCTGGACGGCGACATCGCACGCAACGCCCATCCGTCGGGCGAGGGCGGCGGCGCGCTGTTCGTCAACAACAACCGCAACAAGAAACTGGTCGCGCTCGACCTCAAATCACCCGACGGGCGCGCCGCGCTCGCGCGGCTCGTCGCCACTGCCGACGTGCTGTTCCACAATATGCGGATCGACGCCGCCGACCGGCTTGGCCTGGGCTTCGACGCGATCGCCGCGATCAACCCGCGCATCGTCCATTGCGCCGCGATCGGCTTTGGCCAGCGCGGCCGCTATCGCGATCGCCCCGCCTTTGACGACATCATCCAGGCGGCAAGCGGCGTCGCGGGCCTCGCCAGCGCCAGTGGCGGCGATCCGCGCTTCGTGCCGACGATCCTCGCGGACAAGGTCGCCGCGCTCCACGCCGTCTACGGCATCCTCGCCGCGCTGCTCGCCCGCGCCAATGGCCGCGAAGGACCGATCCGCGTCGAAGTCCCGATGTTCGAAGCGATGGCCGCCTTCCTGCTCAACGAACATCTGTCCGCCGCGACCTTCGATGCCGCTGGCACCACTGGCTATCCCCGCATCCTCTCGCCCGACCGCCGCCCGTTCCGCACCGCC
>CADEEK010000064.1 GCA_902826325.1 uncultured Sphingomonadales bacterium
GAAATGCCTGTCGACGGTTTCGGTCAGCTGGGCGGCGGTGGAGAGGTGGATATAGCCGTCGGCCAGGTCGACCGGGGCGCCGGTGAAGCTGCCCGATTCGAGCGTTGCCATCTGATCGGCGGTCAGCACCTTGTAGGCAATGGTGGGGTGCATGGGTTCGTCTCCGACTCCCTCCGGCTGCGTTGCCGGAAGGTGCTTGTTGCAACCGTTGGGCGGGCGGATCGATCCGGTTGCCGGTGGGGCGCGTTGACCCCCGGCACAGCAGTCCGGCATGGCCGGGGTGACGAAGGGGGTTATTCGTTGCCCTCCGCGTCCGGTTCGGGACCAGCGTTCGGTTGATCTGCGCCTTCGACGGCTGCGATTTCCGTTTCCTCGTCGCTTTCCTCGATCCGGGCGGCGGAGACGACATGTTCGCCGTCGGCGACGTTGAACAGCCGCACGCCCGCCGAACCGCGCCCGATCACCCGCATGCTGGTCAGCGGCAGGCGGATCATCTTTGCCTGATCGGTGACGAGCATCAGCTGGTCCGATTGCGTTGCCGGGAAGCTGGCGACGACCGGGCCGTTGCGGGCGATATTGTCGATATTGGTGATGCCCTGACCCCCGCGCCCGATCCGGCGATATTCATAGGCGGAGCTCATCTTGCCATAGCCGTTGGCGCAGACGGTGAGGATGAACTGTTCGTTCGCCTGCAATTGCGCGAAGCGTTCGGGGGTAAGGTCCGGTTCGCCTTCCTTTTCGGCCTTCCACGGGGCGAAGCGCAGATACGCCTCGCGTTCCTCGGCCGTGGTGCCGACGCGATGCAGGATCGACAGCGACATCACCTTGTCCTCGCCCAGCAGGCGCATGCCGCGCACGCCGGTCGAATTGCGGCTTTGAAATTCGCGGACATCGTCGCCGGCGAAGCGGATCGCCTTGCCCTGGCGGCTGGCGAGCAGGACATCGTCACCCTCGTCGAGCAGGGCGACGCCGATCAGCCGGTCGTCCTCGTCCTCGCCCTCGAACTTCATTGCGATCTTGCCGTTCGACGGCACGTTGGTGAACGCGTCCATGCTGTTGCGGCGGACATTGCCCTTGGCCGTCGCGAACATGACATGGAGCTTGCCCCAGTCATCCTCATCCTCGGGCAGCGGCAGCACGGTGGAGACGGTTTCCCCGGCGGCGAGCGGGAGCAGGTTGACCATCGGGCGGCCGCGCGTGTTCGCGCCCCCCTCTGGCAGTTTCCACACCTTCATCCGATAGACGCGGCCGAGCGTCGAGAAGAACAGCACCGGCGTATGGGTCGAGGTGACGAACAGTTCGGTGACGATATCCTCGTCCTTGGTCGCCATGCCGGCGCGGCCCTTGCCGCCGCGCGCCTGGGCGCGGAAGGTGTCGAGGCTGGTGCGCTTGATATAGCCCTGCATCGTCACGGTGACGACCATGTCCTCGCGCTCGATCAGATCCTCGTCCTCGATGCCGTCGGCGGCGGCGGCGATTTCGGTGCGGCGCGGGGTGGCATAGGCGTCGCGCACCGCGGTCAGCTCCTCGCGCATCACCTCATAAAGTCGCGCGCGATTGCCGAGGATTTCGAGCAGTTCGGTGATCGAGGCGGCGAGCTTGGCCAGTTCGTCGCCGATCTCGTCGCGGCCAAGCGCGGTCAGGCGATGCAGCCGCAGGTCGAGGATCGCGCGGACCTGAATGTCGCTGAGGCGATAGACGTCGCCCGTCACCTCGGTCTCCACCGCTTCGACCAGGCGGATATAGGGGGCGATTTCGGCGATCGGCCATTCGCGCATCAACAGTGCTTCGCGCGCCGCGGTCGGGCTGGACGAACCGCGGATGATCCGCACCACCTCGTCCAGATTGGTGACGGCGATGACGAGGCCGAGCAACACGTGTGCCCGGTCGCGCGCCTTGGCCAGTTCGAATTTCGACCGGCGGGTGATGACCTGTTCGCGGAAGCGGACAAACGCTTCGATGATGTCGCGCAGGTTGAGCAGTTCGGGGCGGCCGCCGCGGATCGCGAGCATGTTGGCCGGGAAGCTCGACTGCGCGGGCGTGTTGCGCCAGATCTGGTTGAGCACGACATCGGGGGTCGCGTCGCGTTTCAGGTCGATGACGATGCGCACGCCCTCGCGCGAGCTTTCGTCGCGGATGTCGCTGATCCCCTCGATCCGCTTGTCCTTGGCGGCCTCGGCGATCTTTTCGACCAGGGCATTCTTGCCCTGCTGAAACGGGATTTCGGTCAGCACGATCGAGCGGCGCTCGCCGCGCTGTTCGGTGGTGTGGCGGCTGCGCACGATGATCGAGCCGCGCCCGGTCTGATAGGCGTTGCGGCAGCCGGTGCGGCCAAGGATCAGCGCGCCGGTCGGGAAATCGGGACCGGGGACGATTTCCATCAGCTCTTCGGCGGTGATCGCGCCGTTTTCGATATAGGCGAGGCAGGCGTCGATCACTTCGCCAAGATTGTGCGGCGGGATGTTGGTCGCCATGCCGACCGCGATGCCGCCCGCGCCGTTGACCAGCAGGTTGGGGAAGCGGGCGGGCAGGACGGTGGGCTCGCTTTCCGACCCGTCATAATTGTCCTGAAAATCGACCGTGTCCTTGTCGATATCGTCGAGCAGCGCGGTCGCGACGCGAGCGAGGCGCGCCTCGGTATAGCGCATCGCGGCGGGGGGATCGGGATCCATCGACCCGAAATTGCCCTGGCCGTCGATGAACGGCACGCGCATCGACCAGTCCTGCGCCATACGCGCCATCGCGTCATAGATCGAGCTGTCGCCATGCGGATGGTATTTACCCATCACCTCACCGACCAGGCGGGCCGATTTGCGATAGGGTTTGCCCGCGACAAAGCCGGATTCCTGCGCGGCATAGAGGATGCGGCGATGCACCGGCTTGAGCCCGTCGCGCACATCGGGCAGCGCGCGGGCGACGATCACGCTCATCGCGTAATCGAGATAGCTGGTCTTCATCTCATCGACGATGGAGATGGGGGTAATGTCGGAGGGGTCCGCGAGGACGGTCTCGTCGGTCAAGTTACTGCGCTCTTCCGGGGTTGTTTCAGGATTGTGACCGCTCTAGCGGGGCGGCGGCCACCTGCCAAGCCCGCGCGCGCCCGCGCACGCGCGCACGCGAGGGAGCGATCGCGTTCAAAATGCGTTCAGTGTCGCAATGTGAGAGACGGGCTGTGGAAGCCGCCTTGACCCTTGCGAAGGGGCGATTAGAGCAAGGCCGCCCCTTTGCCACGCCCAATCGCGTTCGGCCCATTCGCGTTAGGAGAGTCATTGATGAAGTTCGTTTCGAAAGCCGCGCTTGCCGGCGTGATCCTGCTCGGTGCGCCGACGCTGACGGTGGTTGCCCCCGCCACCGCGCAGCAGGCGGCGCAGATCAAGGTCAGCCAGAACTTCCGCAAGGGCGCGGCGCTGGTCGAATCGGCGATTCAGGCGAAGAATTGGGCCGCCGCCAAGGCGCAGCTCGACGTGCTGAAGCCGACGGCGAGCGGCGAGGACGAAAAATATTATATCGACGTGTTCGCGCTGCAGGTCGCGGTCGGGCTGAACGACAATGCGGCGATGGTCCCGGCGCTCGATGCGCTGATCGCCAACCCCAAGACGCCGCAGGCCGATCTTGGCCGCTATAATTTCTTTCGCGGCGATTTCGCCGACAAGGCCAAGCAATATGCGCAGGCCGTGACCTATTATCAGCGCGCCCGTGACCTTGGCTATGCGCCCAATGGCGCGAACCTCAACCTGCTGATCGCGCAGGCGCAGATCCGCGGCGGCCAGGTGGCGCCCGGCGTCGCGGCGATCGACGCGGCGATCAAGGCCGAGGAAGCCGCCGGACGCAAGGCGCCGGAGGCGTGGTATAAGTTCGCGGCATCCGCGCTCTATACCAGCGGCAACAAGGCCGGCGCTGCGCAATGGCTGAGCCGCCAGGTCGCCGCGCATCCCAGCGCCGATGCGTGGCGGTCCTCGCTGCTCGTCTTTGTCGAACAGGCCGGCACCGGCGGCGCGACGCTGGATGCCGACGAGCGGCTCGACATTCTGCGCCTGATGCGCGCGACCGGCGCGATGGCGGGCGAGAGCGATTATTATCAATATGCCGAAGCGGCGCAGCGCCGTGGCCTGCCCTGGGAAGCGCGCGCGGTGATCGACGAGGGTCGGGCATCGGGCAAGGTGTCGAAGCCCAATCCCCGGCTTGACCCGATCTATACCCAGGCGACGGGACGCGAAAAGGCCGAGGTGCCGCTGGCACAGGAAGAAAAGCGCGCGGCGGCGGCGGCCAATGGCACGGTGGCGATGGCGACCGGCGATGCGTATCTGGCCAGCCGCAACCTGCCCAAGGCGATCGAACTATATCGGCTCGCGCTGCAAAAGGGGTCGGTCGACACCAATCTGGTCAACACGCGGCTGGGCATCGCACTGGCGCTGGCGGGGCAGAAGGCCGAGGCCAAGACCGCGCTGAGCACGGTGAATGGCGGGACGCGCGGCGAGATCGCGCGTTTCTGGCTGGCCTGGGTCGATCAGGCCGCCTGAACCGGCGCGCTGACATGCGGATTGAAAGGGGGCGGCCGTCGGGTCCGCCCCTTTTTTATTCCGCAGGCCAATTATTCAACAGGCCAATTATTCGACAGGCCAATTATTCAACAGGAACGCCCGGCAGCGATTTCGACATGCGGATCGTCAGCGAGGTGCGGACATGCGCCACATTGGGCGCGGTGGTCAGCCGGGTGGTGAGGAATTGCTGAAAGCTGCTGAGATCGCGCGCGACGATCTTGAGCACGAAATCGATGTCGCCGTTGAGCATATAGCATTCGCGAATTTCGGGAATGTCGGCGACATGCGCCTCGAACGCCTCCAGGTCGCTTTCGGCCTGGCTCTTCAAGCTGACCATCGCGAACACCGTGATCGTATAGCCGAGCCAGCTGGGATCGAGATCGGCGTGATAGCCGCGGATCGCCCCTTTTTCCTCCAGCGTGCGGACGCGGCGCAGACAGGGCGGAGCGGTCAGGCCGACCCGTTCGGCCAGATCGACATTGGTCATCCGGCCATCCGCCTGAAGATGCCCCATGATCTGCCGGTCAATTTCGTCAAATGCCATGTCGATCCCTCGATCATATTTGATTCGGTCGCGTTGTTCTGATTAAGCATAATAAAATTACACGCAAGCGCAATTGTCCCACAATGCGACGTGCCGAAACGGAAGCTGGCGGCGGCTGTCCCGGCAGGTTAATGATTCCTTACCGCGCGGGTGTTCGGGCGGGTGGGACGATAAGATCGGTGCGGTTCGACGACACTTTGGACACGGTGCTGGCGGCGGATGTTTCGACGCCGTTCGGCAAGGCGTCGACCTGGCGCCAGCTGGTCGATCTGATCGGGCGGCGCCGCGTGCCCGCCGAGCGTCGCGCGTTGATGCTGCTCGAATCGATCCGCCCCGCCGTGCCGCTGGCGGTGCGTGCCGCCAGCGCCCGGGCGCTGGAACTGGCCAGCCCGCCCTATGTCCTCGTCCGACTGTGCGCGGTGGATGATATCAGCGTCGCGGCGCCGGTGCTGCGCAGCGCGCGGCTCAATTCAGGCGAGTGGATCGAGTTGCTGCCGCGCCTGTCGGCGGCGGGGCGAACCGTGGTGCGTGCGCGTCGCGATTTGCCGCCGGGGGTGGAGGGCGCGCTCAAGACCTTTACCGTCGATTTCGTGATCGAGGGCGACGTGGCCGAGCCGGTGGCGGATGACGCGGGGGCGATTGCCGAAGCGGTCGACGTCGCCCCAGTCGCCGAAGTCGCCGAGACCGAACCGACCGAATTGCTGATCGATTGGACGCAGGTGATCGCCGCGCGATCGGCGCCTGCCGCTTCCCCGTTGGAGCGCGAGCCGGGTGCGACGGACGAGGTGGTCGAGAGCGCACAGCCGGTCGCCGAACCGCAGATCATTGACTGGACCGAAGTGATTGCCGCGCGCCCCGCCGAACCGCGCCCGCGTATCCGTATCCGGCCGGATGTCACGCGCGAGGCGCCGGAGCAGATCGGCGACGCGAGTAGCGATGTTGTCGATGACGCCCTGTCCGAACCGGACGATGCGCCGCCGCTGGTCGCGATCGCGACGCCGTCGACCTTTGTGTCGGTGGGCGCGGCGGCGCTGGCGATTCCGGCGGTCGCGGCGGCATTGCAGCAAGTGGGGCAGCAGGCTGGGCAACAGGCCGTCGGGGATGGCGATGAGGTCGCCGAATCCGCGCTGACCCAAAGCGAGACAGCGCCGACGCCCGAGCCGTCCGCGACGCTTGCGCCCGAGTCCGTGGTGGCGCACGATTCACCCATGTCAGGGGAAGAAACCATCCTCGTGGACCGCGAAGGCGCGGCTGCGATCGTCGGGCTGCGTCCCGAAATGGCCGAGATGCCGGACGGCGAGGTTGCCACGGGCGATATCGCGACCGACCCGGTTGCCGGCGGCGAGGCCGTGGGCGAGGCGACCGAGGGGCCGTTCGAGATTGCCGAGGTGGTGGCGCGGATCGACGCCTTTTACACCCGCCAGCAGGACCGGCGCGAGGCACCCGTCGAACCGGCGCGCGGCGGCAGCTTCCGCTTCGAAACCGACGAGCAGGGCGTGATCCGCTGGGTCGAGGGGGTGGCGCGCGCGCCGCTGATCGGCCTGTCGCTCGACATGACGGCGATGGCCGACGGGTCGCGGGTCGATGGCGTGGCGGCGGGTGCATTCCGGCGGCGCGCGGCCTTTGGCGACGCGCGGCTGATCGTGGCGGGGGAAAGCGATGCGGCGGGCGACTGGCGCATTTCCGCGACGCCCGCCTTCGATCCGGCGACGGGCCGCTTTTCGGGCTATCGCGGCATGGGGCGGCGCCCGCGTGCCGACGAAAGCCCGGTGGTCAGGGCAAAAGGTGACGGCACGGCGGATTCGCTGCGCCAGCTGATGCACGAGCTGCGCACCCCGACCAACGCCATTGCCGGTTTCGCCGAGATGATCGAGCGCGAAATGCTGGGCGATGCGCCCCCGGTCTATCGCGACCGCGCGGCGACCATCCGCACCCATGCCCGCGCGCTGTTGGCGGCGATCGACGATCTCGACATCGCGGCGCGGATCGAGGGGTCGGCGTTGCGGTTGCAGGCCGGGGAAGTCGCGTTGCGCCCGTTGCTGGCGCGGATTGCCGACGATCTGGGCGCATTGTCGGCGATGCGCGGGGCGTGGATCGCGCTGCCGATCGACAACCTTGTCGTATCGGGCGATCTGCGCGGGGCCGAACGGCTGTTTTCACGGCTGCTCGCGACGTTGGTGTCGGCGGCGGGGCAGGATGAGCGCGTCGAAGTGCGGCTGGCGGCGGAAAGCGACGATCAGATCGCCGTGACGCTCGATCTGCCGCTCGCCTTGCGGCGCCATGCGGGCGAGGCGCTGTTCGGGATCGACGACGAGCAGGAGGCACCCGCGCTGCTCGGCACCGGCTTTGCGCTGCGGCTGGTGCGCAACCTGGCGCGTGAAATGGCCGGATCGCTGGTGATCGAGGCGGAGAGCCTGACCGTGCGCCTGCCCGCCGCAGTAACCAAGTCTTTGGAGGTCGTGCGCTAACATATTGATTGTGGAAGCGAACGGCCATCCTCCAGCCCCTGACGGCGGCTATCGCGTCGCGGCGCCCGCCAGCGATGCGCATATCGCGTGGCCGGATGATTTCGGGCCGCGCTTTGCCGTGTTCGTCGATACCGAGGAGGAATTCGACTGGACGCAGCCGCTGGCCCGCGAAAATCGCGCGACGACGGCGATGGCGGCGCTGCCCGAACTGCACGCGCTGTTTGCCGATCATGGCGTGCCCGCCACCTATATGATCGACCACCCGATCGCGGTTTGCGCGATGTCGGTCGACGTGCTGCATCGCGTGATGGGCGACGGGCGGTCGGCGATCGGCGCGCAATTGCACCCCTGGGTCAACCCGCCGTTCGATGAGGCGGTGACGCCCCACAACAGCTTTGTCGGCAATCTGCCCCGCGCGCTGGAGGCGGCGAAGATCGCGGTGCTGACCGATACGATCGCCGCGGCGTTCGGGCGGCGGCCGACGATGTTTCGCGCGGGCCGTTATGGCATCGGTCCCAATTCGCTCGAACTGCTGGCGGCGGCGGGGTATCGCGTCGATAGCTCGATGCGGTCGGGTTACAGCTATGCCGATCAGGGCGGGCCGGACTTTACCCAGATCGACAATGCGGCGTTTCGCACCGGCGCGGGCGATCTGGTCGAACTGCCGCTGACCACCGTGTTTACCGGCGCGGTGCGGGCAGGCGGGGCGGGGCTGTATGACGCATTGGGGCAGGTGCCGATGGCGCGGGGGATCGCATCGCGGCTGGGGCTGCTCAACCGGGTGGCGCTGACGCCCGAGGAAATGCCGCTGGACGAGGCGCTGGAGGCGATCCGCGTTGCGGTGGGTGAGGGGGGGCTGCAGCTGTTGCTGTTTTCCTATCACTCGCCCTCGGCGGTGCCGGGCAAGACGCCCTATGTCCGCGATGCGGAGGATCTGCGGCTGTTCCGGCAATGGTGGGTCAGTGTGTTCGCGCTGCTCGACCAGCTGGGCGTCGCGGCGGCGTCGCATGACGAGATACTGGACGCGCTCGATCGCGCGGGATGATGCGGTGCTTGCCGTGCGCGCGCTTCACCCCTAATCGCGGCGGATCGCTGGCGGGCCTGTAGCTCAATTGGTTAGAGCTGGCCGCTCATAACGGCTAGGTTGCGGGTTCAAGTCCTGCCGGGCCCACCAGCGCATTGCCTTTGCGGCCGCACCCGTCTAGGCGGGCGCTCCGCGTCGGGGAGTGGCGCAGTCTGGTAGCGCGCCTGCTTTGGGAGCAGGATGTCGCAGGTTCGAATCCTGTCTCCCCGACCATTTTGCTGGGTTGTGGCGCTGAGTCTTTGTTGGGCAGCCGCACCGGCCCACTCCCGCGTTGTTTGCTGTAGCGGGCCTTGCCCGCTGGTGCGGCGACCCAACAAAGACTCCCTGCGAGCTGGTACGGGCGGGGGGACTTGAACCCCCACGGGCCTTGCGGCCCAACGGATTTTAAGTCCGGTGCGTCTACCATTCCGCCACGCCCGCGCCGGGGTGGCGTTTATCGGCGATTGGGGGGCGTGCCAAGCGGGGTCGGCGCGGGGTTGCGGGTCGCGTCGCTGGGCAGGCGCGAGCGGGTCGCGGCGGTCAGACGTTCAGTCGGACGCGCATTTCCTTGCCAGGTTTGAAATAGGGGACGCGCTTGGCGTCGACATTCACCGCTTCGCCGGTGCGCGGATTGCGGCCGGTGCGGGCATCGCGTTCGCGGGTGGAAAAGGCGCCGAAGCCGCGCAGTTCGACGCGGCCGTTTTCGACCAGACGTCCGGTAATCTGTTCGAAGAACACATCGACAATCTGTTCGATTTCGCGCGCGGACAATTCGGGATTGTCCGTTGCGAGCATTTGAACAAGTTCCGAGCGGATCATCAACCATCCCCGTTTATCCGGCCAGCGGGCCGGCCAAGGCCGGCAATTCCGGCCGACAAAGGCTGTCGGGGGTGGTTTAGGCCCGATGGCTAACCTGCATCAATCGAATCTTGCACGCAGATCGGCGCCATTCGGCGACATGTTGGACGAACGCCTTGAAATGATTGACGGGGCGGGCGTCAAAAAAAACGCCCGCCCCGCGCAAATCAGTTCTTTTCGTCGCGTGCCTTGAGCGCTTCGCCCAGAATATCGCCCAGCGACGCGCCCGAATCGGACGAGCCATATTGGGCGACGGCCTGCTTCTCTTCAGCGATCTGCATCGCCTTGATCGAGAAGGTCGGCTTTTTCGAACGATCGGTGCCGGTGACCATCGCGTCGAACTTCTGGCCGACCTGGAAGCGTTCGGGACGCTGTTCGTCGCGGTCGCGGCCAAGATCGGTGCGCTTGATGAAGCCGGTGGCGCCATCGTCGCCGACCTGCACTTCCAGGCCGGTGTCGCGCACTTCGAGCACGGTGACGGTCACGATCTCGTTCTTGTTGACGCGCGCGCCGCCGCCTGCCGCCGCCGCGGTGACACCGCCACGTTCAAGCTGCTTCATGCCGAGCGAGATGCGTTCCTTGTCCGGTTCGATCGCCAGCACGACCGCCTTGACCATTTCGCCCTTGCGATGGAGCGCCAGCGCGTCCTCGCCCGAAATGCCCCAGGCGATGTCGGACATGTGGACCATGCCGTCGACATCGTTGTCCAGGCCGATGAACAGGCCGAATTCGGTGGCGTTCTTGACTTCGCCCTCGACTTCGGTGCCGACCGGATGTTCGGCGGCGAACGCCTCCCACGGGTTCTGCTGCGCCTGTTTGAGGCCGAGCGAGATGCGGCGCTTTTCCTGATCGACTTCCAGCACCATCACATCGACTTCCTGGCTGGTCGACACGATCTTGCCCGGATGGACGTTCTTCTTCGTCCAGCTCATTTCGCTGACATGGACCAGGCCTTCGATGCCCGGTTCCAGTTCGACGAACGCGCCATATTCGGTGATGTTGGTGACGCGGCCCGACAGCTTGGCGCCGACCGGATATTTGCTGCCCGCGCCATCCCACGGATCGCTTTCAAGCTGCTTCATGCCGAGCGAAATGCGCTGGGTATCGCGGTTGATGCGGATGATCTGCACCTTTACCGTGTCGCCGATGTTCAGCATTTCCGACGGGTGGTTGACCCGCTTGTAGCTCAAGTCGGTGACGTGCAGCAGGCCGTCGATACCGCCCAGGTCGACGAACGCACCGTAATCGGTGATGTTCTTGACCACGCCTTGCAGCACTTGGCCTTCGGCGAGGTTGGAGACCAGTTCCGAGCGCGCCTCTTGGCGGGTTTCTTCCAAAACCGCACGACGCGAAACCACGATGTTGCCGCGCGCGCGATCCATTTTGAGAATTTGGAACGGCTGCGGCGAACCCATGAGCGGGCCGACATCGCGCACCGGGCGGATGTCGACCTGGCTGCCGGGCAGGAACGCAACGGCGCCCGAAAGATCGACCGTGAAGCCGCCTTTGACGCGACCGAAGATCGTACCGGTCACGCGCTGGCCGTCGGTGAAGGCTTTCTCCAACTGGATCCAGCTTTCTTCGCGGCGCGCTTTTTCGCGGCTGAGCACGGCTTCGCCGGCGGCGTTTTCCATGCGTTCGATGTAGACGTCGACCATGTCGCCGGCTTTGATCTCGCCGACTTGGCCGGGGCCGCCGAACTCGCGCACCGAAATGCGCCCTTCGGCTTTCAGGCCGACATCGATGACGGCGATGTCGTTTTCGATCGCGACGACGCGACCTTTGACGACGCGGCCTTCAAAACGTTTCGTGGTACCGAACGATTCTTCGAGCAGCGCGGCAAAATCTTCGCCGCCCGCTGTGACGGGGGTTTGGGCCGTATTGGCCATGATGGTTAGTTTCCTTTCAGAACCAGGACGCCGCGGTGCCGTTG
>CADEEK010000065.1 GCA_902826325.1 uncultured Sphingomonadales bacterium
CGATGGGCAAGTCGGCGCAGCTCGGCCTGCACACCTGGCTGCCCGACGCGATGGAGGGGCCGACGCCGGTCTCAGCGCTGATCCATGCCGCGACGATGGTGACGGCGGGCGTGTTCATGGTCTGCCGCCTGTCGCCGCTGTTCGAACAGGCGCCGATCGCGCTCGGCTTCGTCACCTTTATCGGCGCGGCGACCTGTCTGTTCGCCGCGACGGTCGGCACGACGCAGACCGATATCAAGCGCGTCATCGCCTATTCGACCTGTTCGCAGCTCGGCTACATGTTCTTTGCCGCGGGCGTCGGCATGTATGGCGCGGCGATGTTCCATCTGTTCACCCACGCCTTTTTCAAGGCGCTGTTGTTCCTGGGCGCGGGCAGCGTGATCCACGCGATGCACCATGAACAGGACATGCGTTATTATGGCGGCCTGCGTAAGCACATCCCCGTCACCTTCTGGACGATGATGGCGGGCACGCTGGCGATTACCGGGGTCGGCATCTATTGGCTGCATGCGGGCTTTGCCGGCTTCCATTCGAAGGACGCGATCCTTGAAGCCGCCTATGCCGCCGGCGGCGGCGGGCAGGGCGCGTTCTGGGTCGGGGTGATCGCCGCGCTGCTCACCAGCTTCTATTCGTGGCGCCTGATGTTCCTGACCTTCTGGGGCAAGCCGCGCTGGACCCAGTCGGAGCATATCCAGCACGCGCTGCATGATACGCATCATGGCGATGAGGCCCATGGCCACGCCGTCGCGCATGCCGAAAACCCGCCCGCGCAGGAAGATGCCGGCCACGATCCGCATGCCGATGCAGCCGGCGCGCACGAGACGGTGGACGGCACCGGCGGATACCATCCGCACGAAAGCCCGTTGCCGATGATGATCCCGCTGCTGGTGCTCAGCCTCGGCGCGGTGTTCGCGGGCTTCGTGTTCAACAAATTCTTCATCCAGCCCGAAGCGGGCGAGATCTTCTGGAAGGGCGCGGTCGCGTTCGACGCGCATCTGGCGCATGCGATGCATGAAGTGCCGCTCTGGGTGAAACTGTCGGCGAGCGTCGTGATGCTGCTCGGCCTCGCGACCGCGTGGATCGCCTATATCTGGAAGCCGGATATTCCGGGCCGGTTCACCGACACCTTCCGCCTGCTCTACCGCTTCCTGCTCAACAAATGGTATTTCGACGAGCTGTATAATGTCCTGTTCGTCAGGCCCGCTTTCTGGTTCGGGCGCCTGTTCTGGAAGAAGGGCGACGAAGGGACGATCGACCGGTTCGGGCCGAACGGGTCCGCCGCGCTGGTCCAATGGGGCAACCGCATGACCGCGCGGCTGCAATCGGGATATGTCTATAGCTATGCGTTCGTCATGCTGATCGGCCTGACCGCCGCCGTTACCTGGGTGATCACGCGATGAGCGGCATTCTTTCCATCATGCTGATCGTGCCGCTGGTCGCGGCGGTGGCGTGCCTGTTCGTCGGCGCCAGCCAGGCGCGCTGGATCGCGCTCGGTGCGACGCTGATCGACCTGGCACTTGGCGGGGTGCTGTGGGCGAATTTCGAGATTGGCGGCCCGCAATGGCAGTTTGTCGAGAATGTGCCGCTGTTCGGGCGCTTCGCCTGGGCGCTGGGCATTGACGGCTTTGCGCTGCTGCTGATCCTGCTCAGCGTGTTCCTGATGCCGATCTGCATCGGCGCCAGCTGGGAAGCGATCGAAAAGCGCGTCCAGGAATATATGGCCGCGTTCCTGATTACCGAGGTGCTGATGATCGGCACCTTTGCCGCGCAGGACATCTTCCTCTTCTATGTGTTCTTCGAAGCCGGTCTGATCCCGATGTTCCTGATCATCGGCATCTGGGGCGGGGCGAACCGCATCTACGCCAGCTACAAATTCTTCCTCTACACGCTGCTCGGCTCGGTGCTGATGCTGATCGCGATGATGTATATGACCATCACCGCGGGCACGACCTACATTCCCGAACTGATGGCATATGACTTCCCGGCCGATGTCCAGACATGGCTGTGGCTCGCCTTCTTCGCTTCTTTCGCGGTCAAGATGCCGATGTGGCCGGTCCATACCTGGCTGCCCGATGCGCACGTTCAGGCGCCGACCGCGGGGTCGGTGATCCTGGCGGGCGTGTTGCTGAAGCTTGGCGGCTACGGGTTCCTGCGCTTTTCGCTGCCGATGTTTCCCGAGGCGTCGGCGCAGCTGATCTGGCTCGTCTTTGGCCTGTCGTGCATCGCGGTCGTCGTCACCTCGCTGATCGCGCTGGTGCAGAACGACATGAAGAAGCTGATCGCCTATTCATCGGTCGCGCATATGGCGATCGTGACGATCGGCCTGTTCACCTTCAACCGTCAGGGGATCGAGGGCGCGATGATGGTCATGCTGGGGCATGGCCTGGTATCGGGCGCGCTGTTCCTGTGCGTCGGCGTCATCTATGACCGGCTGCATACGCGCGAGATCGACCGTTATGGCGGCCTCGCGATCAACATGCCCAAATATGCGATCCTGTTCATGCTGTTCACCATTGCATCGGTCGGCCTGCCCGGGACGAGCAATTTCGTGGGCGAACTGCTGGCGCTGATGGGCGCCTATCAGGTGTCGACCTGGGTCACGCTGATCGCGACGACCGGGATCATCCTGGGCGCGGCCTATATGCTCTATCTCTATCGCCGGGTGGTGTTCGGCGATCTGACCAAGGACGATGTCCGGGCGATGCCGGACCTCAGCCGCCGCGAAATGGCGCTGCTGGCGCCGCTCGCTGCCGTGGTGCTGTGGATGGGCGTCTATCCCGAAAGCTTCCTGGCGCCGATGCGCGGCGATGTCGCGACCCTGCTGGCGCGGATCGAACGCGCGCGTCCTGCGGGTGACAGCCAGCCGACACCGGGCAATCCGGCGGCGGCGGCGCATGCGACCGGCCACGACTCTGCCAAGCAGCCAGCCGAACATGGAGCGGCACACTGATGGATTACGCCGCACAACTTTCGATGGTGCTGCCCGAAGTCGTCCTTTCGGTCGGCGGCCTCGCGCTGTTGATGATTTCCGCCTGGGGTGGCCCCGCGATTTCGCGCGCGGTCAGCTGGGCGTCGGTCGCGGTGCTGATCGGTGCGGGCATCGCGCTTGCCGGCCCCGCTTCGGCGGGCGGCACGGCGTTTGACGGCCTGTATCGCGCCGATCTGTTCGCCGCCTTTGCCAAGGCGCTGATCTTCTTTGCCGCGGCCATTTCGATCATCATCGCCCCGCGTTTCTTCGCGCGCACCAGCGGTGACGATCTACGCCCGGAATATCCGGTGCTGATCCTGTTCGCCACGGCGGGCATGGGGATGATGGTGTCGGCCAACGACCTGCTGACGCTCTATGTCGGGTTGGAGTTGCAGAGCCTTGCCGCCTATGTGCTGGCGAGCTTCATGCGGCGCGATGTGCGTTCGGCAGAGGCGGGGTTGAAATATTTCATTCTCGGATCGCTTGCCTCGGGCATCCTGCTTTATGGCATCAGCCTGGTCTACGGGTTCAGCGGCACGACGATCTTCGGCGACATCGCCGCGGCCTATGCGGCGGGCAGCAATACCGGCCTGTTGTTCGGGCTGGTGTTCGTGTTCGCGGGGCTGGCGTTCAAGATGTCCGCCGTGCCGTTCCATATGTGGACGCCCGACGTTTACGAAGGCGCGCCGACGCCGGTGACGACTTTCTTCGCCAGCGCGCCCAAGGTGGCGGCGGTGGCGCTGGCGGTGCGCGTCGCGATCGATGCGATGGGACCGGTGACGAGCGACTGGCGACAGATCGTGGTGTTCGCCGCGCTCGCCTCGATCGTGCTGGGCGCGGTCGCGGCGATCGGCCAGACCAATATCAAGCGGCTGCTCGCTTACTCCTCGATCAACAATATCGGCTTTGCGCTGATCGGCCTTGCCGCCGGGACGGTGGATGGCGTGGCGGGGGTGCTGACCTATCTCACCATCTATGTCGTGATGACGCTGGGCAGCTTCATCGTCGTGTTGCAGATGCGCGATGCCGACGGCCAGCCGGTCGAGACGATCGCGAGCCTGTCGGGCCTGTCGCGCACGCGGCCGGCATTGGCGGCGGCACTGGCGATTTTCATGTTCAGCCTGGCGGGTATTCCGCCGCTGTTCGGTTTCTGGGCGAAATTCGCGGTGTTCGAGGCGGCGGTGAAGGCCGGTCTGTTCCCGCTCGCCGCGATCGGTATCGCGGCGTCGGTGATCGGTGCCTTTTATTACCTCAAGATCGTCAAGACGATGTATTTCGACGATCCCGCGCCCGAATTCGCACGCGACGGCAGTCCGGTCGAAGGCGGGTTGATCGCGGCGGCGGCGGTGTTCGTCTCGCCGCTCGGCTATCTGTTGATCCCGCTGCTGGGCACATGGTCGCTGGCGGCGGCTCGGGTTTTGTTCTGATCCGGCTCGTCGAGGAGACGGGGTCCACCAACGCCGACATGCTGGCGCTCGCCGCGGCCGGTGCCGCAGAGGGCAGTTGGCTGCGCGCCGAACGGCAGACGGCGGGCAAGGGGCGTCAGGGCAGGGCGTGGGACTCGCCGCTCGGCAATTTCTATGGCAGCACGGTGGTGCGCCTGCGCCCGCACGACCCGCCCGCGCCGACGCTGGCGCTGGTGACGGTGGTCGCGCTGGAAGAGGCGGTGCGCGTGTTCCTGCCGGCGGGTGCGACGATCAAATGGCCCAACGACCTGCTGATCGACGGGGCGAAACTGTCGGGCGTGCTGCTGGAGCGCGCGGGCGATGCGGTGGTGATCGGGATCGGGGTCAACCTGGCCCATGCCCCCGACCTGCCCGACCGACCTGCCACCAGCCTTGCCGCGCAGGGTGCGGTTGCCGATGCGGCGGGCTTTGCCGAGGTGCTGGCGGACAGTTTCGCGCGCTGGCTGGCGCGGTGGCGGGGCGAGGGGCTGGAGCCCGTCCGCCAGCGCTGGCTTGAGCGCGCCCATGCCCGGGGCACCGCGCTGACCGCGCGTCTGCCCGACGGGTCGGCGATCGACGGGTTGTTCGACGGGTTGAGCGCCGAAGGTGCGTTGCTGCTGAAAACCTCGTCAGGCGTCGAGTTGATCCATGCGGGCGACGTGTTCCTGCTCTGATTGTTTGTGGCTTCGTGCCTTTGTGCGCGAAATTTGACTCGCACGAAGACACGAAGCCACGAAGGCGGTTATGGGTGCCGCACACCGCGTTTGGAGAAGGCAATGCTGCTCGCGATCGATGCCGGGAATACCAATGTCGTCTTCGCACTGGTCGAAGGTCGGGAGATTCGCGCGCGCTGGCGGATCGCGACCGATCCGCGCCGCACGGGTGACGAATATGCGGTGTGGCTGAGCCAGTTGCTCGCCCTGGAAGGTTATGACCGGTCCGCCGTGACGGGCGTCATCATCGGCACGGTGGTGCCGCGCGCGCTGCACAATCTGCAGGTGCTGGCGCGCAAATATTTCAATGTCGAACCGGTCGTGGCGGGCAAGGGCGGCTGGCCGGTGACGCTGGACGTCGAGGAACCGGACAGCGTCGGCGCCGACCGTGCGCTCAACATCATCGCGGCGCATGAAAACCATCCCGGCGACCTGATCGTCATCGATTTCGGCACCGCCGCCACCTTCGACGTCGCCGACTATACCGGCGCATACAAGGGCGGAATCATCGCGCCGGGGATCAACCTGTCGCTCGATGCGCTGGTGACGGCGGCGGCGAAGTTGCCGCGTATCGCGATCGAGGCGCCGGGGACGACATCGGTGATCGGGCGCAATACGGTCGATCAGATGCATATCGGCATCTATTGGGGCTATATCGCGATGATCGAAGGTCTGGTCGCGCGGATGAAGGCGGAGATCGGCCGCCCGGTCAAGGTCATCGCGACCGGCGGCCTTGCCGTGCTGTTCGAGAAACATACCGATGTGTTCGATGCGATCGAACCGGATCTGACGATACAGGGGCTGGCGATGTTGTGGGCGCGGACGGGGGGCTAGGGTGCAATCGTCACCCCGGCGCTGCGTCACCCCGGCCTTGTGCCGGGGTCCACTTGTCCTTACCCGCAATGATCGAACCCTTGACCGGCCCTCGACGCCCGGTGGACCCCGGTACAAGCCGTGGTGACGCAGGGCCGGGGTGACGGCGGCAGCGAATGACGAAAGACGAAATGACCCCCGGTAACGAACTGCTTTTCCTCGCGCTCGGCGGATCGGGCGAGATCGGGATGAACGTCAATCTCTATGGCTGTCGCGGCAAATGGGTGATGGTCGATTGCGGGGTGATTTTCGGCAATCCCGATTATCCGGGCATCGACCTGATGCTGCCCGACCTGCAGTTTATCGAGGAGCGGCTGGACGACCTGCTCGGCATCGTGCTGACCCATGGGCATGAGGATCATATCGGCGCCCTGCCTTACCTGGCCGGGGATCTGGGCGTGCCGCTCTATGCGACGCCGTTCACCGCGGGGCTGATCCACGGCAAGCTGGACGAGGAAGGCATTGCCGACCGCGTCGAACTCAACGTGATCGGCGAGGACGAGGACTTTGCGCTTGGCCCGTTCGGCTTTCGCTATGTCCCGCTCGCCCATTCGATTCCGGAGGGCAATGCGGTGCTGATCGACACGCCCTATGGCCGCGTGTTCCACACCGGCGACTGGAAGCTGGACGACGCGCCGCTGCTGGGCAGCCCGACCACGGCGGAGGAACTGACCCAGATCGGCGATACGGGCGTGCTGGCGCTGGTGTGCGATTCGACCAATGTGTTCAATGCCGAGGCATCGGGGTCGGAAGCCGCGGTGCGCGCGGGGCTGGACGCGGTGATCGGCGCGGTAAAGGGGCGGGTGCTCGTCACCACCTTTGCCTCCAACGCGGCGCGGTTGCAGACGCTGGGCGAGGTGGCGCGCGATACCGGGCGGGCGATGTGCGTGGCGGGGCGTTCGCTCGACCGTATCCTGCGCGTGGCCAGGGCAACCGGCTATCTGCGCGATTTTCCCGACACGGTTGATTTCGATACGGCGATGACGCTGCCACGCGACAAGGTGATGATCGTCGCCACCGGCGGGCAGGGTGAGCCGCGCGCGGCGCTGGCGCGAATTGCGGAGGGGACGCATCCGCTGAAGCTGGATGCGGGCGATACGGTGGTGTTCTCGTCCAAGCAGATTCCGGGCAATGAGATGGCGATCGGGCGCATCATGAATGCGCTGGCGACCAAGGGGGTCGAAATGATCACCGACCGGCAGGCGTTCGTCCATGTATCGGGCCATCCTGGCCGACCCGAACTTGCCGAAATGTATCGCTGGATCCGGCCCGAAATCCTGGTGCCGGTGCATGGCGAGATGCGCCATATCGCCGAACAGGCGCGGTTCGGGATCGAACAGGGGATCAAGGGCGCGGTGGTGCAGGTCAATGGCGAGATCGTCCGCCTGGCCCCCGGCAAGCCCGCAAAGCTTGGCCATGCCCCCGCCGGACGGCTGGTGCTGGACGGCGACGTGATCCTGCCCGCCGATGGCGGCACGATCAACGAACGGCGCAAATTGGGCCTGTATGGCCAGATGTCGGTCGCGGTTGCGTTGAAGGCCAATGGCAAGCTGGCCGGGACGCCCGATGTGCGCATCCAGGGCGTGCCGGTCGAAGAGGATCGCGAGCCGTTTCTGGACGAAGCGCGCGAGGCCGCGGCCAAGGCGGTGTCGGCGACCCGGTCGGGCGGCGATCGCGAGAAGCTGCGCGAGGAAGTGCGGCTGGCGACGCGGCGGGTGGCGGTGCGCTGGACCGGCAAGAAGCCGGTGGTCGATGTGATGCTGATCGAGGTTTGAGGCGATGAACTGGTATAGCGTTGCCGCCATCTATTTCCTGTTCTGGTTCCTGGCGCTGTTCCTGGTGCTGCCCTTTTCCGCGCGCACCAGCGTCGAGGCGGGCGAGCCGCTGGTGCCGGGCCAGGCCGACAGCGCGCCGCGCGAATTTCCGGCGGGCAAGATCGCGATCCGCACGACATTGGTGTCGGCGGCGATGTTCGCGCTGTTTTTCCTCAATTACAGCTTTGGCTGGATCACGGCGGATATGCTGGATTACTGGAATTGAGTGGATTTGGGTTGTTGGGTTGCCGCACCAGCCCGCTGAGTCTTTGTCGGGTTCCGGCACCAGCCCGCTGAGTCTTTGTAGGGTTGCCGCACCAGCCCGCTCCCCCACCCCGCCACCCATTCCAGAATATCCTGCCGATGGGTGGCGGGGTGGGGGAGCGGGCTGGTGCGGCAACCCAAAAAAAGCGTGGGCTGGTGCCGGAAGCAGCGGGCGCAGCCCGCCAATGAAAAATACTCAGCGCGCCGTAACCCGGCCAGCAACCCCGCTTATTTGCCCGGCTTGACCTGTGTCATCCGGTCGACCCAGGCGATGCCGATCGCCGAGGCGATGAAGGCCATGTGGATCACGGTTTGCCACAGCACGCCCGCTTCGGTCACGCGGCCGGTCGGGGTGCCGAGCGCGCCTGCCTCAATAAAGGTGCGCAGCAGGTGGATCGAGGAGATGCCGATGATCGCCATCGCCAGCTTGACCTTGAGGATGCCGGCATTGACGTGGCTGAGCCATTCGGGCTGATCCGGGTGGCCCTGCAGCCCGAGCCGCGAGACGAAGGTTTCGTAGCCGCCGACGATGACCATCACCAGCAGGTTGGAGATCATCACCACGTCGATCAGGCCGAGCACGACCAGCATGATCTGTTGCTCGCTGAATTCCCAGGCGTGCTGGATCAGATGGACCAGTTCCTTGATGAACAGGAACACATAGACGCACTGCGCCGCGATCAGGCCGACATAGAGCGGCAGCTGCAGCCAGCGCGAGCTGAAGATCAGCAGCGGCAACGGCTTTAGCGGCGAGGGCGAATCGGCGGTCGGACGGGGCAGGGGATCGCTCATGCTGCGGTGCGATAATTGGGCCGCGCAGGTCGATCAAGCGGTAGCGATGCGGATCACAGCGCCAGCGACATGAATCGGTTGAACGGCGTCGGTTGATAACCGGCAAAGGCGGGACAGGGCGCAAAGCCGTGGCGGGCATATAGCGCATGTGCAGCGTCGAACGCGCAGCCGGTGCCGGTTTCCAGCTTGAGCGCGGTGTAGCCCCGCCTATGGGCGAGCGCGACGATATGGTTCAGCATCGCGGTGCCGACCCCCCGGCCCAGCGCGGATTGCGCAGTCCGCATCGACTTGATCTCTCCGGTGAAGGCGTCGAGTTGGCGCAGCGCGCCGATGCCGAGCAGGATGTCGCCATCCCATATCGACAGAAAGCTGATGTCGGGGGCGTTCAGGCCCGCCAGGTCGAGGAAATGGCAGGTGCCCGGCGGCGAGTTGGCGAGCATGCCACGCGCATGCAGGTCGAGCAGAGCGATGACCTGGGGATCGTCGAGGCCGCCCTCGCGCACGATCATCGCCTGATCCGAAACCCGTAGCGCCCCGCGACGGGCCGCCCCGCCTGGTCCTGCTGCGGCTGGAACGCGACCGTCCGCAGCCTTTGGCAGATGCGAAGGTCCAGCGCATCGATATTGGTCGCGCCGACATGGGTGCACGCGATCACCCGACCGGCAGCATCGACCTGAAGGCCGCCGCTGACCCCCGTGACCGCCGCCGGGACATCCGCATCGGCGAGGCCGACAAATGCGGCGTCGATCGGCTGCAGCGGCCGGGGCTCGCTGCGTTTGAGCGTCGGAAATGTCCGGGCAGGGAAGGGCGCCGACGGCGTGTCGACCACCGCTTCAAACCGATAGCTTACGCGAATGGCAAGCGAATCGCCGACGCGGACGCCGTGCCAGTCGAGTGCCGGCGTGTGGCGCAGATTTTTGATCAGATGCGGGCAAACATGCAGGTCAAACGGCGCATTGCCGCTGGCCCGCAGGATCTGGCAGCCCGTCGGGGTGCCGGTCGCATCGATATCCAGCCGCACCTGGATTTCGACCGTGTCCTCATCGCCGCGCGCGGGGACGGGGAAGGCACCGGTCTGCAACGCAGAGCGGCGCGGGTCATAGCGGGCGCGCCGGACCCGATCGGGGTGCGGATCGAGCAACCCCTCGGTAAAGGTGCTGAACTTTGCCACCCGGCGCGTGCCGTCCGGGCCGACGAAAGGCTGGCCGAATTGCGGGCCGGGGGCCGATTGCATAAACGCCAGCATCAGGGGCGTCGCGACGACGGCGAGCATGTCAGATCGTGTCGATCATGTCGGCCAGCGTATCGAGGCAGGCATGGGCGAGCGCCTTGCACCGGTCGGGCGACCAGCCATATTCGGGGTCCGGGCTGGGATCGTGGTCCTTGAACGGCATTTCGAGCGTCATCGCCACGGCGCCGAAACGCTGGGCCAGCTGGTTGGTCGACATCGACAGATTGGCGGTGCCGGGTGCCGCCTTGTCATAGCCCTGTTCGAGCTGAAACAGCGGCGTCGCGGCGGCAAGTGCGCGGCCATAGGCGTAGAATTTCGCGCCCTGTTCGTCGGTCCAGTCGGGAATCCCTTCGAACCCGGCGAGGAAATTGGCCGGGATCGCTTCGTCACCATGGATGTCCATCGCGAAATCGACGCCGGTTTCGTCCATCGCGCCGCGGACGTGAAAGACTTCGGGGCTGTTTTCCAGAGTCGGCACATGCCATTCGCGATTGAGGTTCACGCCCGCCGCATTGGTGCGCAGATGGCCGCGAAAGCTGCCGTCCGGGTTCATATTGGGGACGAGGTGGAAGGTTGCCCGGTCGCGCAGCTTGCGCGCGGCAGCGTCGTCGGGATCGGTCAGCTTTTCCAGCGCCCCTTCCATCCACCATTCGGCCATCGCCTCGCCGGGATGCTGGCGGGCATAGAGCCAGACCTGTTTCGTGCCGGTACCGAGCGTCAGCAGGTCGATCGCGCGCCCGTCGAGCGTCTGGCCGAGTTCGCGGTGCGTAACGCCGGGGCTGGCGGCCATGCGCGCGATCAGCCGTTGGTGCCGTTCCATGCTGTAGGGCGCGAAATAGGCGAACCAGGCGAGGTCGCCGTCGAACCGATGGCTGAAGCTGAAGACGCCGTCGGCATAGGCGCCGTCGGTCATCCGCCAGCGTTCGCGATCGGTGCTGACCCGCGCGCGATAGCCGGGCCAGCCGAACGCATAGGCCGCCTGTCCCGCGTTGCGGATGCGGAAGGTGAGCCGCCGTCCGCGCGCGCCGGCGACGCGAAAATGGAACCACTGGAAAAAGTCCGACCGGTGATCGGGAACGATTTCGAGATCGACGACATCGCCGTCGATCGCGATCAGG
>CADEEK010000066.1 GCA_902826325.1 uncultured Sphingomonadales bacterium
TCGGGACCAAGATGGTGCTGAACGAGTTCGTCGCCTTCCTCAATCTGGGTGCGACGCAGGGCCTGTCGGAGCGCAGCGTGGCGATCATCACCTTTGCGCTGTGCGGCTTTGCCAATTTCAGTTCGATCGCGATCCAGATGGCCGCGACCGGCAGCCTTGCGCCCAATCAGCGGCCGATGATCGCGAAACTGGGCATCAAGGCGCTGCTGGCGGGCAGCCTTGCCAATCTGATGAGCGCGGCGCTGGCCGGACTGATGCTGCCGTGAAGCGCGGTCAGCGCGTCGGCACCGGCACCGCGCCCGAATAGTCGTAGAAGCCGCGCCCGCTCTTGCGCCCATACCAGCCCGCTTCGACATATTTGATCAGCAGCGGGGCGGGGCGGAATTTGGGATCGCCGGTGCCTTCGAACAGCACGCGGCAGATGTCGAGACAGGTGTCGAGGCCGATGAAATCGGCGAGCGTCAGCGGCCCCATCGGGTGATTGAGGCCCAGTTGCACCGCCGCGTCGATGTCCGCGATCGTCGCCACGCCCTCGCCCAGCGCGAAACAGGCTTCGTTGAGCATCGGCAGCAGCACGCGATTGACGATGAAGCCGGGCGCGTCATTGGCATGGACGATCCGCTTGCCCAGGCTCTCGCCATAGGCCTCGACCGCCGCGACCGTCGCGTCGCTGGTGGCAAGGCCGCGGATCAATTCGATCAAGCCCATGACCGGCACCGGGTTGAAGAAATGGACGCCCATGAACCGTGCCGGATCGGGCGACGCCTGCGCCAGCCGGGTGATCGGGATGGACGAGGTGTTGCTGGCAAGGATCGCGCTGTCCGACAGCACCTTGCCGACATTTTCGAAAATGGTGCGCTTGATCGCCTCACGCTCGGTCGCCGCCTCGATCACCAGGTCGCACGGCGCAAAGGCTTCGGTGCCGCCGACGCATTCGATATTGGCGAGCGCGGCATCGCGATCATGCGCGGCGATCTTTTCGCGTTCGACGGCGCGGGCCAGCTGTTTGGCGATCCCCGCCTTGCCCTTCTCCGCGCGTTCGACGTCCATGTCCGACAGGATGACGCGATAGCCCGCCTGCGCCGACACCTGGGCGATCCCCGCCCCCATCTGGCCCGCGCCGATCACCCCAATCGTCTTCATGCCCGTCTCCATCCTGATGCGCGTGCCCTAGTCGAAGCGGTTCGGGCAGGACAAGGGGCAAGCGCCCGCGCCGATCGTCGCAGCCGCCGCTATCGCGACGCGCCGGGAACCCACAATATGTCGCCCGCGCCCGCGCCCTTGTCGTTCACCCAGCGCGCGGCGACGAACAGATAGTCGGACAGGCGATTGATATAGGCGAGCGCATGGGGATTGACCGGCTCGTTCTCGCCCAGCGCCACCATTGCGCGCTCCGCTCGCCGCACGATGGCGCGGGCAAGGTGCAGCGCGGCGCTGGCGGGACAGCCGCCGGGCAGGATGAAGCTGGTCAGCGGCGCGAGGTCGGCGTTGAGCCGGTCGATCGCCGCTTCGATTCCGGTGGTCTGGGTGGCGACGATGCGCAACGCGCCGGCGACGCCGTCCGGGGTCGCGAGATCGGCGCCAAGGTCGAACAAATCGTTCTGAAACCGGGTCAGCGCCCGCCGAACCTCGCCGTCGGCAAGCGCGGCGATGGCGACGCCGATCGCACTGTTCGCCTCATCCACATCGCCGACCGCCGCCATGCGCGGCGCGGATTTGGCGATGCGCGATCCATCGGCCAGCCCCGTGCCGCCGCCATCGCCGGTGCGGGTATAGATTTTGTTGAGCTTGACCATCGCGGGCGCCGACCGCCGGATCGCCCTGCGCTCAGCTGCCGCTGGCCAGCAACAGGATCAGCGCGACGATCGCGATGGCGATGCCCTGAAAGATGATGCGCTGCTGCATCATCTTGTTCGATTTGAGCGAGGACGCGGCCGGACCGCCTTCGCCCTTCAGCTCAGCCTCGCTGGTGCGAAGAAAAGTGACGATGCCGCGCACCAGCGCAACGACGGTCGCGATCATCGCCGCGATCAGAAGCAGGACGAGAAAAATCTTCATGGCGCCCATGTAGCGACTGTCCGCCCGAATCGCAAAGCGATCGCGACAGGCTGTGACGGTGCCCATGCAGGACAGGGACGATGGACGATTTGGGAAATGGTGCCCAGAAGAGGACTCGAACCTCCACGGCCTTGCGACCGCCAGCACCTGAAGCTGGTGCGTCTACCAATTCCGCCATCTGGGCACGGGGTAGGCGCGGGCCTCTAGGGGAATGGTTGGGGGCATGTCAACCGGGACAATTGCGGATTTGACATGGTTGCCCTTTGCGCGCGTGCGCGGCATGGGGAGACGGGTTCGACACGATAGGGTTTGAGGGCGCGATGAAGGACAGGCTGGTGACGTTGATTGGCGGCGGCGGGTTCGTCGGACGCTATGTCGCGCAGGCGCTGCTGAAAGCAGGCGCGCGGGTGCGCATCGCGCAGCGCGATCCGCGTGCGGCCTTTTTCCTGAAGCCGCAGGGCGGGCTGGGCCAGACGCAGTTCGTCGCCGCCGATGTGCGCCGCCCCGAATCGCTGGCGCGCGCCGTCGCCGGATCGGATGCCGTGGTCAATCTGGTCGGCGTGTTCGGCAGCGCGATGCAGGCGGTGAACGCCGAGGGTGCCGGAAACGCGGCGCGCGCGGCGTCGGCGGCGGGGGCAGGCGCGTTCGTGCAGATTTCGGCGATCGGCGCGGACGAGGGGTCGCCATCGGCCTATGGCCGGTCGAAGGGCATGGGCGAGCGACTGGTGCGCGAGGCGTTCGCCGATGCGACCGTGCTGCGCCCGTCGCTGGTGTTCGGGCAGGAGGATGCGTTCACCAACCGTTTCGCCGGGATCGCGGCGATGGCGCCGGTGGTGCCGGTGCTGAACGGCGGAACGCGCATCCAGCCGGTGTTCGTCGCCGATGTCGCGGCGGCGGTGGTGAAGGCGCTGGGTGCGCCGGGCGGGCAGACGCTGGAACTTGGCGGGCCGCAGGTGTTGAGCTTTACCGCGTTCAACCGCTGGATCGTCGAAACGATCGGGTGCGACAAGCCGGTGGTCGAGCTGCCCGATGTCGCGGGCGCGGCGCTGGCTTCGCTCGGCTTTCTGCCCGGTGCGCCGCTGACCTGGGACCAGTGGCTGATGCTGCAACAGGATAATGTCGCATCGGGCGATGGGCTGGCGGCGCTGGGCATCGTGCCGACGCCGCTCGGCGCGGTGGCCCCGGCATGGCTGGTCCAGTATCGTCGTCATGGCCGTTTTGGCCGCAAGGTCGCTGCCTGATTCATGCCGATGCCGCCCCCCGGGGCGGTCGATCCCGTCGGTCCCGTTGGCGACCGCGGCCTGACCTGTTGAGCCGGAGCGCGTGTTGTGAGTGACCTGATTACGGCCATCCTGCTGGGCATCGTCGAGGGGATTACCGAATTTCTGCCGGTATCCTCGACCGGGCATCTCATCCTTGCCACCGAATTGATGGGCTATGCCGCCGAAAAATGGGCGGTGTTCAATATCGCGATCCAGCCGGGCGCGATCCTGGCGATCGTGCTGCTTTACTGGCGCACCTTCTGGAATGCGTTCACCGGCCTGCTGCGCTGGGAGGCGGAGGCGGTGGCGTTCGTGCGCAACCTGTTGATCGCGTTCATCCCGGCGGTGGTGCTGGGACTGGCGTTCGGGGATCAGATCGAGCTGTTGCTGGAAAGCGCGCGGATCGTCGCCTGGGCACTGATCGTCGGCGGGATCGCGATCCTGGTGGTCGAACGCTTCGCGCGCACCAGCGATGCCGGCGGCGTCGCCAATGTGCGGTTCCGCACCGCGGGGTGGATCGGGGTGATTCAGTGCCTGGCGATGATCCCCGGCGTCAGCCGGTCGGGCGCGACGATATTGGGCGCGATGGCGATGGGCGTGGATCGCAAGACCGCGGCGGAGTTCAGCTTTTTCCTGGCGCTGCCGACGCTGACCGGGGCGACGGTGCTGCAACTGGTCAAGCATCGCGACGAGCTGACGCGCGACGATTTCGGGCTGATCGGCATCGGGATGGTGGTGTCGTTCGTGGTCGCCTGGATCGTGGTGAAGGCATTTCTGGCGGTGGTCACGCGCTATGGGTTCGCGCCGTTCGGATGGTATCGCATCGCGGCCGGAACCGGTGCATTGATCTGGCTCGCCTATAGATAAGGCCGAAACGGCCTTATTACATTGTGTTCGTGGCGAGTGATTTTGCTGAAATCCCAGGAGAATCATTCGCGCAAATCATTATAGGTCAGTATTACTGACTTAATTTCTTATTTCCGCGTGACTCTCGCGGTGTTTTCTGTCATGGGCGCCGCATGGCAAAACAGGTCATGCTCCAATTCGTCGATCGTGCGCAGGCGTTTCCGCCCAAGCGCGAAGCTCAACTGCGCGCGGAGGACTTCCGCGAAATCGCGGAACGCTATGCGCCGCCCGCCGCCGCCGATCAGGCGGGGCGCTGCTCGCAATGCGGCGTGCCCTATTGCTCGGTTCATTGCCCGCTGCACAACCATATTCCCGACTGGCTGAAGCTGACCGCCGAAGGCCGGCTGCGCGAGGCGTATGAGCTGTCCAACAGCACCTCGACCATGCCCGAAATCTGCGGGCGCATCTGTCCGCAGGACCGGCTGTGCGAGGGCAATTGCGTGATCGAGTTTTCCGACCATGGGTCGGTGACGATCGGGTCGGTCGAGAAATACATCACCGATACCGCCTGGGAACAGGGCTGGGTCGAGCCGCTGGTGCCGGGGCCGGAACGCGGCCAGTCGGTCGGCGTGATCGGCGCGGGTCCGGCGGGGCTGACCGCGGCGGAATATCTGCGCGGCTTTGGCTATGACGTGCATGTCTATGACCGGCACGATCGCCCCGGCGGGCTGCTGACCTATGGCATTCCCGGCTTCAAGCTGGAGAAGGAAGTGGTGATGCGCCGCACCGACCGGCTGAAGGATGGCGGGATCGTGTTCCACCAGTCGTTCGAGGTCGGTCGCGATGCGACGCTGGAGGAATTGCGCGACCGGCATGACGCGGTGCTGGTGGCGACGGGCGTTTACAAGGCGCGCGCGATCAAGGCGCCCGGCGTCGGTTTGCCGGGGGTCGTCGAGGCGCTGGATTATCTGATCGCGTCGAACCGCAAGGGGTTTGGCGATGCCGTGCCCGCGTTTGACGACGGGTCGCTGGATGCGGCCGGCAAGCATATCGTCGTCATCGGCGGCGGCGATACGGCGATGGACTGCGTGCGCACCGCGATCCGCCAGGGTGCGGCGAGCGTGAAGTGCCTGTATCGCCGCGACCGCGCGAACATGCCGGGCAGCCAGCGCGAGACCGCCAATGCCGAGGAAGAAGGCGTCGAGTTCGTCTGGCTGAGCGCGCCGCAGGGCTTTGACGGCAACGACAAGGTGGCGATGGTCAAGGCGGTCGGCATGCGGCTGGGCGCGCCCGACGCGAGCGGGCGGCGGGCGCCGGAGGCCGATCCGGGCGCGGCGTTTGATGTTCCCGCCGATCTGGTGATCAAGGCGCTGGGGTTCGATGCCGAGGATTTGCCGGTGCTGTTCGATGCGCCGGAACTTGGCGTCACCCGCTGGGGCACGGTGCGCACCGATGCGCGCACGATGATGACCAACCTCGACGGCGTGTTCGCCGCGGGCGATATCGTCAAGGGCGCGAGCCTGGTGGTGCAGGCGATCCGCGACGGACGCGATGTGTCCGAACGCATGCACGACTGGCTGAAGGTGCAGGCGCCGGTCGGCGTGGCGCGCGAGCGGGTGCCCGCATGATCCGCGCCACGCTGGCCGCACTCGCGCTGGCCGCCATCGGTTCGGTTGGCGTCGCGCCCGCGCTGGCGCAGTCCGCCGATCCTGCAACCCGCGCGGCGGCGATGCGCCTTATCGAAACGATGAAGATCGGCGACCAGCTCGACCAGGCCTATGTCACGATGACGCCGATGATGGCCAAGAGCGCGCTGGCGCAGATCGAGGCGAACCAGTCCAGTCGACCGCTGTTCGAGCAGCTGACCAAGGGCGAATATGCCCGCAAGCAGAAGCTGGAGGCGATCATCGGCGAGGAATATCTGGCGGCAATGCGTGCGCAGCTGCCGCGATTGAAGGCCGAATATGCGCGCGAATATGCCGCAGCCTTCACGCTGGCGGAGCTTGAGAGTCTCAACCGCTATTTCGCGGACGGTGCAGGCGCGAAGTTTATCGCGCAGACCGGGGAACTTCAGGCCAAGCTGACCGGGGTGAGCCAGCGGATCGGCATGGAAGTGGGTATGGTGGCGATCCCGAAGGCGCTGGAGCGCACAAAGGCCGAATTGGAAGCGGAGACGAACAAGTGACGATGCAGCGCGAACGCGAACGGCTTGCCGTCGAAGGCATGTATCGCCCCGAATATGAAGGCGATGCGTGCGGCGTCGGCATGGTCGCGGCGATCGACGGCCAGCCGTCGCGCCGGGTGGTGCAGAGCGCGATCGATGCGCTCAAGGCCGTGTGGCACCGCGGCGCGGTCGATGCCGATGGCAAGACCGGCGATGGCGCGGGCCTGCATGTCGATCTGCCGCTGCGTTTCTTTGACGACGCCGTGCTGGCGAGCGGCCACCGCGTGCTGCCCAACCGGCTGGCCGTCGGGATGATCTTTTTGCCGCGCACGGATCTGGGGGCGCAGGAGGCGTGCCGGACGATTGTTGAGTCGGCGATCATCGAGGCCGGTTACACCATCTATGGCTGGCGGCAGGTTCCGGTCGATGTATCGGTGATCGGACAGAAGGCGCAGGCGACGCGGCCGGAGATCGAGCAGATCATGATCGCCGGGCCAATGCCCGATGCGATGGACGCCGCCGAGTTCGAGAAGAACCTGTATCTGGTCCGCCGCCGGATCGAGAAGCGGATCATCGCGGCGCAGATCAACGGATTCTATATCTGTTCGCTGAGCTGTCGTTCGGTGATCTACAAGGGGTTGTTCCTCGCCGAATCGCTGAGTGAATTCTATCCCGACCTCAAGGACGAGCGGTTCGTCAGCCGCGTCGCGATTTTCCATCAGCGTTATTCGACCAACACCTTTCCGCAATGGTGGCTGGCGCAGCCGTTCCGCTGCATGGCGCATAATGGCGAGATCAACACGATCCGCGGCAACAAGAACTGGATGCTGAGCCACGAGATCAAGATGGCCAGCCTGGCGTTCGGCGAGCATAGCGAGGACATCAAGCCGGTGATCCCGGCGGGGGCGTCGGACACCGCCGCGCTGGATGCGGTGTTCGAGGCGATCTGTCGATCGGGCCGCGATGCGCCGACCGCCAAGCTGATGCTGGTGCCCGAGGCATGGCAGCTGGTCGACCGGATGCCGGAAAAGCATCTGGCGATGTACAAATATCTCGCCAGCGTGATGGAGCCGTGGGACGGCCCCGCGGCGCTGGCGATGACCGATGGCCGCTGGGCGGTGGCGGGCGTCGACCGCAACGCGCTGCGCCCGTTGCGCTATACCCGCACCGCCGACGGCCTGCTGGTCGTCGGGTCGGAAACCGGCATGGTCCAGTTGCCCGAGACCACCATCGTCGCCAAGGGGCGGCTGGGGCCGGGACAGATGATCGCCGTCGATCTGGACGAAGGCGTGTTCTACGACGATCGCGAGGCCAAGGACCGGATCGCGGGCGAATATGATTATGCCGCGATGATCGGCGAATTCGCGACGATCGACGATCTGGCGCCGGTCGCCGACGACGGGCCGCAATTCGACCGCGCCGAGCTGACCCGCCGCCAGGTCGCGGCCGGGCAGACGCTGGAGGATATGGAACTGATCCTGTCGCCGATGGCGATGGACGGCAAGGAAGCCGTGGGATCGATGGGCGACGACACGCCGCTGGCCGTCATCAGCGACAAGCCGCGCCTGATCAGCCAGTTCTTTCGCCAGAATTTCAGCCAGGTGACGAACCCGCCGATCGACAGCTTGCGCGAACGGCATGTCATGTCGCTCAAGACGCGGTTCGGCAATCTGGCCAACATCCTGGAAACCGGGGAAACGAACAACCGCGTGCTGGTGCTCGAAAGCCCGGTGCTGACCAATGGCGACTGGGCGCGGCTGAAGGGCCATTTCGCCGATGTCGCGGCGGAGATCGACTGCACCTTTCCGGCGGGCGGCGGGCCGGAAACGTTGCGCGCGGCGATCGCCGACATTCGCGAAAAGGCCGAACAGGCGGTGCGCGCGGGCAAGACCGAATTGTTCCTGACCGACGAGAATATCGGCGCCGGACGGATCGCGATCGCCGGGGTGCTGGCGGCGGCGGCGGTGCACACCCACCTCGTCCGCAAGGGGCTGCGCAGCTATGCCAGCGTCAATATCCGCACCGCCGAGTGCCTGGACACCCATTATTATGCGGTGCTGATCGGGGTCGGCGCGACGACGGTGAACGCCTATCTGTCGCAGGCGGCGATCGTCGACCGGCACGGACGCGGGCTGTTCGGCGAGCTGAGCCTGGACCAGTGCCTGGCCAACCATCGCAAGGCGATCGAGGAAGGGCTGCTGAAGATCATGTCGAAGATGGGGATCGCGGTGATCTCCAGCTATCGCGGCGGCTATAATTTCGAATCGGTCGGCCTGTCGCGCGCGCTGATCAACGATTTCTTTCCCGGCATGCCGACCAAGATTTCGGGTGAAGGCTATGCCTCGCTGCACCTCAACGCGAAGCTGAAGCACGACGCGGCGTTCGACAGCGGGGTCGCGCGGCTGCCGATCGGCGGTTTCTATCGCCAGCGCCATGGCGAGGAGACGCACGCCTATTCCGCGCAGCTGATGCATCTGTTGCAGACGGCGGTCGGCACCGACAGCTATTCGACCTATCTGCAATTTTCGCGCGGGGTGCGCGATGCGGCGCCGGTTTACCTGCGCGACCTGCTGGAGTTCAACTTTCCCGACGAGGGCGTTCCGCTCGACCAGGTCGAGGCGATCACCGAAATCCGCAAGCGGTTCGTGACGCCGGGGATGAGCCTGGGCGCATTGTCGCCGGAGGCGCATGAGACGCTGGCGATCGCGATGAACCGGATCGGCGCCAAGGCGGTGTCGGGCGAGGGCGGCGAGGATTCGGTCCGTTACCAGCCCTATGCCAATGGCGATAACGCCAATTCGAACATCAAGCAGATCGCGTCCGGCCGGTTCGGCGTCACCGCCGAATATCTGGGTGCGTGCGACGAGGTCGAGATCAAGGTCGCGCAGGGCGCCAAGCCCGGCGAGGGCGGTCAGCTGCCCGGATTCAAGGTGACGGAATTCATCGCGCGGCTGCGCCATTCGACGCCGGGCGTGACGCTGATTTCCCCGCCGCCGCATCACGACATCTATTCGATCGAGGATCTGGCGCAGCTGATCTATGACATCAAGCAGATCAACCCGCGCGCGCGGGTGTGCGTCAAGCTGGTGTCGTCCGCCGGGATCGGCACGGTCGCGGCAGGGGTGGCCAAGGCGCATGCCGACGTCATCCTGGTCGCGGGCCATGTCGGCGGGACCGGCGCGTCGCCCCAGACCAGCGTCAAATATGCCGGGACGCCCTGGGAAATGGGGTTGAGCGAGGTCAACCAGACGCTGACGCTGAACGGCCTGCGCGGGCGGGTGCGGCTGCGCACCGACGGCGGCCTGAAGACCGGGCGCGACATCGTCATCGCGGCGATCCTGGGCGCGGAGGAATATGGGATCGGCACGCTGAGCCTGGTCGCGATGGGGTGCATCATGGTGCGCCAGTGCCACAGCAATACCTGTCCGGTCGGCGTGTGCACGCAGGACGAGCGGCTGCGCGCGAAGTTCGTCGGCACGCCGGAAAAGGTCATCAACCTGATGACCTTCATCGCCGAGGAAGTGCGCGAGATTCTGGCGCGGCTGGGCGTACGCAGCCTGGACGAGCTGATCGGGCGGACCGAATTGCTGCGCCAGGTGAGCCGTGGCGCCGAGCATCTCGACGATCTGGACCTGAACCCGATTCTGGCCAAGGTCGATGCCGAGGAGCGCGAGCGGCGGTTCAGCCTGTCGACCTTCCGCAACGAAGTGCCCGACAGCCTGGACGCGCAGATCATCGCCGACGCGCGCGCGGTGTTCGAGCGCGGCGAGAAGATGCAGCTGGCCTATAATGTCCGCAACACGCATCGCGCGGTGGGCACGCGGCTGTCGAGCGAGATCACCCGGACGTTCGGCATGTCGAAGCTGAATGACGGGCATGTGAAGATCCGCCTGCGCGGCAGCGCGGGCCAGTCGCTCGGGGCATTTCTGTGCAAGGGCGTGACGCTGGAAGTGTTCGGCGATTCCAACGACTATGTCGGCAAGGGATTGTCGGGCGGCATCATCACGGTGCGCCCGCTGGTCAGTTCGCCGCTGGCCAGCCAGGACAATACGATCATCGGCAACACCGTGCTGTATGGCGCGACCAGCGGTAAGCTGTTCGCGGCGGGGCAGGCGGGCGAGCGGTTCGCGGTGCGCAATTCAGGCGCGCAGGTCGTGGTCGAAGGGTGCGGGGCCAATGGCTGCGAATATATGACCGGCGGCGTCGCGGTGGTGCTGGGCAGCACCGGCGCCAATTTCGGTGCGGGCATGACCGGCGGGATGGCGTTCGTCTATGACGCCGACGGCAGTTTCGAGGCGGGTGCCAATGGCGAGAGCATCGTGTGGCAGCGATTGGCGTCGATGCATTGGGAAGCGGTGCTCAAGAACCTGATCGAGGAACATCATGCCGCGACCGACAGCAAATGGTCCGGCGGGCTGATCGAGGATTGGGAACGGGTGCGCGGGCGTTTCTGGCAGGTAGTGCCCAAAGAAATGCTGACGCGGCTGGCGCATCCGCTGGACGACAGTGTGGACATGGTGGCCGCGGAGTAGGGGGCG
>CADEEK010000067.1 GCA_902826325.1 uncultured Sphingomonadales bacterium
TGTCGGCCACCGATGCCTACGTCAACGCCGCCATGATCCTGTCGGGCATGGGCCTGTCGGGCCTGCTCGACACCGGCGCGCGCGCCGCGCATTTCCGCCATGTGCTGACCCATCTTGGCCAGCATGAACGCGGCAGTGGCGCGTGGATGGCCGAAGCGTTTCTGAAGAATACCGGCGGCGATCCGGTCGCGCTGCTCGGCATCCTCGACACCTTTGTCGACAGCAGCGAGACGGAAATTGCGGCGATCGGCCAGCGCACGCTGGTGCTGGCGGGCGTGGAGGACAACGACAATGGCTCGCACGCGGCGCTGGCGGCGTTGCTGGGCGACGCGGTGCCGGTCGAGATCCCCGGCAACCATATGAGCGCGGTGACGCGACCCGAATTCGGCGCGGCGATCGGCGACTTTCTGGCGGGTTGACCCGGAGCGGGGCGGGGCGCAGTCTCGATTCATCCATGAATCTGAATAGTCGAGGCTTTTCGATGATCCGTACCGGACTTTCCACCATTGCGCTGGCGATGGCGCTCGCCGGACCTGCCCAGGCGCAACAGGCCGCCGCACCGACGGCGGCGCAGGCCGACGCCTTTGTCAAACGGGCGACCGCCGAGCTGAACCAGTTCGCGCTCGACGATGCGCGCATCCAATGGGTCTATGCGACCTATATCAACGACGACACCGCCGCGCTGGTCGCCAAGAGCCAGGCGGAAGGGACCGAAATGTCGGTGCGCTTCGCGCTGGAGGCGGCGAAGTTCGCCAGGGTCAGCGGCCTGTCGCCCGATACGCAGCGCCAGCTCGACATCCTGCGCAACGGCATCACCTCGCCCGCGCCGACGCGGGCCGGGGCGGCGGCGGCGCTGTCGAAGCTGCAGACCGACATGCAGACCGTCTATGGCACCGGCAAGGGCACGTTGAAGGGCGAGCCGATCAACGGCAGCGACATCGAAGCGGCGATGGGCACCAGCCGCGATCCCGCTGAACTCAAGGAAATGTGGACCAGCTGGCACGACAATGTCGGCGCGCCGCAGCGGTCGGACTATCAGCGATCGGTCGGCCTGCTCAACGAAGGGTCGCGCGAACTGGGGTTCAAGGACACCGGCACGATGTGGCGGTCCAATTACGACATGGCGCCCGACGAATTCGCGCGGCTGACCGACAAGATGTGGGCGGAGGTCAAGCCGCTCTATCAGGCGCTGCACACCTTTGTCCGGTGGAAGCTCAACGAGAAATATGGCGATGCGGTCCAGCCCGCGACCGGGCCGATCCGGTCCGACCTGCTCGGCAATATGTGGGCGCAGGAATGGGGCAATATCTATGATATCGTCGCGCCGCAGGGGGCGGGCGATCTGGGCTATGACCTGACCGACCTGTTGAAGGCGCAGGGTTATGATGCGTTGAAGATGGTGCGGACAGGCGAGGCGTTCTATTCCTCGCTCGGCTTCGCGCCATTGCCTGAAAGCTTCTGGAAACGCTCGCAATTCGTCAAGCCCGCCGATCGCGAGGTGCAGTGCCACGCATCGGCGTGGAATCTCGACAATGTCGACGATCTGCGCATCAAGATGTGCATCAAGGTCAATGGCGACGACTTCAAGGTGATCCAGCACGAACTGGGGCACAATTATTACCAGCGCGCCTATAACAAGCTGCCGCTGCTCTATCGCACCGGGGCCAATGACGGGTTTCACGAGGCGATCGGGGATTTCGCGGCGCTGTCGATCACGCCCGATTATCTGGTCAAGGTCGGCCTGCTGGATGAAAGCAAGGTGCCGGGCGAGGACAAGGATGTCGGCCTGTTGCTGCGCGAGGCGATGGACAAGGTGGCGTTCCTGCCCTTTGGCCTGTTGATCGACAAATGGCGCTGGGGCGTGTTTTCGGGCGGGATTCCGGCGACCGGCTATCAGGGCGCATGGGATGCGCTGCGCCTGCAATATCAGGGGATCAAGCCGCCGGTCGCGCGCGACGAGACGCGGTTCGATCCCGGCGCGAAATATCATATTCCAGCGAACGTGCCCTATACCCGCTATTTCCTCGCGCGGCTGCTGCAGTTCCAGTTCTACAAGGCGGCGTGCGACCAGGCGGGGTGGACCGGGCCGCTGCACCGCTGTTCCTTTTATGACAATGCGGAGGTCGGCAAGAAGCTGAACGCGATGCTCGAAATGGGCGCGTCGAAGCCATGGCCCGATGCGCTGGAGGCGTTCACCGGCAGCCGCGAGATGAGCGGGGCCGCGCTGGTCGAATATTTCGCGCCGTTGAAGGCGTGGCTGGACGAGCAGAACAAGGGCAAGCCGACCGGCTGGTGATGCGCCGGTGACGTGAAACAGGGGCCGCGCGGCGATGCCGTCGCGGCCCCTGTTCGCGCGATCGCGGTCGATTATTTTTTGGGCGGGGTCTTGGGCTTTGCCGCGGGCGGGTCGGCGGGGCCACCCTCGCCCTTTTTGAGCGCGAAGAAAATGCCGGCCGCCGCGGCGCCGATCGCGGCGGCGCCCCCGGCGAGCGAGGCGAAGAAATTGCGGTCGCCCATCTTTTCGCGCGTGTCGGCGACGAATTGCGCGGGGGCGGACTCGGCAACCTTTTGACCCGCGCTATGGGCGGCGGCGCTGGCCTTGGCCGCGGCGCTGGATGCGGCGGCGCGGGCGCGATCGGTCGTGCTCGGCTTGGCCTGGGTCGAGCGCGGCTTGGCCGGGGCGGCGGGCTTGCGCGCGGCGGGCTTGCGGCGGGGCGGGGCGGGCGGCTTGTCGGCGCTGGTGGGTTTGGACGCGGTTTTGGGCGCGGCCTTCTTCGCTGGCGCCTTTTGGGCGGCGGGCTTTGCCGCCGCCTTTGGCTTGGCGGGCGCCTTGGGCTTTGCGGGCGTGTCGGCGGCCGGGGTTTCCACAGCCGCTTTGGTCGTTTTGGTCTTGGGGGTGCTGGGCGCCTTGGCCATCACGATACTCCATTGGTTTCGTGGATGTAACTAACCTGACCCAAATCGGTTTCCCCAGTCAATCAAAAGACGCCCGATCGACCCCTGATTAGCGGAACGGCGGTTCGCTGAACGCGCGCAGCTTGCGGCTGTGCAGCCGGTCGCCCTCGCGCCGCAATTGCTCGCACGCCTCGATCCCGATCTTGAGGTGTTCGGCGATGGCGCGTTCGTAGAAGCTGTTGGCTTGTCCGGGCAGCTTGATTTCGCCGTGCAGCGGCTTGTCCGACACGCACAGCAGCGTGCCATAGGGGACGCGGAAGCGATAGCCCTGGGCGGCGAGCGTCGCGCTTTCCATGTCGACGCCGACGGCGCGGCTGAGCGAAAAGCGCAGCGCCGAGCGGGAGAAGCGCAATTCCCAGTTGCGATCGTCGGTGGTGACGATGGTGCCGGTGCGCAGGCGGCGTTTCAGCTCTTCGGCGCTTTGCCCCGAAACGGTTTCGGCGGCGCGGGCCAGCGCCTGCTGCACCTCCGCGATCGCCGGGACCGGGATTTCGGGCGGCAGCACATCGTCGAGCACATGGTCGTCGCGCAGATAGGCATGGGCGAGGACATAGTCGCCGATCCGCTGGCTGGGGCGCAGGCCGCCGCAATGGCCGATCATCAGCCATGCCTCGGGGCGCAGCACGGCGAGGTGGTCGGTGATCGTCTTGGCGTTGGACGGGCCGACACCGATATTGACCAGTGTGATGCCCGTGCCGTCGGCGGCCATCAGATGCCATGCGGGCATCTGGTGCCGCCGCCACGCGCCGTCGGTCAGCAGCGTGTTGGGATCATCGCCCGCGGTGATGACGATGCCGCCCGGGCCGGAGACGCCGGTGTAGCGGCTGTCCGGACCCAGTTGCCCGCACGCCCAGCGGACGAATTCGTCGACATAGCGGTGATAGTTGGTGAACAGGATATAGCGTTGGCTGTGTTCCGACGGCGTGCCGGTATAGTGGCGCAGGCGGGCGAGGCTGAAATCGGTGCGCAGCCCGTCGAACAGCGCCAGCGGGCGGGTTTCATCGCCGCTGATCCAGGTGCCGTCGGCGATTTCGTCGCCGATATGGGCAAGTTCAGTTGCCGGGAAATGGCGCGCGAGTTCGACCGCCGAAACCTGATCGAGCTGCAGCGCGTGGCCCGGATCGAGGACATAGGGAAAGGGGATTTCCTGCCGTCCGATGCCTGCCGATACTTCGACCTCATAATCCTCGATCAGCAAGGTCAGCTGTTCGATCAGATAGGCGGCGGACATCGCCGGTTTGGTGACGCTGATCGCATAATCGCCGGGCGTGACGAGGCGACCGAACGAACGTGGCGGGGTCGGGCGATCAACCTCGTCGCGATAGGTGACGCGGATTTCGGGATAGGCGAAGCTGCCGTCGCGGCGGCGGGCCGGATCGGGCGCGATGCCTTTGGTGAGGTAAAGGTCGAGCGCATCCTTAAGGTTGCGGACGGATGCGGTGTAGAGCCGGTCGAGTTCGGCGACGATCTGTTCAGCGTGTGACATCTTCCACGGCTAATGCCGCGAAATGACGTTGGCAAGACTCAGGGCAGGCAGCTGTTGTCGGGACGCGCGGGCGCGTATGCCCGCGCGTCACGGCATTGCTATTGCGTGTCGCGGTCGAGCAGCTTGCTGATGCCGAAGGCGGCGCCCGCGACGGCGGCGGCACCGGCGGCGGCGATCGCGGCGGCAGCGGCAGGGTTCTTCTTCGCCGCATCGACCACGCCGTCAAAGGCGCCACTGATCGCATCGCCCGCCTCGCTCAGCGCGTCTTTCGCCTGATCGAGCAGCGTTTCCTCATTGTCGGCGATCGCCGGGGTGGCGTCGGCGTTTGCAGGGGTTGCGGCGGTTGCGGGTTTGGTCTCGTCCATCATCGAAAGTCTCCCATGCTTTTGATGACAACAGCTTCGGCGCGCGCCGGTTCCCGCGTCAACGGCAAAGCGGCGCGCGACCCAAAGCGTAAGACGATCAGAGGCTGGCGATCAGATGTTCGGCCGAGCTGACCTTGAATTCGCCCGGTGCTTCGACGTGCAGCTGTTCGACCACGCCGTCATTGACCAGCATCGAGAAACGCTGGCCGCGCGTGCCCAGGCCAAACTTGCTGCCGTCCATTTCAAGGCCGATCGCCTTGGCAAACTCGCCATTGCCGTCGGCCAGCATGGTGACGTCGCCGGCATCGGCGCTTTTGCGCCACGCGCCCATCACGAACGGATCGTTGACCGCGGTGCAGGCAATTTCGTCCACGCCCTTTGCCTTCAGCTCGCCCGCCTTTTCGACATAGCCGGGCAAATGCTTGGCCGAACAGGTCGGGGTGAACGCGCCGGGGACCGAGAACAGCGCGACCTTGCGGCCCGCGAAATATTCATCCGAATTGACCGGCTGGGGCCCATCGTCGGTCGGCTTGATGAAGGTGGTGCTGGGCAGGCGGTCGCCGACTTTGATCGACATGCTGGTCTCCTTTGGGACCGCGGAAATGCGGTTGGCTCCCAATTGGCGCATGTCATGACATTTTCAAGCATGGCGGAGCCGATCGGCAGCCGATATGTTATGCGCGCATGGAGTCTTCGGCGTTTCTGACCGGCCAGTTCTTGCTCGCGATGCCCGGAATTGGCGATCCCCGGTTCGACCGGGCGGTGATCGCGATGTGCGCGCATGACGGGCAGGGGGCGCTGGGCATCGGCGTCGGCGCCACGATCCGCGGGTTGCGGCTGCACGAATTGCTGGCGCAGTTCGAGATCGAACCGGGCGAAGCGCCTGACGCGCCGGTGCATTTCGGCGGCCCGGTTGAGCCGCAGCGCGGCTTTGTGCTTCATTCGACCGATTGGGGCGGACAGGATACGATCGATGTTGCGGGCCGCTGGGCGCTGTCGGGCACGGTCGATGTCCTGCGTGCGATCGCCGCGGGGACGGGGCCGTCGCAATGGCTGGTGGCACTCGGCTATGCCGGCTGGGGCGAGGATCAGCTGGATCAGGAAATGACGCGCCATGGCTGGTTCAACGTGCCGGGGGACACCGCGATGATCTATGACATCGAGGCCGAACGGCGCTGGGAATATGGGTTCGAGGGGGCGGGGATCGATCCCCGATTGCTGGGGCTGGGCGGCGGCACCGCCTGATCTTTCATCGACGCGATTTAGGGGTTGGGAAACATTGCCTGTTATCGCGGGGCGATGGACCTGGCGGGCGAACTGGCTGAAGCGATGCGGGCGGCGTTGTGGCCGTCGCTGTTCGCCTTTGCCTTTCTGACGGCGCTGGAACTGTTGATGCCGCGCGGCGCGGTGCCGATCCGCGCGCGGGCCGCGGGGCTGACCTTCTGGGCGATATTGTTGCCGGTGACGATCACCGTGTTCGCGCTGTTCAATGCGTTGTGGCGGTGGATCGGGATCGCGCCGCTGGTGACGATCCCGCTGGATTTCGGCTGGGCAGGGACGGCATTGGCATGGGTGCTGGCGCCGCTGGCCGGGGCGATCGTCGCCGATTTCTTCTTCTACTGGTTCCACCGTGCGCAGCATCGCTGGCTGTGGCGCTGGCATGCCGTGCATCATTCGGTGCGCGATCTGAGCGCGATCAACGCCTATCACCATGTCAGCGAGCCGTTGTTCCATGTCGCGCTGATGTCCGTGCCCGCCAGCCTGATCCTGGCCGACAGCGGGGCGAGCGCGCCGGCGATGACGGTGATCCTCTATCTCCACGCCTCGTTCATCCATTCGCCGACGCGGCTGCATCTGGGGCCGCTGGCGATCGCGATCGTCGACAACCGCTTTCACCGCATCCATCACAGCCTGGAACCCGCGCATTTCGACCGCAATTTCGGTGCGTTCACGACGATCTGGGACCGGTTGTTCGGCACCGCCTGGGTGCCTGCGCGTGACGAGTGGCCGGACACCGGCCTTGAGCAAATCGACCAGCCGCGCAACCTGCGCGAATGGCTGGACCTGCCGCTGCGGCTCGGGCGTCGCCCGGCCGATGCGGAGATCGCCCAAGTCATATAAAGATATCTTTATATTTGGTTGCGCTGGTCCGCGCGCTCGGCTAAGGCCAGCGCGATGCCGCCGGGATTCCCGGTGCAATGTTTCACATCCGGAGAACCAGTGTGGCCACCGTGCTCGATAAGACCGATTATGTCGTCAAGGATATCTCGCTCGCCGATTTCGGCCGGGCGGAAATCAATATCGCCGAAACCGAGATGCCGGGCCTGATGGCGCTGCGCAGCGAATTCGGCGCGGCACAGCCGCTGAAGGGCGCGCGCATCACCGGCTCGCTGCACATGACGATCCAGACCGCGGTGCTGATCGAGACGCTGACGGCGCTGGGCGCGCAGGTGCGCTGGGCGACCTGCAACATCTTTTCGACGCAGGACCATGCCGCCGCCGCCATCGCCGCGTCGGGCGTGCCGGTGTTCGCGGCGAAGGGCGAGAGCCTGGCCGAATATTGGGACTATGTCGGTTCGATCTTCGATTGGGGCGACGAAACCTGCAACATGATCCTCGACGATGGCGGCGACGCGACGATGTTCGCGCTGTGGGGCGCCAAGCTGGAAGCCGGTCAGACGATGCCGGAACCGGAAAATGAGGAAGAGGTCGAGATGCAGCGCGCGTTGAAGGCGTTCATCGCCAAGCGCCCCGGCTACCTCACCGAAACCGTCAAGGCGATCAAGGGCGTGTCGGAAGAGACCACGACCGGCGTCCACCGGCTGTATGCCATTGCCAAGAAGGGCGAGCTGCCCTTCCCGGCGATCAACGTCAACGACAGCGTGACCAAGAGCAAGTTCGACAATCTGTATGGCTGCAAGGAATCGCTGGTCGACGCGATCCGTCGCGGCACCGACGTGATGCTGGCGGGCAAGGTTGCCTGCGTCGCCGGGTTCGGCGATGTCGGCAAGGGTTCGGCGGCGTCGCTGCGCAATGGCGGCGCGCGCGTGCTCGTCACCGAAATCGATCCGATCTGCGCATTGCAGGCGGCGATGGAAGGCTATGAAGTCGTGACGATGGAAGAGGCGGTCGAGCGTGCCGACATCTTCTGCACCGCGACCGGCAATGCCGACGTCATCACCGCCGAGCACATGAAGAACATGAAGAACATGGCGATCGTGTGCAACATCGGCCACTTCGACAGCGAGATCCAGATCGCGGCCCTGTCCAACTATAAATGGACCGAAGTGAAGCCGCAGGTCGACCTGGTCGAATTCCCCGAAGGCAAGCAGATCATCATCCTGTCCAAGGGGCGTCTGGTGAACCTGGGCAATGCGACGGGCCATCCGTCCTTCGTGATGTCGTCGTCCTTCACCAATCAGGTGCTGGCGCAGATCGAATTGTGGACCAAGGGCGAGACCTACGCCAACGAAGTGTTCGTGCTGCCCAAGCATCTGGACGAAAAGGTCGCCGAACTGCATCTGGAAAAGCTGGGCGTGAAGCTGACCAAGCTGAGCAAGAAGCAGGCCGATTATATCGGCGTGCCGGTGGAAGGGCCGTTCAAGCCGGATCATTACCGCTACTGATCGCGGTCTGACCAAAGGAAAGGGGGCGCATCCGGCCAGCGGATGCGCCCCTTTTTTTATCGCCTGGTTGAGCGGCGCCGATCCGGGCCGCTCAGTTTGCCAGCGGGCCCAGTGCCTCGCGCAGCGGGTCCAGCCATTGCGAATAGGGTTTCCACACGCCCACGCCGTCGCGGTTGAGCGGGCGGCGGACCTGTTCGCTGCTCGGCGTGCGCACGACGCGGTCGCTTTTGTGGAAGTTGAGCAGGTTCGCATCCCAATCCATGCCGAGATAGTCGAGCGCGCTCTTGATCTGACGTTCCGGATCGTCGAGCAGCGCGCCGTAATCGACATGATGGATGAGGCCCGGTGCGACGCGGTCGAGATGGTCCATCAGCCGGACATAATCGACATAGCTGCGCCCGATGCTCGCCAGACCGAAGGACGAGGCGTGCGCGGCCGAAAAGCTCTGGGTGAAGTTGGAGAAGCAGCAGTCCATCGCCGGACGGCGGATGTCGATGAACTTCGCCTGGGGCAGGATGCGCCGGACGAACAGCACGTTGCTCCAGTTGTGCGGCAATTTGTCGATGAAATAGCGTTTGTCGGTGGTGCGGTGGACGGCGGCGCGCTTCAGATAATCGCGGCCCATGGCGGCGGCGTCATTGTCGCTGATGCTGGCGGTGAGCTGCGGCACGGTGATCCGCCCGTGTCGCGTCGCCAGTTCCATCGCGGTGCGCAGGATGGCGGGGATATAGGGGAGTTCGCCGATCGCTTCGATCTCGGCATGGCCGCTCAATATCTGTTCGAGCAGCGTCGATCCCGATCGCGGCAGGCTGATGATGAAGATCGGCACATCGTCGCCCAGCGGCTCGCACGCCGATGCGGCGATGAACGCGGGATCGACCATGCGTTCATATTCGGCGACTTCGCCGGTCAGTTCGTCGGCATCATAGTTGATCGGTTCGGCGCGCAGGCGGTTTGCCTCGCTATAATGGCGGAACGCGCCTTCATAATCGCCGCGATCGTGCAGTGCGCGGGCGAGCGCGAAATTGAGCGGGGCGATGTTGCGGATGTCGATGGCGATATCGAGCGCGCGGCGCATCGCGTCGACATCGCCATCGGCGATGACGTCGCGCTTGATCCCGGCCAGACTCCACCAGGCTTCGCCGCATTCGAAATCGAGGTCGATCGCCTTGCGATAGGCGGCAACCGCGCCGGGGACATCGCCCGAGGAGCGCAGATTCTTGCCGTAATAGATCCAGTTGGTCACAGATTCGGGGCGGATTTTGGTCAGGCGTTCGAGGATTTCGCCGGCCTCTTCATGCCTGCCCATTTTTTCGAGCAGGATGGCGAGCACGGTCAGCGTGTCGGGATCGGCATCCTCGGCGATCAGCGCGCGGAACATCGTTTCGGCTTCGGCCAGGCGCTGTTGCTGGTTCATCACCGATGCGAGCGTGCGGCGGACCTGTCGGTCGCCCTGAAGCCCGCGGGCAAGGGCGCGGCGCAGGCATTGGTCCGCCTGAACCAGCGCGCCCAGATGCATGGCGACTTCGCCGAGCAGGGCGAGGCCGCGCGGCTCTTCGTGATGCTGGCGCAAATGGCCGATCAGGAAACGGCTGGCTTCTTCATATCGGCCCTGTTTGACGCGCTCTTGCGCCTGGCTGAGCAGGGGGAAGCCGGAAAGGGTGGTCGCGTTCAACAGCCTGTCCTTGCAATCATGAATAGCCGAGCAGGGTGCGCAGCCCCGGTGCCTGGTAATCGACCAGCGCGCGATGTCTGGCGGCGAGCGTATCGGGCAGGTCGATCCCGATGCCGGTCAGGTTTTCGCGTGCCGTGCCGCTTTGCGCCGGATCCGCGCCGATCACGACCCGTTCGCGCCAGTCGTCGGGACGGTCGATGCCGCAGGCGTCGAGCAGGGCGGCGAAAAATGCCTGTGACGTATCGGCTTCGGGACTTTTGACTGCCGCCACCAACGATTCGAACCGCACGACATGCGCGTTGGTGCCGAGCCAGGCAGCGGCGTTCATTTCGTAAATATCGTTGAGCGAGGGCGCTTTGCCCGGAATGCCGAAGATCATCATCGTGAGCAGGTCATCGACCGACAGCGCGCCGGATTTGAGATGATCCATGTTCGAACGGAATTGTTCGGAGATAAAGAAGCGCGCCCGGGCGATCACCCAGTCATAGGGATCGCGGTAGAGCAGGATGCGGCGGCACGGTGCGGTTTCGATCGCCGAGGCATCGGCGAAGAACAGATGGCCCCAGCTGAGCCTGGGCTGATGCGGGTCGAACGCCGCGCGATGTTGTTGCAGGTTGGGCCATTGGATGAAGTCGTGCGGATAGTGCTGATCGACCGGCACGAACATGCGCAGGATGTTGCGCAGCAGGTGGCTGCCGCTTTTGGGCACGCTGTTGAGGAAAACCGGCT
>CADEEK010000068.1 GCA_902826325.1 uncultured Sphingomonadales bacterium
TGCGAAATATCACGATTACGACAGCGAAATCAGCGACTTACTTGGAGAATGTGGGCTGAAATGGGTGGCCGGGTGGGGGAGCGGGCTGGTGCCGCAACTCAACCAACGATCGTGGCCGGGTGGGGGAGCGGGCTGGGGCCGCAACCCGACAAACTCAGTCCGGTGCCGCTACCCGACCAACATCTCAGCGGCCCGACGCCGCCCCAGCTTCAACCATCAATCCGCCTTTTTGGCGACGCCGACCAGGGCGGGGCGCAACAGCCGGTCCTTGATCATGTACCCCGACTGGATTTCCTGGACGATCGTGCCGGGCTGGGCATCGGCGGAAGGCACTTCCATCATCGCCTGATGCCGGTTGGGGTCGAGCGTTTCGCCCAGCGCGACGATCTTCGACACGCCATGGCGCGCGAACACCGAATCGAGCTCGCGTCCGGTCGCCTCCAGCCCTGTGACCAGCCCTTTGAGCTTGTCGTCCTCGCGCAATTCGTCGGGGATGGCGGCCAGCGCCCGGGTCAGATTGTCGGCGACCGACAGGATGTCGCGGGCAAAACCGGTGGCGGCATAGGTGCGGGCGTCCTCGGCTTCCTTTTGCGCGCGGCGCAGCAGGTTCTGGGCCTCGGCACGGGCATAGAGGGTGGCCGATTTCGCTTCGGCCAGTTCCGCCTCCAGTTCGGCGATCCGGTCGTGCTCGGCGACTTCGGGAGCCTCATCGGCGGTTTCCGCGCGGATATCTTCAGGCGTCTGGGTCTGTTCTTCTTCGATCATCGTCCGGTTTTTCTGTCGTTTCAGGCAAGCAGTCGGGCCAGGGTCGCGGCCGTGAAATCCACCATGGGGACGACCCGCGCATAGTTCAACCTTGTCGGCCCGATCACGCCGACCACGCCGACCACGCGCCCGTCGAGCGCGCGCACCGGCTTGGCGATGACCGACGATCCCGACAGGGCGAACAGCTTGTTTTCCGATCCGATGAAGATGCGCGTCGCCTCTCCCTCGCGCGCGCTGTCGAGCAGGCGGGCGATCTCTTCCTTGCCCTCCAGCTCGTCGAGCAGCTGGCTGACGCGGTTGAGGTCGTCGGCGGCGGCGCCGTCGAGCAGGCGCGCCTGTCCCCGCACGATCAGCACGGGGCGCTCGCCGCCATCCTGCGACCAGATCGCCAGGCCGCGTTCGACCAGCGCGCGGGCGGCATGGTCGAGCGCGGCGCGCTCCGCCCCGATTTCGCGCTCGATCCGCCCGCGCGCCTCGGTCAGCGTCAGGCCGCCGAGCGTTGCCGTCAGGTAATTTGCCGCCTGTTCCAGCGCGGCGGGCGGCATGCCGGGGGGCAGGTCGACCACCCGGTTTTCGACCGCGCCATCATCGCCGACCAGCACGGCGAGCGCGCGATCCTGTCCCAGCGGGACGAAGCCGAACTGGCGCAGCACCGGTTCGGATTTGGGCACCAGCACCAGCCCGGCACAGGCCGACAGCCCCGACAGCGCGGCGGTGGTGTTGGCCAGCGCCTCCTCAACCGGGCCGCCGGTGCCCGCCCGCGCTTCGATCGCGGCACGTTCCTCGGCCGATGGGGCGGCCGCCTGCATCATCCCGTCGACGAACAGGCGCAGGCCGAGTTCGGTCGGCATCCGGCCCGCGCTGGTATGCGGCGCGGCGAGCAGGCCCAGTTCCTCAAGATCCTGCATCACGTTGCGGATCGAGGCGGGGGAGAGGTTCAGGCTGGAAACGCGCGAAATCGTCCGCGACCCGACCGGCTGGCCCGCATCGAGATAGGATTCGACGACGATGCGGAAAATATCGCGCGCACGGTCGGTCAGGTCGGTGATGGGCGGGGTGGTCACGGCCATTGATGTAGCGCGCCGGTGCGGTTGCTCAAGGCCGCTCGCCGATCAGGGGGGCGAGTGCGGGGATCAGGTCGGGGGCATTGCCCAGCGCGTTGGCGATTGCGGCGTTGGCGGTGCGGTCACAGCCGAAATAATAATAGAGCATTGTCTGGGTGTCGCCGTCCCGCCAGCGTATCTGCACGCTCGGCAGGTCGGTTGCAGTGCTCGGACATCCCGGTTCCCCCGGGGCGAGGCGCCGCGTCGTGCCGGTCGCGGGGCGATAGCGCGCGAGGCTGCGGGCGAAGGCGGCGACCTGTGTCGGCAACGCCCGGAACGCGCGTTCGCCGGTCGCGGCGGTAAAGCGCAGGCCGGTGAAGGTGCCGTTGCCGTTCGCCGTCACCCGGAAGCGATAGACCGGACAGCCCCCGAAACAGGGGCCGGTTTCATATTCGATGCTTTGGGCGACCGGCATCGGCGTTTCCGGCGCAGCGGTGCGCGCGCAGGCCGTCAAGCCAAGCGCCAGCACCAGGATCGCCGTCCGTTTCATCGCACCCTTTCGCACCGGATCATATCGTCAGACTGGCGCGTTCGGGCCGCGGCGTCTAGGTGCGCTGGCCAGACGTTACAGGAGAATCCCCTATGCGCCCCAGCGGCCGCGCCCCCGATCAGATGCGTGCGATCACCATCCAGCCCGATTTCACCATCCATGCCGAAGGATCGGTGCTGATCGCGTTCGGCGATACCAAGGTGCTGGTGACGGCCAGCGTCGAGGAGCGGGTGCCGCCATTCCTGCGCGGCAAGGGCGAAGGCTGGGTGACGGCGGAATATGGCATGCTGCCCCGTGCGACGCACACGCGCGGCAGCCGCGAGGCGGCGAAGGGCAAGCAATCGGGCCGCACCCAGGAAATCCAGCGGCTGATCGGGCGTTCGCTGCGCGCCGTCACCGATCTGAAGGCGCTGGGCGAACGGCAGATCACGCTCGATTGCGACGTGATCCAGGCCGATGGCGGCACGCGCACCGCGTCGATCAGCGGCGCGTGGGTCGCGCTGCGGCTGGCGGTCGACAAGCTGATTGCGCAGGGAAAGCTGGAGGTCGATCCGATCCAGACACAGGTCGCCGCGGTGTCGTGCGGCATCTATCAGGGCACCCCGGTGCTCGACCTCGACTATCCCGAGGACAGCAGCGCGGATGCCGATGCCAATTTCGTGCTGCTCGCCAACGGCAATATCGCCGAGGCGCAGGCGACGGCAGAGGGTGCGACCTATGACGAGGAAACATTGTTGCGGCTGCTGCGCCTGGCGCGGATCGGCTGCAACGAGATTTTCGCCGCGCAGCTGAAGGCGGTCGGGCGGTGAGCGGGGAGGGCGACAGCCCCCAGGCGATCCGCAAGCTCGCCCCCGGCAGGCTGGTGATTGCCAGCCATAATGAGGGCAAGGTGCGCGAGATCCGCGCGCTGCTCGCCCCTTATGGCATCGAACCGGTGTCGGCGGGATCGCTGGGGTTGCCCGAGCCGGAGGAGACGGGAACGACCTTTGTCGCCAATGCCGAGTTGAAAGCGATGCAGGCCGCCGACCTGTCGGGCCTGCCCGCGCTGGCCGATGATTCGGGGCTGTGCGTCGATGCGCTGGGTGGTGAGCCGGGGATTTTTTCGGCGCGCTGGGCGGGGCCGAGCAGGGATTTCGGGCTCGCGATGGAGCTGGTCGAACGGAATATCGCGGACAAGGGGCCGGGTGCCAGCCGCGATGCGCATTTCGTCTGCGCGCTCGCGCTCGCCTGGCCCGACGGGCATGTCGAATGGTTCGAGGGGCGTGTCGACGGCGTGCTGGTGTGGCCGCCGCGCGGCGCCAATGGCTTTGGCTATGACGCGATGTTCCAGCCCGATGGCCACGACATCACCTTTGGCGAAATGGACCCCGAGGCCAAGCACGCGATGAGCCATCGCGCGGATGCGTTCGCTCAGCTGGTGGCGGCGGTGTTCTGAGCTTTTGTTGGGTTGCGGCACCGGCCCGCTCCCCCACCCGGCCACCCATTCCAGAATATCCTGCCGATGGGTGGCCGGGTGGGGGAGCGGGCCGGTGCGGCTACCTGACAAAGAATCGTGGGGGAGCGGGCCGGTGCCGCAACCAAACAAAGACTCCGCGGACCGGTGCCGCAACAAACGGCACCTGATCGGAACCGGACTGTTCGAGCCGCGCCAGGACCGGCTATAAAGGCGCTATGGCTGTTTTCGTCCACCTGACCTCGCACCGCAACCTGCCCGCGATCCGGCGCGGCGGGATCGGCTTCGTCAAGAAGGACGGGTGGCGGCGCGATCGCATCTACGCGATGCCGGTGACGCACGCGTTCAACATTGCCCACCAATGGCTGCGCGAATTGCGGCGCGAGGGGCGCGGCACGATCGCGGGCGTCTATTTCCGCATCCCCGATGAGCTAATCGTCGAGGTCGGCCACTACAACAAGCCGCCGGTCGAAATGACGGCGGCGCAGGCGGTGGCGCTGATGCTGGCGGCGGAACGGCGCGATCCGGCGGCGGCGCGGGCGGCGGACAGCGGGTCGTCGCGCCGCGCGCTGCCGTCATCGCCCGAAGGTTATCAGGTGCTGATCCCGCGCCCTGTCGCCAAATCGGAAATCCTGCGCTTCAAGGCGCTGCCGCAGGTGACGGGATGGCGCTATATGCCCGGCGCCAATGGCAGCCCGCCATGCGGCTGCATCTGCTGCGAAAAGGGCAGCTGGGGCGTGCGCAGGCTGGAACGCCGGGTCGAGGCGGACGAGGCCGCGGGGCGCATGCCGAAGATCCGGATGTCCGGGCGGGACGACGCCTCGTTCCGCCGCGCGGCCCGGTTGAAGGCGGCGCGCGTCACGTCACGGTAACGCCTGCTGGCCAAAGACATTGCCTGCGGGCGTGTAGCGACAGACGAGATAATCGTCGCGCCGGTTCGACGCGAAGCCGCAGCCGACATGGGTCGTCGTTCGCCAGACGATCTGGGTATAATGGCCGACATCGCCGAATTTGCCCGTCCTGCTGGCACCGGGCACCGGGCGGTTCACGAAATCGCGCCGTTCGTCGATCCAGTGCTGCGCCATTTCGGTATAGCGATAGGCGTCGCGGGTGCCGGTCCACAGATTTTCGCCCTGATTGGGCCCCTGATTGGGCCCCTGATTGGGATTACCGCGCGGCTGGGGCGAATGTTCGAACCGTCCGGTGCGCGCCAGCTGCTGCGCATAAGCCTGTGCGTCGCGGGCGAGCGCCGTGTCCCAGGCAAGGTCGGCCATGCCGACTGCCGCCCGCGCGTCATTGTGCATCGTCAGCATCGTGCGCCGCATCAGCGCGTCGTCGCGCCTGGCGGGTTCGTCGAACGGGCGCGGTTCGACCACGCGCTGCGGCGTCGCGTCGGGCGGCGAACAGGCGGCCAGGGACAGCGGGGCGAGAAACAGCAGGGGGAGCAACAGCATCTTTCCGATCGCCTTCAACACGCGCATAGCGCGGGCGAGATGAACGTCGCCCGACCCGATGACGCGCCGCTGGCGCTGTATGTCCATTGGCCCTTTTGCGTTTCCAAATGCCCCTATTGCGATTTCAACAGCCATGTTCGCGATGTGGTGGATCAGGATGCGTGGCGCAAGGCGTTGCTTGCCGATCTGGCGCATGAGGCGGCGATGTTGCCGGGACGGCGGCTGGGATCGATCTTTTTCGGCGGCGGCACGCCATCGCTGATGCCGCCCGCGACCGTCGCGGCGGTGATCGCGGGGGCGTGCGACCATTGGTTGCCGGTCGAGGGGCTGGAGTTGACGCTGGAGGCCAATCCGTCGTCGGTCGAGGCGGCGCGGTTCGCCGATCTGGCCGCCGCCGGGGTCAATCGCGTGTCGCTGGGGTTGCAGGCGCTGGACGATGCGGCGCTCGCGTTTCTGGGGCGGGCGCATGGGGTGGACGAGGGGCTGGCGGCGCTGGCGACGGCGCAGCGCCATTTCGCGCGGGTCAGCTTCGACCTCATCTATGCGCGGCCGGGGCAGGGCGTGGCCGCATGGGAAGCGGAACTGGCGCGGGCGCTGGCGTTCGGGACCGAGCATCTGTCGCTCTATCAACTGACGATCGAGCCGGGAACACGCTTTGCGACGCTGGCGGCGAAGGGCGAGTTGACGATTCCCGACGAGGATCTGGCCGCCGATCTGTGGGACGCGACGCAGGCGGCAACGGTTGCGGCGGGGCTGCCGCTTTATGAGGTGTCCAACCATGCGCGGCGGGGGGCGGAGAGCCGCCATAATCTCGCTTACTGGCGCTATACCGATTATGCCGGGATCGGTCCCGGTGCGCATGGGCGGCGGGGCGGGATGGCGACGCTGCGCCACAAAAAGCCGGAAAACTGGATCGGCGCTGTGGCGCGCAATGGCCATGGGATGCAAGGCGAAACCGCGCTGACGCCCGATGAAGCGACGACCGAAGCGCTGGTGATGGGCCTCAGGCTGGCCGAGGGGGTCGATTTGCGGCGGATCGATGTCGCGCGCCTCGATGTGTCCGCGATCGACCGGCTGGCGGCGCAGGGGCTGGTCGCGCGTGCGCCCGATCGCCTGCGCGTCACCGCCGCCGGGATGCCGGTGCTGGAGGCGATATTGCGCGAGATCGTGCTGGTGGAGTCTTTGGTTCAGCGAAGCTGAACCGGTTGCCGCACCGGCCCGCTCCCCCACCCGGCCACCCATTCCAGAATATCCTGCCGATGGGTGGCCGGGTGGGGGAGCGGGCCGGTGCGGCAACCTGACAAAGACTCGCCGGTGCCGCTTCCCAACAAACGCTACCGCCCGAAGGCGCGTGGTGCGGGGGATACGGTTACGGTGGTGCCGCCGCGCACTTCCTGCACCTCCAGCGCGCGTTCGGCGATGCCGTCGCGGCCGAAGCGGAAGGCGCCGTCCAGGCCCGCAAAACCATCGCCATCGGTCAGGCGGCTGGCCGGAAAGGCGTCGCCGGGGCGCCATTGCCGCGCGATCCGCACGGTCAGCAGCACGGCGTCATAGCCCAGCGTCGACAGGCGATAGGGCGCGGTGCCGAACCGGGCGCGATATTTGGTCGCATATTGGCGGTAATAGCTGTCCGACACGCTGGCGAACCATGATCCGTTGAGCGCGGTCATCCCGCCGATCCCCGAATCGCTGTTCCACAATTCCGGGCCAAGGATGCGCGCGGTCGGGCTGGCGCGGCGGATACCGGGGACCGCCGCCACCGCGCCAGTTGCGCTGTCGGCGATCAGCACCGCCTGAAAGGGCGAGCGGGCGAGGCGGCCGATCGCCGCGTTCATCGCCGGGGCGCCGCGATTATAGGTTTCGAGCGCCGTAACCTTGCCGCCCGCGCTTTCCACCGCGCGCAGGAAGGCGGTCGAGGCGCGTTCGCCATAAAGGCCGGTGGGCATCAGCCCGGCAAAGTCGGTAATCCCGCTGCGCCGCGCATAATCGACGACGCGCTCGATCGACTGGGCGGGGGAAAAGCCCATGATGAAGGTGCCGTTGCCCGCCGCGCCGCTGTCGTTGGAAAAGCTGAGCACGGGCACCGCGGCGCGGCGTGCGATCGGGGCGATCGCGCGCGCGTCCTCGGCCAGCAACGGACCCAGGATCAGCTTGTTGCCATCGGCCAGCGCGCGCTGTGCCGCCGTCGTGGCGCCGAGCGCCGTGTCATAGGTGGTGATGCGGACATCCTCTGCCTTGGTATCGAGGATGGCGAGTTGGGTCGCGTTGGCGAGGCTGCGCCCGACACCCGCATTGACGCCCGACAGCGGGACGAGCAGCGCGACGCGATGGCGCGTGCGGTCTTCTTCGGGAATGCCGGGGCGGACCGGGCCGACCGGCGGCTTGACCGGCCCGACCGGCGGGGGCGGGGGCGCAGGCGGCGGGCCGGACGGCGCGACGCAGGCGGACAGCGCCATGGCGCCGGCGACCACCCACGCGCGGATGGCGGTGACGATGCCCGGTTGCGATTTGACTGCTGCCTCTGCCATGACATTCCCCGATGGATTCTGTTCTTCCGCCCGGCCTCTACATCGTCGCGACCCCGATCGGCAATCTTCGCGACCTGTCGCCGCGCGCGGCTGAAATACTCCTGAACGCCGATGTGGTTGCGGTTGAGGACAGCCGTGTGACAGCCGGACTGTTCCGCCATCTGGGCGCAAAACGGCCGATGACCCCCTATCACGACCATAATGCCGAGGCGGTGAGGCCGGGGCTGGTTGCGCGGATGGGGCGTGAGGCGGTGGCATTGGTGTCCGATGCCGGGACGCCGCTGATTTCCGACCCCGGTTACAAGCTGGTGCGCGATGCGCGCGCGGCGGGGCATGCCGTGGTGACGATTCCGGGGCCGTGTGCGGGGATCGCGGCGCTGACGCTGGCGGGGCTGCCCACCGACCGGTTCCTGTTCATGGGGTTTCTGCCCGCGAGACAGCAGGCGAAGGGCGAGGCGATTGGCGAGGTGGCGGCGATTCGCGCCACCCTGGTGTTCTACGAATCGGGGCCGCGCCTGTCGGCGACGCTGACGGCGCTGGCCGACGGGCTGGGCGATCGCGAGGCGGCGGTGGCGCGGGAGATCACCAAGAAGTTCGAGGAATGTGTGACCGGCAGCCTGACCGACCTTGCCGCCCGCTATGCCGATGCGCCGCCCAAGGGCGAGATCGTGATCGTCGTCGCGCCGCCGGGCGACGCGCCGCCGGCGAGCGTCGAGGACGCCGATGTGGCACTGGCCGAGGCGCTGACCCGCCTGCCGGTGTCCAAGGCGGCGGGAGAGGTGGCCAGGCGGCTGGGACTGGACCGCAAGGCGCTTTATGCGCGGGCGATGGCGTTGAAGGGTGAGGGTGACGCGGGTGGCGCGTGATCGTCGCGCGGCGGAACAGGCGGGGCGCGACGGGGAAACGCGCGCCGCCTGGTATCTGCGGCTGCGCGGGTGGCGGATTCTCGACCGGCGGGTGCGGACGGCGGCGGGGGAGGTCGATCTGGTGGCGAAGCGCGGCGCGCTGATCGCCTTTGTCGAGGTCAAGACGCGCAGAAGCGCCGCCGAGCTCGATTTCGCGATCGATGCGCACCGGCTGGCGCGGGTCGCGGCGGCGGCGGAATATCTGATGCCGCGCTATGCGACCCGGGGCGAGGATATTCGCGTCGACGTGTTGCTGCTCGCCCCCGGCGTGCGGCCCCGGCATATCGAGAATGCGTGGATCGGGTGACATTCTCGAAACATCGAGAATGTTCGGATCGGATGACAATCGGCCTTCGCGTCCCTAACTGAGCGCCAACCGATAAGGAACGCCCATGCCGCTTACCGTCGCCGTGCAGATGGACCCGCTCGACCAGATCAATGTCGCGGGCGATTCGACCTTTGCGCTGATGCTGTCGGCGCAGGCGCGCGGGCACCGGCTGTTCCATTATGCGCCCGAGGATCTGAACCATGCCGATGGGCGGGTATGGACGCGCGCGCATCCGGTGACGGTGCAGCGGGTCGAGGGCAATCATTTCAGCTTTGGCGATGCGGTCAGCCTGGATCTGGGCGAACAGGCCGATGTCGTGCTGATGCGGCAGGACCCGCCGTTCGACCTCGGCTATATCACCGCCACGCATCTGCTTGAGCGGATTGCCGACCGGACGCTGGTGGTCAACGATCCGGCCAGCGTGCGCAATGCGCCGGAGAAAGTCTGGGTGCTCGATTTCGCGCGCTTCATGCCGCCGACGCTGATCACCCGCAGCGTCGACGAGGCGAAGGCGTTCCTGGCCCAACATGGCGCGATCGTCGTCAAGCCGTTGCACGGCAATGGCGGCAAGGCGATCTTCAAGATCGATGCCGACGGCGCCAACCTGTCCTCGCTGATCGAAGTGTTCAACACCGCCTATCGCGAGCCGCATATGGTGCAGGCATTCCTGCCCGGCGTGGCCAAGGGCGACAAGCGCATCGTGCTGGTCGATGGCGAGGTGGCGGGTGCGGTCAACCGGCTGCCGGGGGAGGGCGAAATCCGCTCCAACCTCGCCGTCGGCGGCACGGCGGCAAAGACCGAACTGACCGCGCGCGAGGCGGAAATCTGCGCGGCGCTCGGCCCGGAATTGAAGGCGCGCGGGCTGATCTTTGTCGGGATCGACGTGATCGGCGGCGAATGGCTGACCGAAATCAACGTGACATCGCCGACCGGGATCGTCGCGATCGACCGGTTCAACGGGACGGATACCGCCGGCATGATCTGGGACGCGATCGAGGCACGGGTGGCGGCGCGCGGCAAGTGAGCTTGGCTGTTCCGGCGTTACCCCCGCGTGGGGGGAGGTCGATTATGGGCGGCCGAGCGAATCCCACCACCAAAGCAGCGCCAATGGATCCCCGCCTGCGCGGGGATGACGGAAACAATGCTCGGCGACGGCGGCGCTTTGCATGACCGAATTCATCCTCAACCTGATCGCCTGGGGCGGCTATTTCGGCATTTTCGTGCTGATGGTGCTCGAAAATGTCGTGCCGCCGGTGCCGTCGGAGGTCATCATGGGCTTTGGCGGGATGGCGGTGGCGCGCGGCGACATGGCGATGACGCCGCTGTTGATCGTGGCGACCGCCGGCACGACGCTGGGCAATCTGTTCTGGTATGGGGTCGGGCGGTGGATCGGCTATGCGCGGCTCAAGCCGTTTGTCGATCGGCACGGTCGCTGGCTGACGCTGCGCTGGGCCGATGTCGAGGCGCTGCATCGCTTTTTCGTCCGGCATGGGCTGTGGGTGGTGTTCGTGTTCCGCTTCCTGCCGACCTTTCGCACCTTGATTTCGCTGCCCGCCGGGATGACGCGCATGGGATTGCCGCGCTTTCTGCTGGCGACCGTGGCGGGCAGCGCGATCTGGAATGCGGTGCTGGCCTATGCGGGGCTGATCCTTGGCCTGCATTTCGAGGAACTGCAGCGCTATGTCGGGCCGCTGGCGGTGGCGATGACGGTGGCGGTCGTGCTGGCGTGG
>CADEEK010000069.1:0-6328 GCA_902826325.1 uncultured Sphingomonadales bacterium
GCCCAAGAAGAAGTGAGCGCGATGATGAAAACCCTCGCCCCCCTGCTGCTGCTGAGCCTTGCCGGCTGTATCAAGTTCGGCGCCGAACCGCCGCCCTCGCTGTTGACGCTGTCGTCCGACGCGGCGGTCGCGGTCGGCGAGACGCGCAGTTCGGCGACGACCCGTTCGATCACTGTCGCGGTGCCCAGCGTGCCGCAGGAACTGGCGGTGGCGCGGGTGCCGGTCCGCGCGGGCGATACCAGCGTCGCTTATCTCAAGGACGCGCAATGGGTCGAATCGCCCAACCGGCTGTTCGCGCGCCTGCTCGGCGATACGATTTCGGCCAGAACCGGGCGCGTGGTGCTGACCACCCGCCAGTCGCTGTCCGACCCCGGCGCGCGGATCGGCGGCGAATTGCGCGCATTCGGCATCGATGCCGACACGCTGGAGGCGGTCGTCACCTTTGACGCGACGCTGCTGCGCGAACGTCCGGCGGCGACGGGCGCGAGGGTTGCGCCGACCTTCGAAAAGCGGCGGTTCCAGGCGCGGGTGCCGATCGGCGCGCTCGGCGCCGCATCGGCGGGCAAAGCGCTGAACGAAGCCGCGAACCAGGTCGCGACGCAGGTCGCCGAATGGGTCGGCAGCTAGGACCACAGGGCGCGCGGGCGGTGGCGCTCGCCTGACGCCGCCGGGTCGGGCCGGACGGAGGGGGAAAGGGATCGGATGGCCGTCGCACGCGAATATTCGTCCGATCCGCTTCCGCCGCGCGGCGCGCTGTTGGGTCAGCTTTACGTCCAGGTGCTGATCGCGATCGCCGCCGGGGTGGCGATCGGCTATTTCTGGCCCGGCACCGGCGAGGCGCTCAAGCCGCTGGGCGATGCGTTCATCAAGCTGGTCAAGATGATCATCGCCCCGGTGATCTTCCTCACCCTCGTCACCGGCATTGCCGGGATGACGCAATTGCGCGCGGTCGGGCGCGTTGCGGGCAAGGCATTCGCCTATTTCCTGTTCTTTTCGACGCTGGCGCTGATCGTCGGGCTGATCGTCGCCAATACGGTGCAGCCGGGCGCGGGCATGAATATCGATCCCGCGACGCTCGATACCGGCGCGGTCGACACCTATGTCGCCAAGGCCCAGGATTCGAGCATCACCGCATTCCTGCTCGCGGTGATCCCGACGACATTGGTGTCCGCGCTGGCGGGCGAATCGCTGTTGCAGGTGCTGTTGGTGGCGATCCTGTTCGGCATTGCGTTGTCGATGGTCGGCGAACCTGCGGCGCCGGTGCGCGACATGCTCGAACGGATCGGCCTGGTGGTATTCAGGCTGGTCGGCATCCTGATGCGCGCGGCGCCGGTCGGCGCGTTCGGGGCGATGGCGTTCACCATCGGCAAATATGGCATCGAATCGCTCGCCAATCTGGCGGGGCTGGTCGCGACCTTTTACCTGACATCGCTGATCTTCGTGATCGTGATCCTCGGCATCGTCGCGCGGCTGGCGGGCTTTTCGATCTTTGCGCTGATCCGCTATCTGCGCGCCGAACTGTTGCTGGTGCTCGGCACCTCCTCGTCCGAAAGCGCGCTGCCCAGCCTGATGGACAAGATGGAGCGCGCGGGGTGCGAAAAATCGGTCGTCGGGCTGGTCGTGCCGACCGGCTATTCGTTCAACCTCGACGGCACCAACATCTATATGACGCTCGCCGCGCTGTTCATCGCCCAGGCGTGCGATGTCGACCTGTCGCTGGGGGATCAGATCGCGCTGCTGGCCATCGCGATGATCTCGTCCAAGGGGGCGGCGGGCGTGACCGGCGCGGGGTTCATCACGCTGGCCGCGACGCTGTCGATCGTGCCGAGCGTGCCGGTGGCGGGCATGGCGCTGATCCTGGGGATCGACCGGTTCATGTCGGAATGCCGCAGCCTGACCAATTTCATCGGCAATGCCGTCGCGACAGTGGTGGTGGCACGATGGGACGGTGCGCTCGACCGCGACGCGCTGGCCCGTGCGCTGCGCGGCCCCGTGCCCGCCGGTCCGGCACGTCCGGCGATCGAGACCGATCCGGACTAGGACGGCGCGCCGCAGCGGATACCCGAATCGAACCCGCACGTCATCAACTCAGCGTTGCAATTGCGAATCGTTCGCGTTAGTTCGGGGGTGAACTCGAACGCTGGAATCACCCCCTCGCAATGCATGGCACGACCAAAGCGGCAACCCAGAGGCGCAGCCGCAAGGCCTTTTGGCTGAAACAGCTTCACACCTGGCATTGGGTCAGTTCCGCGATCAGCCTGATCGGGCTGTTGTTGTTCGCGATCACCGGGTTCACGCTCAATCACGCGGCGGAGATCGAAGGGTCGCCGACGGTGGTCGAAAAAAGCGCGCAGCTGCCCGCACCGCTGCTCGCGCAGATCGCGCCCGACGATGCCGATGACAGCAAGAAGCCGCTGCCCGCCCCGGTCGCCGACTGGGTCGAGGACAATCTGTCGGTCAAGCGCGCATCGGGCATCGCCGAATGGTCGGCCGACGAAATCTATCTCGCGCTGCCGCGTCCGGGCGGCGATGGCTGGGTAGCGATCGATCGGGCGAGCGGGGCGATCACCACCGAAACCACCTCGCGCGGCTGGATCGCGTGGCTCAACGACCTGCACAAGGGGCGCAATGCCGGGACGGTGTGGAAATGGTTCATCGACATCTTCGTCCTTGCCTGCATCGTCTTTTCGCTGACCGGCCTGGTGCTGTTGCAGATGCACGCCAGAAATCGCCCGAGCACCTGGCCGCTGGTGATCGCGGGCCTGGTCATCCCCGCCATCCTCGCCCTGTTTTTCATCCATTGAAGGAATATCGATCGATGCAGCTTCGCCTTACCGGATTGACCGCCACCGCGATCGGCGCGGGCCTGTTCGCGCCGGGCATGGCGAGCGCGCAGACGCTGGAACTGAGCGTCACCATCCCGCGCCTGACCGTCGCCGAATATCACCGCCCCTATGTCGCGATCTGGCTGGAGAAGGAGGGCGGGGCCAAGACCTCGCTCGCCGTCTGGTATGATGTCGACCTGAAGGCGAACGAAGGCACCAAATGGCTGCGCGACATCCGCCAATGGTGGCGCGCCTCGGGCCGCGGCATGCGTTTTCCTGCGGCGGGCGTCAGCGGCGCGACCAAGGCGCCGGGCACGCACCGGCTGACCTTTACCGCCGGACGCGGCCCGACCCCGGCGCTGGGCGCGGGCAATTACACGCTGGTGGTCGAAGCGGCACGCGAGGTCGGCGGGCGCGAACTGGTGCGCCTGCCCTTCACCCTGCCGGCCGGCGGCACCGCGCGCGCGGCGGGCAAGACCGAACTTGGCGCCGTGACGCTGACCGTCAAGCGCTGAACGCAATGCCAGACAAAGGGAATCCGATGATGAAGATGCGCAACCTGTTGATCGCCGCCACCGCGCTGGCGGTCGCCATCCCCGCCAGCGTGCAGGCGCACCGGCAATGGATGCTGCCGTCGATGACCGTGGTGTCGGGCCAGGGCGATGATGTGTGGGTGACGGTCGATGCCGCCGTCTCCAACGACCTGTTCTATTTCGAGCATCAGCCGTTGCGCGGCGATCCGCAGGTGATTTTGCCCGACGGCAGCGCGGGCGAGGTCAAGAACAAGGCACAGGGCCGTTATCGCACCGTGTTCGACGTGCAGATCAAGCAGCGCGGCACCTACAAGATCTTTTACGCCAGCGAGGGCGTGATGGGCAGCTATATGCTGAACGGCGAACAGAAGCGGCTGCCGCGCGGCACCACCGCCGAAACGCTGGCCGCCGCGATTCCCGCAGGCGCGACCGATGTCCGCACCACCCAGAGCAGCAGCCGCAACGAGATTTTCGTGACCGCGGGCGAACCGACCGAAACCGTGTTCAAGTCCACGGGCAAGGGCATCGAACTGGTGCCGGTCAGCCACCCCAACGATCTGGTCAGCGGCGAAGATGCGACCTTTCAATTCCTGCTCGACGGCAAGCCGGGGGCGGCGCTCAACGTCACCGTCATCCCCGGTGGCATCCGCTATCGCGATCAGCTGCACCAGCAGAATCTGCAAACCGGCGCCGATGGCAGGGTGACGATCAAATGGGGCGAACCCGGCATGTACTGGGTCAATGTCACCACCCCGCGTCCCGAACGCGACGAGGATGAGGACGCCCCTGCCACGGGTGGTCGCCGTGCCAGCTATGTGACGACGCTGGAAGTTCAGGCGCCCTGATCGCACCCCCCTCCCCCCCGACCGGCGGCGTCCCGCGCATCGCGGTGCCGCCGGTCATTTCCGCCGCGGCCTTTCACCGCCGCGATGCCAGCGCGTCGGTGACGCGGCTGGATGGCGAGACGATGGGGACCGTCTGGTCGGCGCGGATCGTCGATGCGCCCGCCGATGCCCGCGCGACGATCGAGGCGGTGTGCGACAATGTCATCGCGCAGATGAGCCATTGGCAGGCCGGTTCGCAGATCAGCCGGTTCAACCACGCGGCACCCGGCGGCTGGCACCGCATCGGCCCCGACTTTGCAGAGGTGATGCGCGCCGCGCTGGACATTGCGACGCGCAGCGCGGGCGCGTTCGACCCGGCGATGGGGGCGCTTGCCGATCTGTGGGGCTTTGGCCCGCCGGGGCCGCGCGACGACCTGCCCGCCGATGATGAAATCGCCGCCGCGCACGGGCATGGCGGGGTCGCCGCGATCGACTTCGATCCGTTGTTGCTGCGCCTGCGCCGCGATCGACCCGTCCGGCTCGACCTGTCGGGTATCGCCAAGGGCTATGCCGTCGATGCGCTGGGCGCGGCGCTGCGCCAGCGCGGCTGCACCGACTTTCTGGTCGAGGTCGGCGGCGAGCTGTCGGGATCGGGCGTGCAGCCCGATGGCCAGCCCTGGTGGACCGATGTCGAACCGCCCCCCGGCATGGCGCAGGTGCCGTTGCGCGTCGCGCTCCACGGTCTCGCCATCGCGACCAGCGGCGATTACCGGCGCGGCTTCGACGTCGCGGGCACGCGCCACGCGCATACGATCGACCCGCGCACCGGCCGCCCGGTCGCCAATGGCGTGGTGTCGGTGACGGTGATCGATGCGCGCTGCATGATCGCCGATGGCTGGGCCAGCGCGCTTACCGTGCTGGGTCCGGACGATGGGATGGCGCTGGCCGCGCGCGAGGGGCTGGCGGCGCTGATGCTGGTGCGCGAGGGCGCGGGGGTGCGCGAACTGGTGTCACCCGCGCTGGCGGCGATGCTGGATTGAGCGGATGGCGGCGCGGGCGATCGGCTTGCCCATATCGCGCTAGCCAACACCGCTCGTCACCCCGGCCTTGAGCCGGGGTCCCGCTATGGCGAGGCGGGTGAAGAAGCGGGACCCCGGCTCAAGGCCGGGGTGACGGGGTGGGGGTGAAGCACGGTCGCATCATGCCCCATACCTCAGGCATCGGCCCAGCGGCGCAGCAGATTGTGATAGACGCCGGTCAGTTCGATCACCGACCGGTCGGCGCCGCCGCGTTCGGCGGTCAGCCGCTGCACATTCTGGTCGAGGCCGAACAGGATCTGGCGCTCGCCATCGTCGCGGACCATGGATTGCAGCCAGAAAAAGCTCGCCACCCGCGCCCCGCGCGTCACCGGGGTGACATGATGCAGGCTGGACGAGGGATAGACGATGGCATGACCGGCGGGCAGTTTCACCCGCTGCGCGCCGAACCGGTCCTCGACGATCAGCTCGCCGCCGTCATAGGCCGCCGGGTCTTCCAGAAACACCGTGACGGACAGATCGCTGCGGATGCGGAAATCGCTGCCGCGCTGAATACGGATCGCATTGTCGACATGCGTGCCGAACGCCTGTCCCTCGCCATAGCGGTTGAACAGCGGTGGAAACACCTTGAGCGGCAGCGCCGCGGCGAAGAACAGCGGCGAACGGCCCAGCGCATCGAGGATGATCGCCCCGGCCTCACGCGCTGCCGGGCTGCCCTCGGGCAATTGTTCGTTCTTCTTGGCCAATGCCGATTGACTGCCCGACGTCACATTGCCGTCGACCCATTCGGCCGGGTCGATAATCCCACGCAGGCGGGCGAGCAGCGTTGGGTCGAGCAGGTCGGGAATCGCGATCAGCATGATGGGTGTTAGCCACAAGCGAAAGGCGCGGGCAACGGCCTGGACAAAATCCGGACCGAAACCCGCGCCTCCCCCTTGTTCAGAAGCGGTAGCTTGCCGACAGCACCGCCGCACGTGCATCCCCCGGCGTCGCCCAGCCGACGCTGGTCGAGGCGTTGTTGCGGATGCGGGTATAATATTCGGTGTCGGTGAAGTTCTTGACGTTGAGCTGCAACGACAGTTTCGGCGTCGCCTGCCACGACACAAAGG
>CADEEK010000069.1:6428-10511 GCA_902826325.1 uncultured Sphingomonadales bacterium
TTCTTGACGTTGAGCTGCAACGACAGTTTCGGCGTCGCCTGCCACGACACAAAGGCGTTGTGGATCATGTAATCGGGCACCCGATACAGCGTCGCGACCGAGGTGTTGAGGAAGAAGCTGCCCTGATAGGTCATGCCGTAGCCGACCGTGACACCGAACGGCAGCCGATAGGTGGTGAACAGGCTGCCCGAATGTTCGGGCGTGTTCGTCAGCGGATTGCCCGCCTGCGGATCGATCGTTCCCGGCGGCGAATTGCGCGTGATCGAACGCAGCACCTCGCTGTCGAGATAGGTGTAGTTGGCGGTGATCGACCAGTTGCGCGTGATCTGGCCGATGGCGCTGAGCGCGATGCCGTCGACCCGCGCCTTGCCGTCGAGCTGTTCCGCCGGGATGAGGGGATCGCCGCTGTCGACCTTATACTGGTCGCGTTCGTTGCGGAATGCCGATGCCGACAGCAACAGGCGCCCGCCCATCGTTTCGGCCTTGATGCCGATTTCATAGAGTTTGGCGCTTTCCGGTGCGACATTGCAGGTCGCCGCATCGCACGATCCGTTGACCGACGTCTTGGACGGGGTGCGCGAATTGGAATAGGCGGCATAGATGCTGACCGCCTCCACCGGCTTGTAGACCAGGCCGACGCGATAGGAGAACAGATTGTCGGCATTGTCGAAGCGGGTGCCGGTGGTCAGTTCGCCGATATTGGCGCCGGACGATGCGATCGCGTCACGGCGATACCAGCCCTTGTTGCGTTCATAACGGACGCCGCCATTCAGTTCGAAATGGTCGCCGAACGCCACCGTGTCGAACAGATAGATGGCATAGTTTTCCAGCTCGCCATGGTCGCGCCGGTTGGGGATATAGTTGACCGGACCGGTATAGACGTTGCTGCCATAGGCAAAGCCCGCAGGACCCGTCACCACCGCATCGGGATTGGCGATGTTGATCAGCGGATAGGCCGGCGCCGACCCGTCCGGATTGCGCTGCACATTGCCGCTGTCGAGGAAATATTTCTCCCAGCTGGCCGATACGCCGAGCACGATCGTATGTTCGATCCCGCCGGTATCGGCGACCGCGCGGAAATCGGTCTGGTTATACATCAGCTGGTTGCGCGTATCGCGCAGCGTGCCGCGCGGGCCGCTCGGCTGATAGAAGCCCGCCGGGGCACAGGCGACGCCGTCCGCCGTCACGCCGCCGGTCAGGCAGAAAATGCCCTGGGGCGGGTTGACGATGGAAAGCTGGCGCACATCCTGCCAGCGGGTCAGGTTGCGCACGCTCAACCGATCGCTGAACGCATGGTCGAAGATCGCCGTTGCCTGATCGACGTTGATCTCCTGGGTATCCATGTTGCGGAAGCCGAAATAGCTGCTGCGATCGACGCCCGCGATCGGCCCGGCATTGCCGCCGCCGATATAGAAGGGAACGCCATAGGAAGGCAGGTTCATATCCTCCTGATGCAGATAGGTCAGTGTCAGGCTGGTCGGCCCGTCCGCGCCGATCTTGACCGACGGTGCGACGCCCCAGCGTTCATATTTCTCCCAGTCGCGGCCCGGCACGTCGTTGCGGTGGACCATGGCGTTCAACCGGACGGCGATCAGGTCGCTGACGCGATGATTGGTGTCGAGCGTGCCGCGATAATAGCGATCGGTGCCGACGCCGCCGGTGACGGTGGTGGCGTCCTGGGCCTGGGGCCGCTTGGTCACGATGTTGACCGATCCGCCGACCGAACCCGACCCGCCATAGACCGAATTGGCGCCGTTCACGACCTCCAGCTGTTCGAGGTTGAACGAATCGGTGCGGCTATATTGCGCGCTGTCGCGCACGCCGTCCTGGGTGATGTCGGTATTCGCCGAAAAGCCGCGCAGCACGATCGAATCGCCATAGCCGCCACCGCCTTCGCCCGCGCCAAAGGTGATGCCGGGCACGGTCGACAGCACATCGCGCAGGGTGAGCAGATTCTGTTCCTCGATCGTCTTGTTGGTGATGATCGTCACCGTTTGCGGCGTATCGCGCACCGGACGGGTCGATTTGGGGCCTTCCTGTTCGGACTTCATGTCCTGCCCCGTGACCACTATCCGGTCGCGTTCCTGCGCCGCCGGATCGGCCGGATCGACCGGATCGGCGGCCCGCGCATCGCTGGCGGTCGCGATAAAGCCGATCGCGGCAAGGGCGAGGAAGGCGGGCGCCGCCTTGCGGCTGGCATCGGATGTCGGTGTCATGTTGGCCCCTTGTTGATTACGGGCCCTCCGCTATTGCGAGTGGTTCGCAATGTCAACGCTGTTGCGAATCATTTGCATCTTTTTTGAAGTCGCTTTCGGGGAATGGCGACATCCGCGCGCCATTGCCGAATGCGGTCGGGAAAATTAGACGCGCAGGATGAACGATCCCGTCTCCATCCGTCGCCTCTATGGACGTGCCAAGGGGCACAAGCTGCGCGCGGGGCAGGCGGCGCTGGCCGAAACGCTGTTGCCGCAGGTCGCCGTGCCGCCGAGCGGCCCGATCGACGCCGCGACGCTGTTCGGCGATGACCGTCCGCTGGAACTGGAAATCGGGTTCGGCGCGGGCGAGCATCTCGCCGGACAGGCGGCGATGCGCCCGGATCACGGCTTTATCGGCTGCGAACCCTTTCTCAACGGCGTGGTCGGCGCGCTCGGCCATATCCGCGATGGCGCGCTGGCCAATGTCCGGCTGCATATGGGCGATGCGCTCGACGTCATCGAACGCCTGCCCGACGCCAGCCTTTCAAGGCTCTATCTGCTCCACCCCGATCCGTGGCGAAAGGCGCGGCATGCCAAGCGCCGGATGGTCAATCACGGCCCGCTCGACCTGATCGCGGCCAAGCTGAAACCCGGCGCCGAATTCCGGCTGGGCACCGACGATCCCGTCTATTGCCGCTGGGCGATGATGGTGATGGCACAGCGGGCGGACTTCATCTGGCAGGCGCAAACCGCCGCCCACTTTCAGGCTCGCCCCGACGACTGGCCGGAAACCCGCTATGAACGCAAGGCGCGACGGCAAGGCCATGAAGTCTGGTATTTCCGCTATCGCCGTGCGGAACATCCGTCGTCGCGATAGGCGAACCGCACCCGCCTTCGCGTAACGACAGGGGGCGCGGTCACTTCACTTCGGCAAGGCCCTTTTCGACCTTGGCGAGCACTTCGGGGGTCAGCAGGTCGGGGGCATAGGTCGACAGCTGATTGAGACTCATGCCCTTGAACGACTCATAGGATTCGTGCGTCGTGACGCCGGGCAGATTGGCCCCCAGCGCGGCCTTGGCCTGTTCATCGGCGACGATGTCCTGAACCGGCGTATCGAGATTGAATTTCGCCGCAGCGGTTTCGGGCTTGGCGTCGGCGGCGGCATCATCCTGGGCCGGGACCGCCGACCAGGCGATCGAGACGGGCGCGACCGGCACGGCGGCCAGCGTCAGGGCGATGAACAGCGTCTTCATATCTAGATCCTCCCGCAACGCCCGATTCCGCACGGCGGTCGGGTTGCCGCAATCTAGGCGGCGGAGGCGCAAAGGCCAATGGCAAATAGACGGCGTTTCGGACTCGCAATTGTCGCATCACGCTGGCATCGCTCGGCATCGATGCAACCCCTTTGTCTCGCCCTGTTGCCCGCCCTTGCGATCGCCGGTCCCGCGACGGCGCAGCTTCGCGCCATCCCCGCGCAACCGGCGAGCGAGCGCGAGGCGCTGCGCGGGGTCGAGGTGATCCTGATCAACGAAGGCGCCGCGCCGCTGCCCGCTGAGGGACCGCGCCGGATCGAGGTGACGGCGGCGGACGGCACGCGGCTGGTGCTCGAACGCCTGCCCGCCGCCGCCGCCAGCGTCGCACCCGGCGGGTTCGTCAAGGCGCGCTACGTCCCGGTCGCCTATGCCGCGCGACCGGTGCCGCCGACCGCCAGCGGCAACGCGGCGGCGAATGGCGGCACAGCAACGAGCGGCGTCGGCAATCCCTATCCCGCCCCGTCCGCCCCCGCCCCTGCTATCGGCGATGGCGAACAGGTGGCGCTGCGTTCGGCGGGCAGCGGCGCGGGCTTTCTCGACCGGTTCAGCGTGCATGAGCCGGTCTATGGCGTATT
>CADEEK010000070.1 GCA_902826325.1 uncultured Sphingomonadales bacterium
CCATTCCAGAATATCCTGCCGATGGGTGGCCGGGTGGGGGAGCGGGCCGGTGCGGAAACCAGCGGGCGCAGCCCGCTAAAGCAACAGAGAACACGCCCCAGCCCCGCGCCCTCAGTTCCGGCTACAGCGCGACGGCGTGTAAATGTCGCGGCGCCAGCATTTCTCGTCGGCGAACAGGGGCAGGCCGACATAGGCGCTGTATTGCGTGCGCGAAAATTGCTGTTCGCCCCAGCGGCTCAGGCTGTTGCGGATTTCGCCGAGCCGTTCGGCGGCGACGTCGCCGAATTTGCCGCGTCCGGCGAACACCGCCTGTTGCGAGGCGTCGTGCGCGGCGGCACAGAAGGTCAGCTGGGCATGGACCGCCGAAAAGCTGGTATAGACGCGCGTGCCATATTGATCGAGCGCGGTCTGGCCCTCGCGCGCCGTCTTGTGCGTCCGCACGAAATATTTGGTCAGCGTGGCATAGGAGCTGTTCAGCTCCACCGCGTGATCCTTGATGATCGTGTTGTAATTGGGCAGCGTCAGCAGCGTTGGGGCGAACTGGCATTGCAGCGCGGCGACGTTCAGCGCGGCGCGCAGGTTCCACACCAGCGCGGCGCGCAGTTCGTCCGCGCTGGCGCCGGGCAGCGGCTGGGCCAGGATGCCGGGTTCGGCGCCGGTCAGGCGCGGGCTGTCGATATTCGGCGCCTTGAAATAGAATTGCGCCGATGCCGGCAACGCCCCGAACAGGCCGATCGTGGCCGCCGCCACCGACAATTTGCGCATCGCGATCATTCCAGACAGCCTCTCAAAAACGCCACTCAACCAGCAAAGCGATTAGTTTCTTTTAAACCCGCGCCCAAGCGGTTTCTGGACCACAATTGTTCCGGTTCCGAACGGACCCGTAACGCCGATATGGTTCGCCGCCGCACTTGTCCTTCTAGCGCCTATGCGGCTGAATCGAAAGGGCCGCCCGGATTGCCGGACGGCCCCTGAAACCCGAAAACCGGATCGCGAATTACATCGAGTTGTCGGCTTCGTCCCCGGCCATGCCCATGTCGTTGCCGGTCGCGCCGTCGACCATGGTCATGTTGTCGCTGGTGGTGCCGTCCAGCACCGGATCGGTGGCGTTCACATCCATGACCGTGGTGTTGTCGACCGTGGTCTCCGTGGTTTCGCCACAGGCCGAAACCAGCAGCGCCGCGCTGGCGATCATCGAACCGGCAACCGCCTTGGTGAGGAATGCTCGCATCAAAAAACTCCCTAGATTGTGGACAGGGGATCGTCTGTGCCGATCACCAAACCGTCGGGGAAACTAACCGGTTCCGCCAGTCCCCTCAACCCTTGTTGTGACACGCGCCGTCCAGCGCGGCGAGAAAGTCGGCAAAGGTCGCCGACAGGGCATCGTCAAATGATTGCGATGTAACGGTTTTTCCCAGCGCCGCCGCGCTCGTCACCGGATAGTCGGGCAGGCCGCAGGGCACGATTCCGCCGAAATCGGCCAGGTCGGGGTCGAGATTGACCGAAAAGCCGTGCATCGTGACCCAGCGTTTGACGCGCACGCCGATCGCGCCGATCTTGGCCTCTGCCCCGCCGTCGCGCGTCCAGATGCCGACCCGTCCGTCGGCGCGGAACGCCGCGATGTCGAACCTTGCCAGCGCCGCGATCACCCACCCTTCGAGCGCGTGGACATAACAGCGCACGTCCCTGGCCCGGTGCGCCAGGTTCAGCATGACATAGCCGATCCGCTGCCCTGGCCCGTGATAGGTATAGCGGCCGCCACGCCCGGTCGCGACCACCGGAAAGCGCGGGTCGATCAGTTCGGCGGGATCGGCGCTGGTGCCCGCCGTATAGACCGGCGGATGTTCGAGCAGCCAGATCAGCTCGCCCGCCGTGCCCGCCTGAATGCCCGCGACCCGCGCCTCCATCTGCGCCAGTGCCTGCGTATAGGGGGTAAGGCCCGGGGCGACCCGCCATTCGATATCGTCATGCGATGCCATGCGCCCCCGATGCGCCAGCGCCGGTCGCTTCGCAAGCCGGGTATCGAACCTGTGGCGTGGCGCATCGCGATCCGCTAACCATCCGTCACAAGGGGTGAGTCTATGATTAGCATGGGCAATGTCTGGGACCGGACGGCCGAATTTTTGAGCGACAATCTGGGTAGCGTGATGCCGCTTGCGCTGCTGGCGATTTTCGTGCCGGCGGTGATCAGCGGCAATTTCAGCGAGTTGCAGCAGGGCGCGGGGACGGGGCTGGCGCTGGGGCTGGGCATCGGGTCGCTGGTGCTGGCGCTGGTCGGTTTCTGGGGACAGCTGGCGATCACCGCGCTGGCGCTCGATCCCTCGCTGGCGCGGGCGGCGGGGGCGACCGCGACGCGGCGCTTTCCGGCGGCGTTGCTGGTGATGATCGTCATTCTGGCGGCGATGCTGGTCGCGATCCTGCCCGTGCCGGTCATTCTGGCGGTCGCGGGCGTCGATCTGACCGCGGCGATGCGATCGGGGGCGATGCCCGGCATTCCGTCGTCGGCGGGCCTGTGGATCTTCCTCTACCTGCTCATCCTGTTCCCGCTGATCCTGTGGGCGATGGCGCGGCTGGCGGTGGCGCTGCCCGCGCTGGTGGACGAGGGGCTGGCGCTCGGCGCGATCGGGCGCTCCTGGACGCTGACGCGCGGCGCGACATGGCGGATCGTCGGCGTGCTGCTGCTCTATGTGGTGGTCTCGACCGTGGCCAATCTGGCCGCGACGACGGCGTTCGGCGCGATCATGTATCTGGTGGCGGGGCGGGGCGAGGACGGACTGTCGCTCGCCACGGTGCTGACGACCATCGTCGGCGGCGCGGTGGCGACCGGCTTTACCGTGCTGGCGGCGGCGTTCACCGCCAAGCTGTTCGAGGCATTGCGCGCGCGGAGCGGGGCGGCGGCCGCGCGATGAGGCTTTCGATCGGCGGCGTGCTGGCGGACGCCGCGACGCTGTGGCGGGGCGAACGCGACCTGATCGTCCGTATCGCCGGGGTCATGTTCCTGCTGCCGATCCTTGCCCTGGCGATGCTGGCATCGGGCATGCCGATCACCGAGCAGACCCGGCCCGAAGACGTGCGCGGGCTGGTCGAACAATTCTATGGCGCCAACATGGTCTGGCTGTTGCTGATCTCGGTGATGCTCGATTTCGGCACGCTGGCACTGCTCAAACTGTTTCTCGACCGGCAGATGACGGTGCGGGAATTGCTGGTCGCCGCCGGGGTGCGGCTGTTGCCGTTCGTCCTGCTCGGCTTTGCCACCGGGGCGATCATCAATCTCGGCTTCACGCTGTTCGTCATTCCCGGCATCTATCTGTTCGCGCGCAGCTGGATGATGGGCGCGGCCTATGCCGCCGCGCCGCAGCAGGGGCTGTTCGCCGCGATCGAGCGCGGGTTTCGCCTGTCGAGCGGCAATGGCTGGCGCATCGCGCTGCTGGGCGTGGGCGTGGCGATCGTCGCGGGATCGGGGGCGATGGCGCTGTTGATCGTCGCCCAGATGCTGACTGCGCTGGCGGGCGGGGCGCAATGGGTGCAGGCGGTGGCGCTGGTGCCGGTCGCGGCGGCGGGGGCGGCGACCTATGTCGCCTTTCTGCTGGTGCGCGTCGCGATCTATCGGCGGCTGGCCGGATCGAGCAACGGGATCTGAGGCGCCGCGTCGCGCGGCAGATGCCCCGACAGGCGCGGATCGGCAAAGCTTTCGATGGCCCGGGCAAAGGGCGCGAACCCGCTCGCCCGATAGAAACCGAGCGCATGGGGATGGTCGAGCGTGCAGGTGTGAACCCACACCCGCGTCACATCCCTGCGCCACGCCCGCATCAGCGCCTGCGCGATCAGCCAGCGGCCATGGCCCTGGCCGGTCAGTTCGGGGACCAGCCCGACGAATGACAGCTCGCACGTCGCCGCGACGCGGAAATCGAGTTCGAGCAGGCCGATCTCGATCCCCCGTGGGTCGACCACCGCGAAGATCTCGACGCCCGGGTCGTGGATGATCGCGACCAGCCGCTGTTCGTCCATCACCAGCCGCGAAAACCACAGCCATGGCGCGCCGACCCGCGCGAACAGCGCACGATATTTGTCGGGCGCCGGTCGATCCCACCGCACCAGCCGCAGCGGCGAATCGGGCAGCGGGCGGGGGCGGGGCCGCTCCAGCATCTCCAGGCTGGTGACGACCGCCGCAATCTCGCCGGGCTTGATGGCGATCAGCGCCATGGGGTTACGCTATTGCGACCTGTGTTCCTGCGCAGGCAGAAACCCAGGGCCGCCAGCGATGCACGCCGACACGCCGGATGCCTGCCTCTTGGGGCGCGCATGACACAGCCTTTCGCGTCACGACCACGTCGCCATCGGCGGCAGGCTCATCAGGATCGCATCGATATTGCCGCCGGTCTTGAGGCCGAACAGCGTGCCGCGATCATGGACCAGGTTGAATTCGGCATAGCGGCCGCGCCATTCGAGTTGCTGCGCCTTGTCCGCCGCGGTGAACGCCGTGTCCATCCGCCGCCGCACGATCCGGGGAAAGATGTCGAGAAAGGTGCGGCCGACATCCTGGGTAAAGGCGAAATTGGCGTCCCAGGCGGCGGCATCGTCGCTGGCGAGATGGTCATAAAAGATGCCGCCGACGCCGCGATGCACCTGGCGATGGGGAATCCAGAAATAATCCTCGGCCCATTTGCTGAACCGGGGATAATGTCCGGCATCGTGCGCATCACAGGCGGCGCGCATCGCCGCATGGAAATCGGCGGTATCCTCGTCATAGGGAATGGGCGGGTTGAGGTCGGCGCCGCCGCCGAACCAGCGTTTGGTCGTGACCAGGAACCGCGTGTTCATATGCACGGCGGGGACGTGCGGATTGGCCATGTGCGCGACCAGGCTGATCCCGGTGGCGAAGAAGCGCGGATCGTCTGCCGCGCCATGGATCGACTTGGCGAAATCCCCCTCGAACGTGCCACCGACGGTGGAAACGTTGACGCCGACCTTTTCGAACACGCGGCCCTTCATCACCCCGCGCACGCCGCCCCCGCCATCCTTGCCGGACGGATCGGCGCGGTCCCAGGCGATATAGTCGAACGCGGCGTCCGATCCCGCCTCGCGCTCGATCGCCTCGAACGCGGCGCAGATCTGGTCGCGCAGCGATTCGAACCATGCGCGCGCTATGGCCTGTTGCGGGTCGAGTTCGATCATTCAGGGATAGCCTTTGGTCTGTCGCAGCGCTTCGGACAGGGCGATGCCCGCCGAAACCGCCAGGTTCAAGGATCGCGTGCCCGCTGCGATCGGGATTTTCACGCGCAGGTCGGCGCGATCGTGCACGAAATCGGGCACGCCGGCGCTTTCCGATCCGAACAGCAGAATATCGTCGGGCGCGAATTGCGCTTCGTCAAACCGCATCGCGCCACGGGTGGTGAACAGCACGACGCGCGACGCGACGCTCTCGCAAAACGCCGCCCAATTGGCGTGGCGGGCGATTTCGACATGGTCGATATAATCCATCCCCGCACGCGCCACGCGCTTGTCGTCCCAGGCAAAGCCCATCGGTTCGATCAGGTCGACGCGCGTCGCGAAACAGGCGCCGATCCGCAGGACCGCGCCGACATTTCCGGCGATATCGGGCTGGAACAGGGCCACGCGCATGGCCGCCCCGGTAGATTAGCGGGCGCCGCTTCACAAGCCGCGCCAAATGACCGCGCAAAAAGGCGGTTGGCAAAACCGGTATGTGGCGTCTATCAGGCCGCGCAGCCACCGGGGGCACCGGGCGGCTGGGCGCGGCGCAGCGACGTTTCGCCGCAACCGGTTGAACGGGCGCGATCGTGCCCCGGACAACGACAAACGGGCGCTTTGGCGTCCGACAAAAGATGGGCGCTTTAGCGCCTGGGGGTTTTTGAAGTGCAAGGGCTGATGCATGGCAACGCTTGATGAAGCTGTTCCTCCCGGTGAAGCGCCTGACGCGCCCGCCGATCCCCGCCGCCGCGATTACATGTCGATCGGCGCGGTGGCGTTTGCCGGTGTCGGCGTCGGCGTGATCGCGCTGCCGCTGGTCAACCAGATGAGCCCGTCGGCCGACGTGCTCGCGCTGTCGACCACCGAGCTTGATATTTCGGCGATCCAGCCGGGCCAGGCGATCAAGGCGAGCTTCCGCAAACAGCCGCTGTTCGTCCGCAACCTGACGCCTGCCGAAATCGCCAAGGCGAACGAAGTGCCGGTCAGCGACCTGCGCGATCCGCAAACGCTCGCCGACCGCACCAAGGAAGGCAAGGAAAACTGGCTGATCACGCTCGGCGTCTGCACCCATCTGGGCTGCGTGCCGCTGGGCGCGGGCGAGGGCGAGAACAGGGGGCCGTTCGGCGGCTATTTCTGCCCGTGCCACGCATCGGCCTATGACACCGCCGGGCGCATCCGTTCCGGCCCCGCGCCGCGCAACCTCGAGGTGCCGGCCTATGAGTTCATTTCCGACACCGTGATCCGGGTCGGCTGAGGGATAATGGCATGAGCTTCCCCTGGGCAAAACATTACGAGCCGAAAAACCCGCTGATGAAGTGGGTCGACCAACGGCTGCCGCTGCCGCGGTTCGTCTACAACGCGGTCGGCGCGGGCTATCCGGTGCCGCGCAACCTCAACTATTTCTGGAACTTCGGCGTGCTCGCCGGGATGTTCCTGGCGATCCAGCTGGTCAGCGGCATCGTGCTGGCGATGCATTATGCGGCCAATGCGGGCATCGCGTTCGACAGCGTCGAACATATCATGCGCGACGTGAATGCGGGCTGGTTCATCCGCTATGCGCACGCCAACGGCGCGTCGATGTTCTTGGCTGTGGTCTATGTGCATATCGCCCGTGGCCTCTGGTATGGCTCGTACAAGGCGCCGCGCGAGATGGTGTGGCTGCTCGGCGTGGTCATCTTCCTGCTGATGATGGCGACGGCGTTCATGGGCTACGTGCTGCCCTGGGGCCAGATGAGCTTCTGGGGCGCGCAGGTGATCACCGGCTTCTTCTCGGCCATTCCGTGCGTCGGCGAAACGATCCGCGTGTGGCTGCTCGGCGGGTTCGCGCCCGACAATGCCGCGCTCAACCGCTTCTTCTCGCTCCACTATCTGCTGCCCTTCGTGATCCTGGGCGTGGTGATCCTGCATATCTGGGCGCTGCATATCCCGGGCTCCAACAACCCGACCGGGGTCGAGGTGAAGAGCGAGCAGGATACGGTGCCGTTCCACCCCTATTACACCGCCAAGGACGGTGTGGGCGTGGGCGTGGCGCTGCTGGTGTTCGCGGCGCTGATCTTCTACGCGCCCAACCTGCTTGGCCATCCGGACAACTACATCCCGGCCAACCCGCTGTCGACGCCGGCGCATATCGTGCCCGAATGGTATTTCCTGCCCTTCTACGCGATCCTCAAGGCGTTCACGGTGGACTTCATCCTCCCGGCAAAGCTGTGGGGCGTGCTGGCGATGTTCGGTTCGATCCTGCTGCTGTTCTTCCTGCCGTGGCTCGATACCTCGCCGGTGCGGTCGGCCAATTATCGTCCGACCTACAAGTGGTTCCTGATCGTGCTGCTGATCGACGTGCTCGTGCTCGGCTATATCGGCGGGGCGGCACCGACGCCCGCGGTGATCCTGATCGGTCAGATCGCCACGATCTATTATTTCCTCCACTTCCTCGTCATCCTGCCGATCGTGTCGATGATGGAGCGGCCACGTCCGCTGCCCAACTCGATCACCGAGGCTGTGCTTGCCGGAAAGGGCGGCACCTCGCCGCTCCAGACCGCGGCTGCCGAATAACAGGGGCTTAGAAACAAGATGGTTCGCATCGGCAGTATCTTTATCGGCATTGGCTTTGCCTTTGTCCTGTTGCTCGGCATCTATGATACGGTGCGCAACTGGATCAAGGAGCCGCCGGTTGCCACGGTGGAGCATGAATTCCACAAGCACCCGGAAAAGGTCGGCTTTTCGTTCGACGGCCTGTTCGGCAGATATGACCAGCGCCAGCTTCAGCGCGGGTTGCAGGTCTACAAGGAAGTGTGCGCCGCCTGCCACTCGCTGCGGCTGGTGTCGTTCCGCGACCTGACCGCGCTCGGCTATAGCGAAGGGCAGGTCAAGACGATCGCCAAGGGCTTCCAGGTCCCGTCGATCAACCCGGAAACGGGTGAGGCGGCGACGCGCGACGGTATTCCCGCCGACCGCTTCCCGCTGGTTTACGCCAATGACGTCGCTGCGCGCGCCGCGAACAACAATGCGATCCCGCCCGACCTGTCGCTGATGGCGAAGGCGCGGCACGACGGCAGCAACTATCTCTATTCGCTGCTGACCGGCTATCAGGACCAGCCCGCCGAACTGCTCGAAAAGTTCCCGGAGGCCAAGACGCCGGACGGGCTGCACTACAACCCCTATTTCGCGACGATGAACATCGCGATGGCGCAGCCGATCGCCGACGGCCAGGTGACGTACACCGACGGCACCGCCGCGACGAAGGAAAATTACGCCAAGGACGTCGCCGCCTTCCTGACCTGGGCCGCCGAACCGAAGATGGGCGCGCGCAAGACCGCCGGGCTTGCCTCGATCATCTTCCTGCTGATCTTCTGCTTCCTCGCCTATGGCGCGAAGAAGGAAGTGTGGCGGAACGTGAAGGATTGAACCTCAGCTTCTGACAAGTTTCTCCATCGGCCCGGAAAGCGATTTCCGGGCCGTTTTCTTTGGGAGCACGCCGCGATGACCGCACCGAACGACGATCTGGCCGCCCTGATCCGCACGATCCCCGATTTTCCGAAGCCCGGGATCATGTTTCGCGACATCACCACGCTGCTGCTCGACCCGGCGGGGCTGGCGCGCAGCGTGGAACGGATCGTCGATGCGGTGGACGGGCCGGTCGATCTGGTCGCCGGGGTCGAGGCACGCGGTTTCGTCTTTGCCGCGCCGGTGGCGGTGGCGCTGGGCGCGGGCGTGCTGCTGGTGCGCAAGGACGGCAAGCTGCCCGGCGCGACGATCGCGGAGGATTATGCGCTGGAATATGGCACCGACCGCATCGCCATCCATGCCGATGCCTTTGCCCCCGGCGCGCGGGTGTTGCTGATCGACGATCTGATCGCCACCGGCGGCACCGCGCGCGCCGCCGTGCGGCTGCTGCGCAAGGCGGGGGCGCAGGTGACGCAGGCGGCGTTCGTCATCGACCTGCCCGAACTCGGCGGCGCCGACGCGCTGCGGGCGGAGGGCATTCACGTCACCGCGCTGGTCGCCTTCGACGGCCACTGACGGAACCGCGCCTCCACTCTCCCGTTGGTTAGCCAGAAGGCGCGTCGGCGCCACGGGAGAGAAAACATGTATTTTCGGCCATTTATCGCCGTCGGCGCAATCGGCGCGGCGGCCCTGGCGTTGTCCGCCTGCACCGATGGCTATGGCTATTCCGGCGTATCGGTCGGCTATGGCAGCGGCGGCTATGGCACCGGCACCTATGGCGATCCCTATTGGGGCTGGTACGGCAATTATTATTATCCGGGCAGCGGCTATTATGTCTATGACCGCGACCGCCGCCCGCTGCGCTGGAACGACGGGCAACGCCGCCATTGGGAACAGCGCCGACAGGCATGGCGCGGCGACCGTCGCGAAATGCGCGAAAACTGGCGCGATTTCCGTCGCGACGGCCGTTGGGAAGGGCGCCGTGACGGTCGTTGGGAAGGCCGCCGTGACGGCAGGCGCGATGGGCGCCGCGACGGCAGGCGCGACCGCCGCTCGCCCGATTGAGGGCGATCAGGCCGCCGGTCGTCGGGCGATCAACACCCGCGCGACAAAGGTCATGACCAGCACGTCGTCCTGATTGAACATGCTCAGCCGCGACAACAGGCTGCCGCGATCGGGGCGGCGTTCCGACGGCTTTTTCGCCAGCAATTCGGTCTCGCAGCGCAGCGTGTCGCCGGGATGCACCGGTTTCAACCAGCGCAGTTCGTCGACCCCCGCCGCGCCCTGCACCGCCTGGGGCGCGGCTTTGCCATGTTCGACCATCATGGCCATCGCCATGGCACAGCTGTGCCAGCCGCTCGCCGCCAGCCGGCCGAAATGGGTGGCGGCGGCGGCATCGTCGGACAGGTGAAAGGGCTGGGGGTCGTATTTCCGGGCAAAGGCCAGCACCTCCTCGCGCGTCACATGGTAAGCGCCGAACCGCGCAGTCTCGCCGACTTCCAGATCCTCGAAATATCTCATGCCGCCGATGATGGCTGCAAAATCGGGCTTGGCAAGGGGGTGGGGGCGGTCGCCCGCCCCCGGCAGGGCGGGGGACCGTCGCAGCCGCCCCCGCCGCGCGGCACGCGCCCGGTTTATCCGCCCAGCGTCAGCTTGGCGAAGCCGGTGACGCTGACCGGCGCGCTGCCATAATAGGGCGACAGCGCATCGGGCAGGGCATAGGTCGCGACCGATCCGCCCAGCGCCAGCCCGAGCGAGCGGGCAAGCGGAATCCGATAGGCATAGCCCCCCTCGATCCGCCCGACGCGAAACCGTTGATCGTGCA
>CADEEK010000071.1 GCA_902826325.1 uncultured Sphingomonadales bacterium
CCGCGGCGCGCCCAGCGATCAGCCACAATTTGCGCCCCTTCGTCGCGGCGCGCATCGTCGCATAGGCATCCGCCAACATCCCCAGCCCGGTCGGCGTCGCCAGCGCGCGAACCGCCTCGCCCCGGTCGATATAGCGGGTCCGCGCCATCAGCTCGCGCGCCTGCGGCGTCAACAGCTTGATCTGCGCCGCCCCCGGCCGCTCGAACGAATAGATGCGGATGTCTTCGCCCAGGGCGATCAGTCCGGCCAGCTCACGCGAGACAAAGGTCTCCGAGGGCCAGGGAAAGCGATGGATGACAAAGCCGATGGGCATCAACGATCTCTCAACAATTTCAGCAATTCGCCATCGGCGATCAGGGCGGCGGGGTCCGCCGGGAGCAGCGCAAGCTTGAACGCCAGCGACTGATATTTGATGATGATGCGATGATCGGCAGGCGCGCCGTCCGGATCGACCGACAGCACCAGCCCAAGCCCGGTTTCGTGCAGGCCGACCACGGCGGCGGCGCTGCGCCGCGCGGCGTCGGCAAAGCGCTTTTCGCCGCTGATCCCGGCCAGCTTCATCATCGACACCGTGATGTCGGTGTTGCAGTCGACATGGTTGCGACGACCGCCGGGCGTTTCGGGATACAGGCCGTTGCCCCATTGATGGCTCAGCCAGCGGTCGCCGATCGCCACCGCCAGCGCGGCGGTGCGATCGGTGAACCCGGCCAGATACAGGTCGCACAACAGGTCCAGCGACGCGAACGCCGCGCGCAGCGCCACGTCGCACGGTCCGCTCCGCGTCCGCCACAGATGGACGTCGCCGCCGTTCCAGTAATTCGCCTCGAACCCCGCGATCCAGCGTTCGATCACCGCCCGCAATGCCGGATCGGGTTCCGCCCGATACAGGGCGAGCAGGCTCCACACGCCGTTGGTATTGTCCTTGAACAACAACGATCGCATCCGCGCCGCCGTTGCCGCCAGCCGGTCGACCGCCCCGGACCAGCTGCAGAACACCGTGCCGAACACGCCATGGCGGCGAAAATAATCGGTATTGGCATAGGCCGATGCGATGGCGCGCGACGCATCCAGGAACCGCGCCTGCCCGGTAATGGCATGAAGATCGACGAGCAATTCGACATAGCCGAGGTTGAACCCGCTCGATCGCTGCAGCAGCGATCTGGGCCTGGCGACATCGGGCAGTTCGTCGATCAACAGCCCGCCGCGCACGAATTGCGCGATCACGGCATCCGCCCCGGCAACCGCGGCATCCAGAAACGCCTGCTCCCCGGTCAGTTCGAACAATTCGATCAGACCAAGCAACCAGTCATGGTTGGTGAACAGCCGCACGCGCCCGTCCGGCTCGCGATACAGGCCGTGGCTCAGCCGATCCTTGGCCCGCGCCACTTGATCGAGCGCGAAATCGGCCTCCCCGAACCGCGCCAGAAAGGGGAGCACATCGCCGAAATCGGCGATCACCGGCTCGGCGTCGATTGCGGCGCCGCTGCGCGCGTCGATCGTCGTGACGATCAGGCCGTGCGGGCCGATATAATGGTCCTTGAACCGCGCGACGGTGCGCGCGATCCAGGGTTGCGCATCGGGCAGCAACGGCTCGCGGCCATCCAGGGTGGTCGCGGCGGCCATCAGTAATAATAATCGAAGCGCGAGGGGCCGAAACGGCGCAACAGCCGCTTGTCGAGCTGGATCGCGGCATGACGCCCGACATCGCGACACGTCAGATCGGCGCGCATCGCAAGATCGGCGCGGGGCCGTGCCGGCCGGGCCGGGCCGGTCGCCGGTTCCGGTTCATGGTCGGCCCCCAGCCGGTACACCAGCAGCGAATCGCCGGACGGCACGACCAGTTCGGCCGCGCCGTCGCCATCGATATCGGCCATGGCGAACGAGCCGCGCACCATGCCATGCGTCTGCTCGGCATGGCGAAGCGCGCCCGTTTCGGCATCCAGCACAACCAATGTGCCGTTGTTGGAACCACTCGCCACCTCGAACCGGCCATCCCCGTCCAGATCGGCGACCAGCGGGTTCACATAGGATCGGCATCGCGCATAGCCGGTGAAATAGGGCGCGCCCGCTGCGCGCCGGCACTGATCGTCGCCCATAGGTTGCTGCGCGTCGCGCGTGCCATGATCGCACAGCGGCGTCGGCCCGAACATATGGGACCAGGCCAGTGTCCCGTTCGCCAGATCGACCGCCGCCAGCTTGTGACTGGCCAGCGTACCGCAATAGGCCATGACCCGGCCCGAGGGCAGCCGCGCGATCATCGGCGCGCAATCGATCGCGCCGCCCATTGGCACGCGCCACAGCTCGGCGCCCGTCCGCCCGTCCAGCGCGATCAGGGCATTGTCGCCGCGCCCGGCGGTGTGCTCGCCACCGCCGATCAGCACCATCGGCGTGCCGTCGACCATCGCAAAGCTGGGCGTCGCATCGGTATCGTAACGCAGGCGGTGATACCATTTGGGCCGCCCCTCGACGTCATAGCAGATCACCCAGGGCGAGCGTCCGCCGGTCACGATTTCCGGCACGCCGTCGCGATCGACATCATAGACCAGCGGCGCGGAAACGATCCCGGTCTTGGTCTTGCGTTCAAAGACATGTCGGGGCCTGCGCCACCGCCTGCGCACCTCGCCCCGGTCGTTCAGGACGGTGAGTTCCGGGCCATAGGCGGCAAGCACGATTTCGGTCCGGCCATCGTCATCCAGATCGGTCGCCGCGACGGCACAGCGGATCATCCCGCCGGCGCGATGGCGCCAGTGTTCGGCACCGGTCGCGGGGTCGATCGCATGCAATTCGCCCTGATGCGTGCCGATCAACACGGCCGCGCCGCCGTCGAGGATGGCAAAGACCGGCGACGCGGTGATCTCGCCGCCCAACCTGCGCTGCCACACCGGGGCCAGTGTCGTGCCATCGAACGCCGATACCGCCCCCTCGCGGTCGGCGGCGATCACGAACCGGCGCCCCGCCGCCTCGCAGATCGCGGGCGCAGACCAGCTTTCCCCGGCGAGCGGGAGCGTATCGACCGGTTCGATCTTCACGAGCGCGGCGGATGAAGTGCCATCAGACGAACGGCTCCCGCTCCAGCTGGGGCGCATCGCCATAAACCACGCCCTCGGGCCCGTGACGCAGCAGGCTGCGGTCGATCAGCGTGTCGCCTTCCAACAGCGCCTCCGGGATCAGGTCGCGCCGAACGCCGACTTCAAAGCCGCGATGCGCCAACAGGCCCGATTTGCGCCGGTCGGAATATTCGAAGCTGATGACGTCGCGCGCCTCATGCCCGCCCTCGCCCGTCGCGCGGTGCAGGCCGTTGGTGTCGAACAGGATGCAATCCCCCGCCTTGCCGGTCAGCAGCGCCACCTCGCCCTGCGCCTCGGCCTCGGCATCGGCATGGCGGCTGAGTTCGTAATTCATCCAGCGCCATTTGCCGCGATGCGACCCCACGACATATTGGGTCGGGCGCCCGCCCGCCTCGACATCATGGAGCAGGATGAACAGCTTCAACCGGTGGCCGCACCAGTCATGATGCCAGATCGCCGATGTCCTGCGCTCGTTGGAGGACGCGGGAATCCGCCAGACCAGACAGCGGTCGAACGCGGGATTGCCACCCAGATACCCCCGGACGACCTCGTTCAACAATTCGATCCGCAACCAGTCGCCAATCTCCGGCGCGACCATCAGCGGGTGCTTGAGATAGAAGCGCGAAACGCCGGGATAGCGCACCTCGCCGACATCGAGCAGCTCGCCGATGCGTCCGGCCAGATTGCCGATCGGGCGCAGGTTGCCCAACCGGACAAAGCCGTCCCGCCGCAATGACGCAACCGCGTCCGCCGCTGCCGGCGAGATGGTGTCGATGCGCGGCGTCGTCGCGTCGATCATCCGCACATAGGACGTATAGCCAATCGCCTTGGCATATTGGCGAAACGATGCTTTCATCGCGCGCTCCCTTCGGCCTTGCCGCCGCGATCAACCCGCCTTGATCATCAGGCGGGCGGTATGGTCCAGCCGGTGCAGAAAGATCGGCTGACCGGCAAAATATTCGTCCACCGCCTTTTTCGCACCGCCCCAGCTGCCATAATCGTCGATGATCAGCACGCCGCCGGGGCTCAGCAGCGGAAACAGGATCTCCAGCTCATCCTTGGTCGATTCATACCAGTCGGTGTCGAGCCGCAGGATCGAAATCCGGTCGGGCAGGTTCGCCGGCACGCGCAACGTATCCTCGACCATCCCCTGAACATAGCGGACATCGGCATGGCCAGTCGACGCGATATTGGTCCGCACGTCTTCCAGCGATGCGCAGCACCAGTCGGAAAAGCCCTTGCCGTCCTTGGTCTCTTCCCAATGTTTCATCGCGCTCTCGCCCGACGCCGCCTTGAAATCATGCTCGCCGGGCGCGGGCATGCCGGCAAAGGTGTCGAACAGCCACAACCGGCGGCTGGCGCCCAAGCGCTTCAGCGTCAGTGCCGCCGTCATCGACTGGCCGCCCCGCCACACGCCCAGTTCGACCACATCGCCGGGGATGTTGCGCGCCTCGACATATTTCACCGCCTGGACCGTGGCCCACAGATTGGCGTTGCTGGTCAAGGTGAAGGGTTTGACGCCCTTTAGGATTTCCAGATCACCGGCATCGGCTTCCGGAATATCCTCATGCACCTCGGACAGCATCATGGAGCGAAGCTTGGCGCTCTGTCGAACGGTGCGCTTGATCTGTTCCTTGGCCTTCGACAGCATGGTTCACTCCCGGTTGTGGGGACGACACCCCGGTTTGGACTTCCCTGACGCCACCGCGTCGATACTTCAACACCTTCCTGTGCCAGCGCCTGTCTGATGGCTGGACGAATCGTGTTTCATCCAAGCTGTTGACGCCGGAATGGCGGCGCCACCCGGGCGGCGGACCGATCGGCCAGCCGGGCAAGTGCGTCCAGCACCCGGCGCGGCATCGCCAGCCTTGCCGGAATCGCTTCGCCCGCCAGGCGCAGGTGCGTGGCGACGTGCCGCGGCGCCGTCACGAACAGTGCCGCGACATAGGTCGCCCCGCCAACCACGGCGCCCGCCGCCATGCCGATCGAACCGGGCAACGGCCATGCCACCCCGACTCCGGCAACGGATCCCGCCAATCCCGCGGCCGCCACGGCGAGAACCGGGCCCAGCGGCGGAAAGCGCCCGGTGCGGACCCACAGGCGTACGACGCCGTAAATCATCAGGATCAGGTTGCCGACGATATTGGCGATGGCAAAACCGGTCAGGCCATAACGGTCGCCAACCGACAACAGGATCGCGAGCTGCGCCAGCGCGCTCATCAGGTAACAGACAATCAGCGACCGCGCGTCGCCAAGCGCCTTGAGCGCCTGATGCGCCGGCATGCTGACGACATAGCTTAACGAGCTTGCCGACAGGATCTGCACCAGAAAGCCGGTTTGCTGCCAATTGGGTGGAAAGATGATCGATACGATCAGCGGGAACAGCAACACCGCGCCCACCAGGATCGGCAGGCAAACCGCCGATGACAGAAAGAATGCCTGCCCCAACACCTTGCGAAACTGCGCCGCATCACCCTGCGCGCGCGCCAGCAGGCGGAACTGGATATTCGACAACAGCGTCAAAGGTTGCAGCACCAGCGAATCGAGCAGGGCGATCGCCATGCCGACCAGCCCCGCTGCCGCCGCGTTGAACACCGCAGCCACGACGGTGGTATTTACCGCGCGCTGGCCCAGCGCGGTCAGGATCGCCAATTGTTGCGGCACGGTTTCGCGCACGATGCGCCGGGCGATGGCAGCGTCGAACGCCACGCCCGGCAATGCCCGCGCCGCGCGATACAGCAGGATCGTCGCGACAAGGTGGCGCATCAGCATCGCGATCACCAGCGCCCACAGCCCAAACCCCATCGCGGCCAGGCTGATCGACAGCAGGACATAGGTCACATATTCGGCCACTTCCGACATCGCGACCCGGTCGTGCCGCAGTCCGCGCTGAAGCGCTGCCGTCGGGATCGAGCGCGATGCCTGCAGGAACACCGCCGCCGCCATTGCGGGAAATGCCCAGGCCTCGGCGCGGGTGAGTTCGTACAGGCTGGCGATCACCGGCGCCGCCGCCAGCACCAGGGCGAATATGATCGTCGCCAGGATCAGCTGGATCGCATGCGCGGTGCGATATTCGGGCGGCGTCACCGTCTCGCGCCTGCGCGTCAACGCGGTCGTCACCCCGCCAACCGCGATGGCATTGGCCAGCAACAGCACGAACTGGGCGAGCGCAAAGATACCGAAGGTGTGCGGATCGATCATCCGCGCCAGCACCAGCGTGCCGGCAAAGGCCAACAGGCGAACGATCAGATGGCGGGTGAACAGGCTCGTCGCGCCGCGCGCCGCACGTTTGCGCACCTGTTCGTTGGTCAGTTCGTCTTCATTCATGCGTCAACGAATACCAATGCCTGCGCGCCACCAACGCGCATTACTCTGCCGCAAAACCGGGTTCGACGTAAGTCACTCGCAAGATTTTTTTGCACTGCGGCAAAACCGTCCCATTCGCCTTGACTCATCGCTGCATGGCGAACAGGAAAATCGGCCTGTTCGTCTGACCCGCCGTTCATCCGGTCATCTATCAGGCCCGATGACTTGCAAGGAGAGTGTCGATGCGCGTTTCGGAAGCCGAATCGCTGAAGGAAGTCCTGCTGGGCCAGGCCGATGTGTCGCCACTGCTCAACCTCGGCTCCTCGACCCGCCATTTTCGCGAGGTGTCGCAGCCGCATATCCAGAACGTCCTGTTCGCACCGCTCGAAGCGGCTGGAATCAAGATTTTTCATTCCGACCTCAAGGAAGGGGACGGCATCGATCTGGCCGGTGACATTCTTGACCCAAAGGTCGCGGACCAGCTCGCGGCGATGCAGTTCAAGACCGTGCTGCTGTCCAACCTGCTCGAACATGTCACCGATCGCGATGCGGTCGCACAGGCCTGCGAACGGATCGTCGGATCTGGCGGACATATTCTGGTGACGGTGCCCAAAAGCTATCCCTATCATCCCGACCCGATCGACACGCTGTATCGCCCCTCGCCTGAACAACTGGCCAGGCTGTTCAAGAACAGCGAACTGACGCGCGCGACGGTGGTTGAGGACGGCACCTATGCCGACGATCTGCGGCGTCAGGGGCTCGCGCCGATGCGCGAATTGGGTGGCCTCGCCCTGCGCTGGCTGACCTTTTTCCGCCGCACGCGCGGCCTGTTGTCGCGCACCCATCGCTGGCTGTGGTATCGCCGCCCCTACCAGACCTCGGTCGCCCTGCTCACCGTCAAATAAGCAGCGGTGGCGATCGATCCATCGCGCCCGGATCGACCAGCCAAGGCAACGGTGCGGCAGCCGGCCGCAATCAGCAACATTGTCGGCCATTGCCACGACCGAGCCACGAACCACGCCTATGCGCGTGAAGCGGGACGAGCGGCGAGGCTGCAAGTGCGCGCCGACCGTCGATGTCCCGACGGCAATCAACGGGGGTTACCGGCCCGCTTGCGCGACCATGTCCAAAAGCCGGTGGATCTCCGCATGAACCACTTCGCTCGAATATTCTGCGACAACGCGCGCGCGGGCATCCTTCGCCATGCGGGCACGCAGTTCAGGATCCTTGAGGATGGCGATGCATGCGTCCGACATGGCATCAGCGTCTCCCGAGGGGACCAATGTACCGCTTACCCCATCGGCCATCACTTCACGCACGCCCGAGACGTCAAACGCAACCGCTGGCAGCTCCATTGCTGCACACTCCAGCAGCACATTGGCAAAGCCTTCAAAATATGAAGGAAAGACAAAGACGTCGGCGAGTGAATACGCAGCCCGTGGATCACTTCGATACCCCAGCCAGTGTGTTTGCGGCGCCCCCCTCAAATAAGCCAACGTCTCAGACGTCACTGGATCCCGGTCATCTTCCGGCCCGACTAGCACCAGATGCGCGCCCGGAATCATCTCCCGAATACGCGCATGAATTCGCGGCAAGAGGTCGACCCCTTTCTCGCCTATGATGCGCCCGACGAAAAGCAACACTGGTGCATCCTCGGGGATGCCCATTTCTACACGCAGCATGGCGGCTTCGTCGGCGTTCGCATCGGGCGCAAATCGAGTGACGTTGATACCGTTGCTCGATCCCGAACCGATTAGATAGAGCTTTTCGCGCTTGCACACACGGTCAGCGATGAGTTGATCGCCCAGTCCACGACTTACCGGCACAACATATCTGGAAAGCGCCGCGATCACCCGGTCGATGTTGATATATAGCCATTTTTTTGCGCCGCCCATGAGTTCGTAAATACGTCGCCGATAGACGAAAACCACGGGACCATTGCCGGTCAAAAATGCCGCAATCGATCCAAGAAGGCTCGCCTTGGGCGTCGAGACATGGATCACGTCATATCTTCGTCGGGCGAGCAGCCGCATAAAGGCAAACAATCCCGCCAAATCCTTCAAGGGAGAAACTTCACGCTCCATCGACAGGCGATGCAAGGTCGGCGCACCGAAGTCGGCAGGACTGAACTCAGCCAAATCGCGCCCACCTACGGCGATTTCGATGTCCCAGCCTTGTCGCTCCAGATAGGGAAATAGCCCCTTGTACAACGTCGCCATCGTAAAAGCGGTTGTGCAAGCAAAAAGGATTTTGCGGCGCCTCGCTGCCATTCGGATTCCCATTCCCTGTCAGTTTGATTATCGTCAGCACGTTCGCAAAGCTTCAGTGCCAAGGCCCAGCCACCGAACACAAGCTGTTTTTGCGTTGCGGAAAAACGCGGTGCCACGTTAGTGACGACCGGCGCGACGAATTTGGCTCGTTCTGCCAACATGGAGCAATCGCCCGACCATGCTGACCCGCCAAACGACCGCGATACCGTCCGGCCTGAAGCATATCGTTATCGTCAACGATCGCGCGGTGCCGATGGGCGGGGCATCGACGGTCGCGCTGCGTTCCGCCGTGGCACTCGCGAATGCCGGTCTGGCGGTGACGGTGTTCGCGGGCGGAAAGGCGGTCTGGGACGCGCTCGATGCGGCCGGGGTGCGCACGATATTGGTCGAAACCGCCGAGATCGGCGACGAAAGCGTGCGCGGTAAGGCGGCGCTGAAAGCATTGTGGAATCGCGACGCCGCGCGGCAGCTGACCGCGTTGCTGAAAACGCTCCCGCCACGCGGCACGGTCGTCCATGTCCACAGTTGGGGGAAGGGCCTGTCGCCCAGCGTGTTCGCGGCGGCGCGGCGCGGCGGCATGCCGCTGGTCGCGACGCTGCACGATTATGGCTTTGTCTGCCCCAATGCCGGCCTGCATGTCTTTCCGACGGGACGCCCCTGTGAACTAAGGCCGATGACGCTCGCCTGTCTGGCACGCGATTGCGACGCGCGCAGCCGGTTGCACAAGGCGTGGCGGGTCGCGCGACAACTCTCCCTCGAACAGATGGCGCGCGCGCCGCACCATGTCGACCGGCTGATCGCGGTGACGACCTATGCCGCCGACATCTATCGCCCGCTGCTACCGCCCGACAGCGCACTGACCGTCGTTCCCAACCCGATCGACGTGACCGACGCCGGCCCTGCGGATCCGGCGGCCCGCTCGAACATCGTCTTCATCGGGCGATTGTCACGCGAAAAGGGCGCGATGCTGCTCGCCCAGGCCGCCGCCGACCTGGGGCTGGCGCCGGTGTTCGTCGGCGAAGGCGAACTGGCCGACGCGATCAGGGCGCACTGCCCAGATGCGACGATCACCGGCTGGCTGGATCGCACCGATGTCACCGCGCATATCCGCGCCGCGCGCGCCGTGGTTCTTCCCGCGACCTGGCGCGAAACGCAGGGCATGGTGGTGCCAGAGGCGCTGGCCAACGGCGTGCCGGTGGTGGTCAGTTCCGGCACCGCCCCCGCCAGCGCCGTGCGCGATGGCGAAACCGGACTTGTGTTCGACAATGGCAGCGCCGACGATCTCGCCCGCACGCTCTCGCGATTGGCCGATGACGATCTCGTCCGGCGCATGGGCGCGACCGCCTATGCCGAATATTGGCGCGCGCCGAACGACATGCCCCGCCATCTGGCGGGATTGATCGCAATCTATACCGAAGTGGTAGGCGTCGAAACGACCGGCGACTTGACCGGCTGACGAACGAACAGCCGGTGCGATGCGCGCAACATCGGTTTTTCGACGAAAAGATGCACCAGTACCGCCGCCACAATCGCCACCGCGCCCGCGACCAGCAGAAAGCCGAGCGACGAATCGATCCCCAGCTTCTGCCACACAATCCCCACCGCCTTCAGCGAGAACAGGTGCGACAGATAGAGCGCATAGGACGCACCGCCACCCAGGACCAGCCACCGCCGCAACGGAAAGTCGCGCGGCTCCGGCCCCAGAACCACTCCCGCCGCGATCAACAGCGAGGGCACACCCGCCCATAGCCAGCGGCTCGCAAAGGAAAAGCTGTGCAGTTCGGCATAGCCGCCC
>CADEEK010000072.1 GCA_902826325.1 uncultured Sphingomonadales bacterium
ACTGGATGATCCCCGGCAAGATGGTCAAGGGCATGGGCGGCGCGATGGACCTGGTCGCCGGGGTCAAAAAGATCATCGTGGTGATGGAACACACGTCCAAAAATGGCGATCCCAAATTCATACCGACCTGCACGCTGCCGCTGACCGGCAAGGATGTGGTCGACATGGTCATCACCGACCTGGCGGTGTTTCAGCGCGCCGACCATGATTCGCCTTTCCGCCTGATCGAACTGGCCCCCGGCGTCACCGAGGCGGAGATCGCCGAAAAGACGACGGGCAACTATCAGGTCGCGCTGGCGGCGGCATGAGCCGATGGCCGATCCCATGTCGTCGTTGCGGCATGAGGCTTAGCTGAACGCGATGCGCGCGTTGCTGACCGGTTCGTCGGGCTGGCTGGGGCGTTTCCTGGCGCCCGTGCTGCGCGCGGCCGGACATCAGGTCGTCGGGCTGGACGTCGCGCCGGGCACGGATACGGACGTGATCGGATCGGTCGCCGATCGCGCAACGATCGACCGGCTGTTCGCCGACCATGCGATCGAGGCGGTCGTCCATGGCGGCGCGCTGCACCAGCCCGACATTGCGCGTTACCCCCGACAGGCCTTTGTCGACGTCAACGTCGCCGGCACGCTGAACCTGCTGGAGGCGGCGGCGGCGGCGGGGCACGACCGGTTCGTGTTCACATCGACCACATCGCTGATGATCAGCCAGGCGATCCGGGACGAGGCGGGCGAGGCGGCGACATGGCTGGACGAGGACAGCGGGCCGATCGCGCCGCGCAACATCTATGGCGTCACCAAATATGCCGCCGAACAGCTGTGCCGCCTGTTCCATGCCGACCATGGCCTCAATTGCATCATTCTGCGCACCGGGCGTTTCTTTCCCGAGAATGACGATATGCTGACCGATCCGCCGGGGGAAAATCTGAAGGCGAACGAGTTGCTGCATCGCCGCCTGACCGTCGAGGATGCGGCGCGGGCGCATCTCGCCGCGCTGGAGATGGCGCCGCGGATCGGCCTTGGCACCTATATCGTTTCCGCGCCGACGCCGTTTTCGCAGGGTGAGGCGGGCGCGTTGAAGCGCGATGCCGCCGCCGTCATCGCCCGCCATTTCCCCGATGCGCCTGCGCTCTATGCCGCGCGGGGCTGGCAGCTGCCGACGCGGATCGGGCGCGTTTATGACAGCGGACGGATCCAGCGTGATCTGGGCTTTTCGTTCGGTACGGGCTTTGCGCAGGTGCTGGACGCGCTGCGGTCGGGCGCGCCGCTGCCGTTCGTGCATGATGCAACCTATCTCTCCCCCATGGCGTTGGCTGATTTCGCACAGCCATCGACCGGAGGACGCGAATGAGGCCGATCATCACGGCGTTCGAAAGCTCGCCCGACGAAGGACGGGGACTTGCCCGCGACATGCGCGTCCGCTGGGCGCTCGAGGAACTGGACATCGCCTATGACGTGCGCCTGGTTTCGTTCGAGGCGATGAAGCGGCCCGCGCACAAGGCGCTGCAGCCGTTCGGACAGATCCCGACCTATCAGGCGGGCGACCTCGTCCTGTTCGAATCTGGCGCGATCATCCTGCATCTGGCGCAGACCAATGTCGGGCTGTTGCCCGCCGATCCCGGCGCGCGGGCGCGGGCGATCGCCTGGATGTTCGCGGCGCTCAACACGGTCGAACCGCCGATCGTCGAGCGCGAGCAGCTGGGTTATTTCGAGGGGGACAAGCCCTGGCATGCCGAGCGCCTGCCGATGATCGAGGCGCGGGTGCGCGACCGGCTCGACGATCTGGCCTTGTGGCTGGGGGATGCCGAGTGGCTGGATGGCGATTTCAGCGCGGGCGACCTGATGATGGTGATGGTGCTTCGCCGGCTGGATGGCACAGGTCTGCGCGAGCAATATCCAGCCCTGCAGGCCTATGTCGACCGGGCGGTGGCGCGCCCTGCCTATCGGCGCGCCTATGCCGCGCAACTTGCGGTGTTCGAGGCCGCCGCCGACGGATCCGCCGCCGTCACGAGTTGAAACGGGACGGCGCAGCGCCTAAGCGATCGGTTTGTGCTGCGGTCGAACGGACCGGCGCTTCCCCGGTTCGAAAAAAAGGCGCCCCATGGCCGATGTCCGCATGTCCTTTGCCTCCAACGTCCGGCGCGACTGGCTGAGCAATCCGGGGCGTGAGTTGCTGTCGGGGCTGGTGGTGGCGCTGGCGCTGATTCCCGAGGCGATCGGCTTTGCCCTGATCGCCGGGGTCGATCCCAGTATCGGCCTGTATGCCAGTTTCTCGATCGCGGTGATCATCGCCGTCACCGGGGGGCGCCCCGGCATGATTTCGGCGGCGACGGCGGCGGTAGCGGTGCTGGTGATCCCGCTGGTGCGCGATCATGGCGTCGAATATCTGTTCGCGGCGACGATCCTGATGGGCGTGTTTCAGGGGATTGCCGCGGCGCTGCGGCTCGACCTGTTGATGCGCTTCGTGTCGCGGTCGGTGATTACCGGTTTCGTCAACGCGCTCGCGATCCTGATCTTCATGGCGCAGCTGCCGCAGCTGATCGGGGTCGGGTGGGAAACCTATGCGATGGTCGCGGCGGGGCTGGCGATCATCTATCTGTTGCCGCGCCTGACCGGTGCCGTGCCGTCGCCGCTGGTCGCGATCGTCCTGCTGGCGGCACTGTCGATCGGGATGGGGATCGAGGTGAATACGGTGGGCGACATGGGCACGCTGCCCAGCGCGCTGCCGATGTTCCATTGGCCGCAGGTGCCGCTGACGTTCGAGACGCTGGCGATCATCGCGCCCTTTTCGCTGGCGATGGCGGCGGTCGGCCTGCTCGAATCGCTGCTGACCGCGCAGATCGTCGACGACATGACCGAAACCCGGTCGGACAAGCGCCGCGAGACGCTGGGGCAGGGGATCGCCAATTTCGTGACCGGGATGATCGGCGGCATGGGCGGCTGTGCGATGATCGGCCAGTCGGTGATCAACGTGAAGTCGGGCGGACGGCGGCGGCTGTCGACCTTTGCGGCGGGCATATTGCTGCTGATCCTGATCGTCGTGCTGGGGCCGTGGGTGGCGCAGATCCCGATGCCCGCGCTGGTCGCGGTGATGGTGTTCGTGTCGATCAGCACCTTTCGCTGGCAATCCTTTGCCGACCTGCGCGTCCATCCCTGGCAATCCAGCGTGGTGATGATGACGACGGTGGTGATCGTGGTGTGGACGCACGATCTGTCGATGGGCGTGCTGGCGGGGGTGTTGCTGTCGGGCATCTTCTTTGCCGGGAAGGTGCGCCAGCTGGTCACGGTCGACACGCTGTTGATGATGGATGGGACGGTGCGGCGCTATGCGATCGGCGGGCAGATCTTCTTTGGATCGACCGACCGCATCATGGAATCGATTGTGTTTCGCGAGGATGGGGTGGAACAGGTCGTCATCGATCTTACCGACGCGCATTTCTGGGACATTTCGGCGACCGGCGTGCTCGACAAGGTGGTGTTGCGGCTGCGCGGCGAGGGCAAGCAGGTCGATCTGATCGGCCTTAACGAGGCCAGCGCATCGCTGGTCGACCGGTTCGGCGAGCATGACAAGCCATTCGCCTCGCTTGGTGTGATCGGTCACTGACGCGCGATTTTTTGTCCGAAAATGTCGCGAACGCTTGCCCTGACGTAACAAAGGCGTAAGGCGAGCGCATCATGGCCAGCAAACCGCTCACGCTTTACGAAAAGATCTGGGCCGCGCACATTGTCGAGCGCCGCCCGGACGGCACCTGTCTTATCTATATCGACCGCCATCTGGTGCATGAAGTGACCAGCCCCCAGGCGTTCGAGGGGCTGCGCGCCAATGGGCGGCGCGTGCGGCGGCCCGATCTGACGCTGGCGGTGGCGGACCATAATCTGCCGACCACCGCGCGGGTCGATGCGGCGGGCAACCGCCTGCCGATCGCCGATGCGGAAAGTGCTCAGCAGCTCGCCGCGCTCGAACGCAATGTCGCCGAATTCGGCATCGACTATTTCGCCGCGACCGCGCCCGAACAGGGCATCGTCCATGTCATCGGGCCGGAACAGGGCTTCACGCTGCCCGGCACCACGCTGGTGTGCGGGGACAGCCATACTTCGGCGCATGGCGCGCTCGGTGCGCTGGCGTTCGGTATCGGCACCAGCGAGGTCGAACATGTGCTGGCGACCCAGACGCTGCTGCTCGCCCAATCCAAGACGATGGAGGTCCGCGTCGACGGCACGCTCGGCTATGGCGTGTCGGCCAAGGACGTGGTGCTGGCGATCATCGGCAAGACCGGCGCAGCGGGCGGGACCGGCCATGTCATCGAATATACCGGCGACGTGATCCGCAACCTGTCGCTCGAGGGGCGGCTGACGGTCAGCAACATGTCGATCGAGGGTGGAGCGCGATCGGGGCTGATCGCGCCGGACGAGACGACCTATGCCTATCTGAAGGGCCGTCCGATGGCGCCCAGCGGCGCGGCATGGGACCAGGCGCTGGCCTGGTGGCGGACGCTGGCGAGCGATCCGGGCGCGACCTATGACAAGACCGTGCGGCTGGACGCGAGCGATATCGCCCCCTCGCTCACCTGGGGCACCAGCCCCGAGGATGTCGTGCCGATCACCGGCAGCGTGCCCGATCCCGACAGCTTCGCCGATCCGGCCAAGCGCGTCGCGGCGCAAAAATCGCTCGATTATATGGGCCTGACGCCGGGGATGCGGATGCAGGACATCGCCGTCGAACATGTGTTCATCGGCAGCTGCACCAACAGCCGCATCGAGGATCTGCGCGCGGCGGCCAGCGTGGTCGAGGGGCGCAAGGTCGCCGACGGCATCCGCCAGGCGCTGATCGTTCCGGGGTCCGGCCTGGTCAAGCGGCAGGCGGAGGCGGAGGGGCTGGACCGCATCTTTACGGCGGCTGGATTCGAGTGGCGCGAGCCGGGTTGTTCGATGTGTCTTGCGATGAACCCCGACAAGGTTCCATCGGGCGAACGCTGTGCTTCCACTTCCAACCGCAATTTTGTAGGAAGGCAGGGTCCGGGCGCCCGCACCCATCTGGTTTCGCCCGCCATGGCGGCGGCGGCGGCGGTGACGGGGCGGTTGACCGACGTACGGGACCTGATGGGGGCCCGCAAAGGGGGATGAGCTGTGAAGCGCGTAATGTGGCTGTTGATTGCAGGAACGGCGTTGAGCGGGGCGGCGGCGGTATATGCGACCGCCAACGCGCAGGGCGGCACGGCAGAGACCATCGCCGCCGATTGATCGCCGCGCGCGATCGCATGGATTTGAACGCGCACGGGCGCGGGTCCGGCGCGGATGCGACCCGCCACGGACCGGCGCCTGTTCTGCATTTCGGGAGCTGACACCGCCATGGAACCGGTCACGAAGGTCGAGGGCAACGCCTATCCCTGGGGCGCCAAGAATATCGACACCGACATCATCATCCCGGCGCACTGGCTCAAGACGATCAGCCGCGAAGGGCTGGGGCGCGGCGCGTTCGAAACGGTGCGCGCCGAACCCGGCAACATCTTTGACGACGAACGCTATGCCGGATCGCCGATCCTGATCGCGGGCGAGAATTTCGGATGCGGGTCGAGCCGCGAACATGCCGCCTGGGCGCTGAACGATATGGGGATAAGGGCGGTGATCGCGCCCAGCTATTCCGACATTTTTTCGGGCAATGCGTTCAAGAACGGCATCGTCGCCGTGGTGCTCCCGCAAGCGGCGATCGACCGGTTGATCGAGGTGGCAAGGACCGATCCGGTGACGATCGACCTGGAAACGATGACCGTCACCACCCCCTATCAGGACCGGTTCGCGTTCGAGATGGACCCGTTCCGCCGCGATTGCCTGATGCAGGGGCTGGACGAAGTGGGGCTGACGCTGGCAAAAGATACCGAGATTTCGAAATATGAGTCCATCGCGGCGGCACAGCGGCCCTGGATGATGCGGGAGAGCGGACATGCGGGCGTTGCTGTCGAAGCAGGCGGGCGGACCTGAAACCCTAATCCTCGACGAATTGCCCGATCCGGTCGCCGCGGCGGGCGAGGTGGTGGTGGCGGTCAAGGCCTGTGCCATCAACTTTCCCGACGTTCTGATCATCGAGGACAAATATCAGTTCAAACCGCCGCGCCCGTTCGCGCCGGGGGGCGAGATTGCGGGCGTGGTCGTCGCGGTGGGGGATGGCGTCACCGACCTGAAACCGGGCGATCGCGTGCTGGGATCGACCGGCTGGAACGGGCTGGCCGAACAGATCGTGGTGGAGCGGCGGCGGCTGTTCCCGCTGCCCCGCGACAAGAGCTTCGAACAGGGCGCGGCGCTGCTGATGACCTATGGCACCAGCATCCATGCACTGCTGGATCGCGGGCGGCTGCAGGCGGGCGAGACGCTGTTGGTGCTGGGCGCGGCGGGCGGCATCGGCCTGTCGGCGATCGAACTGGGCAAGGCGTTCGGCGCACGCGTGGTGGCGGCGGTGTCGAGCGCGGAAAAGGCGGCGGCGGCAAGCGCGGCGGGCGCCGATGCGGTCGTCATCTATGGCCGCGCGCCGTTCGACAAGGACCAGTCAAAGGCGCTGGCGGAAGAGTTCAAGGCGGCGGTCGGTCCCGATGGCGCGGACGTGATCTATGATCCGGTCGGCGGCGATTATGCCGAACCGGCGCTGCGTTCGATCGCGTGGGAAGGGCGTTATCTGGTCGTCGGTTTTCCCGCCGGGATTCCGCGCCTGCCGCTCAACCTGACGTTGCTCAAAAGCTGCGACGTGTGCGGCGTGTTCTGGGGCGCGTTCGCGGCGCGCGACCCCAGGGCGAACGCGGCGCATGTCGAACATCTGTTCAAACTGTGGGGGGAAGGCCGGATCAATCCCCATGTCAGCGAGCTGTTCGCATTCGAGGAGGGCGGCAAGGCGATCGCGAAGCTGGCGAACCGCGGCGCGATCGGCAAGCTGGTGGTGAAGGTGGCGGACTAGATCGCGGTCGGCTCGGGGGGACCGGTCATCTTGGCCATTGCGTCGGTTTCGCGCGTCCTGCGCGCCGATCGGCGCCTCAGTCGGCGGCCTTTTTCGTCGGCCTGCCATGGATCAGCGAGACCAGCACGAACGAAATGATCATCAGCAGGTACCAGGCGCCCAGCTTGCCCAGATGCACCATGCGCCAGCCGCTTTCCTGTCCGGGATAAAGCCAGGCGCGCGAAAAGGTGCCGAGATTTTCCGCGAACCAGATGAACAGCGCAACCAGCAGCCAGCCGAGCAGCAGCGGCATCCAGCGCGGCGTGCGGAACGGGGTGAACCATATCCGCGTGCGCCAGAACAACAGCCCGGTCGCGGCGAACAGCGCGACGCGGATGTCGGGCAGCCAGTGATGGGCGAAGAAGTTGACATAGATCGCGCCTGCCAGCGCCCAGGTCGTCCAGCGCGGCGGATAGTGATCGAACCGGAAGTCGAAGATGCGCCAGACGCGCGCGATATAGCTGCCCACCGCCGCGTACATGAAGCCGGAGAATAGCGGCACGTCGCCGATCTTGAGGACCCCGGCTTCGGGATACAGCCATGATCCGTGCGCGGTCTTGAACAACTCCATCACCGTGCCGACGATGTGAAAGACCAGGATCACCTTGGCCTCCCGCCAGCTTTCGAGGCGGAACGCGATCATCCCCGCCTGGATCGCCACCGCGCCGATCGTCAGGAAATCATAACGGGCGAGCGCCGCATCGGCCGGATAGAAGAAATGGGTGGCGAGCAGCAGCGCCAGCATCAGCCCGCCGAACAGGCAGGCCCAACCCTGTTTGAACCCGAACAGCGCGAATTCGTAAAGCGCGCCCGCCCAGCCCGAACTCGGCTGCGCCGCCTCCAGCCGCGCGCGGACGCGGGCGAAACGGGTTGCGCCTGACGAGCTATTCATGCGTGCGCGAACCCCTGCCCCCGTGCGAGAGGCGGCAAGCAGTGCGCCGGAAGCGCATTGCGATCAATACCGCCGTTATTTCCCGGGCTGGCGCCGTGCCATGAAGGCGAGGCGTTCGAACAGCATCACATCGGCCTCGTTCTTGAGCAGCGCGCCGTGGAGCGGCGGGATCGCCTTGGTCGGGTCGCGATTCTGGAGCACTTCCAACGGCATGTCTTCGTGCAGCAGCAATTTGAGCCAGTCGAGCAATTCGCTGGTCGACGGTTTTTTCTTGAGGCCGGGGATTTCGCGAATGTCGTAAAAAATGTCCATCGCCTTGGCGACCAGCAGCTTTTGAATATTCGGGAAATGGACGTCGATGATCGCCTGCATCGTGTCGCGATCGGGGAATTTGATATAGTGGAAGAAACAGCGGCGCAGAAAAGCGTCGGGCAGTTCCTTTTCGTTGTTCGACGTGATGACGACGATCGGGCGTTCGTTGGCGCGCACCGTTTCGTTGGTTTCATAGACGTGGAACGCCATGCGATCGAGTTCGTGCAGCAGATCGTTGTGAAATTCGATATCCGCCTTGTCGATCTCGTCGATCAGCAGCACGGGCAGCTGGGGTGAGGTAAACGCCTCCCACAACTTGCCCTTGCGGATATAGTTGGCGATGTCGTGGACGCGCTCGTCGCCCAGCTGGCCGTCGCGCAGGCGGGCGACGGCGTCATATTCGTAAAGCCCCTGATGCGCCTTGGTCGTCGATTTGACGTTCCATTCGATCAGCGGCGCGCCCACCGCCTTGGCGATTTCATAGGCCAGCACGGTCTTGCCGGTGCCGGGTTCGCCCTTGACCAGCAACGGGCGACGCAGCGTGACGGCGGCGTTGACCGCGACCTTCAGATCGTCGGTTGCGACATAATCTTGCGTGCCTTCAAACCGCATGGGCGACCCCGTAACCTTGGAATGATCGGGGTGCGGTAGCGGGGATGGGGCGGGGCGCGCAACCCTTCAGTCGCTGTTGCGGGCCGATGCGCGCGCGTCGATCAGATCCCACAGGCCGCGATGCTGGGCGAGCATCTGTTGCGCGCCGAACAGCATCGCGCGTTCGACCGGCAACTGGCTGGCCAGCGTGTCGATCACCAGCAGCGTTTCGTGGCGCGGCGGCAGCGACAGGGGCGGCGGGTCGATGCCCAGCCGTTCGGCAGCGATGTCGAGGATCGCGCGGATCGCCGGCCAGTCAAGGATCAGGGCAAGCGCCGTGCCCTCCGCACAGCCGATGCGGCCCGATTGGGCAAGCATGTCGAGCGCGTGCCGCTGGGCCGCGACGGCGGCTTCCGATGCGGCCTGGCCGGGGGTGGAGGGCAGCGGGCCGACCGCAGCGACGAGGCGGATGAGATAGGCGCGTTCGGCGCCGAATCCGGTCTGGGTTTCGGCGAGCCACGCCGATGCCGCGGCGTCGCGCGACTGCGCCGCCGCCTGGTCGATGACGTCGGGGTGGCGGGCGTGGAGCAGGCACAGCTGATGCACCGTATCGGCAAGATCGCGGGTCAGTGCATTTGCGGCGCGCAGCTGCGCGGCGAACCGGTGGCTGGCGGAACCGTCCGCCTCCACCAGCGCGGCAAGCGTGCCCGACGCGCCGCCTAGTCCCGCCGTCTGGACCGAATCAAAAGGCATAGATCCCCGCATATGCGCGTTGGCCGGACCGTCCGGCACCGCTGACACGCCTTGTCGGGCACAGGTTTATACCGGATCGCGTAAAGACGTGGTTGATGGGCGATTTACCGTGCGAAAACCAAATTTAACGGCGGGCGCGAACGGGGCTGGTTTATAACTGACCGGTCAGTTATAAACGATATATGCCACGGAAAACGCCGGAGGGACGCCGGGATGCCATCCTGAACGCCGCGCGCGCGATATTCGCCGCGCGGGGCTATGCCGGTGCGCGGCTGGAGGATGTGGCGGCGGGTGCCGGGATTTCGAAGGCGGCGCTCTATCTGCAATTCGCCGACAAGGCGGCGCTGTTCTGCGAAATGATCGACTGGATGGTCGATTCGATCCTGCCGGTGGCGATGCCGTCGTCACTGGCGGCGGGATCGCCGCAGGGTCAGCTCGAAACGCTGGTCGGCGCGGTGTCGCAACAGTTGGGGCGGCCCGAAATCGCGTTTCTGCCAAAGCTGGTCATCGCCGAAAGCGGGAATTTTCCGGAGGTCGCGCGCGCCTATCACGATCGGGTGATCCGGCGCGTGCTGGCGCTGATCCAGGGCATATTGGAGCGCGGGATCGCTGATGGATCGTTTCGCCCCGTCGATACCGGCATGGCGGCGCGGTCGCTGGCGGGCGGGTTGCTGCTCGGCATGTTGTGGAAGAGCGTGCTGGAGCCGGTGGGGGCCGATCCGGTCGACCTGGCGGCATTGGGCGCGGCGCATGTCGATGTGATCCTGAACGGCCTGATCGATGGAGGGGCGGCATGAAGAAATGGGCGCCGATCGGCGTGGTTGGCCTGGCG
>CADEEK010000073.1 GCA_902826325.1 uncultured Sphingomonadales bacterium
ACAAACAGATCGTCGATCGTCGCGGCGCCGACGGCGGCCAGCATTTCCTGACGATCGTTCGGGGTAAGCGGAAGGTAGCGCAATTCACTTCTCCGGCCGTTGGCCAAAAACCAACCCGTCACCCCGGCCCTGTGCCGGGGTCCACTGTGCCGCAGGGGTCAAGTTTCAACCTCTTGACCTGCGCGTGGCTCCCGGTGGACCCCGGCACAGGGCCGGGGTGACGATCGGGACTTAAAGCTTGCTCACGAAATCCGCATAGGCCGCCTCGTCCATCAGCGCCTCCAGCTCGCTCGCATCGCTCAGCGTCATCTTGAAGAACCAGCCATCGCCCTCGGGGTCCTCGTTGACCAGCGCCGGTTCGTCCTCCAGCGCCGGGTTGCCCTCGACCACCGTGCCGCTGACCGGCGCATAGACGTCGCTTGCCGCCTTGACGCTCTCGACCACCGCGGCGTCATCGCCCTTGGCGACGGTCTTGCCTTCCTCCGGCACCTCGACGAACACGATGTCGCCCAGCTGGCCCTGCGCATAATCGGTGATGCCGACCGTCGCGACATCGCCGTCCAGGTCGATCCACTCATGGTCTTGCGTGAAATAACGGCTCATTTCGATGCTCCTGCACGAACATAACGATGGGGAATGAAGGGCATGGCGACCACCTCGCCATGATGGATCTTGCCGCGCTGGCTCAGCGTCACGCGCGTGCCGATGTCGGCCATCGCGGTCGGGACATAGGCCATGGCGATCGGCTTCTGCACGCTCGGCGCAAAGCCGCCGCTGGTGACGCGGCCAACCTCATTGCCCTCGCCATCCAGCACCAACGCGCCCTCGCGCACCGGCTGGCGCCCCTCGACGATCAGGCCGACGCGGCGCTGGATCGGGCCGTTCTCGCGCTCCATCAAGATGCGCTGCGCCCCCGGAAAATTCGCTTCCTCGCGCCGCCGCCTGCTGCCCACCGCAAAGTTCAGCGCCGCCATGATCGGCGTCGTTTCGGTATCCAGGTCATGCCCGTAAAGCGGCAGATCCGCCTCCAGCCGCAGCGAATCGCGCGCGCCCAGCCCGATCGGCCTGACCTCCGCCTGATCGCACAGCGCATCGGCCAGCGCCGCCGCCTTGTCCGCGGGCAGCGAAATCTCGAACCCGTCCTCGCCGGTATAGCCCGACCGGCTGATCCACAGCGCCGTGCCGTTCCAGTCGAACCGCCCGCCGGTCATGAACACCAGTGCCTCGACCCCCGGCACGATGCGGGCAAGCGCATCGACCGCCTTCGGCCCCTGCAGCGCCAGCAGGGCATGCTCGTCCATATGGTTGATGTCGATCTCGTCGGGCAGATGCTCGCGAAGATGCGCGATATCGTCCCATTTGCACGCGCCGTTGACGACCATGTAGATGCCGTCTTGCCAGCGCGTGAACATCAGATCGTCTAGAATTCCGCCATTTTCGGCGAGCAACAGCGAATATTTCTGCGCGTCGACCTTCACGCCGCGCACATCGGCGGGGATCAGCGCCTCCAGCGCCGTGTCCAGATCGTCGCCGGACAGGAACAGCTGGCCCATATGGCTGACATCGAACAGGCCCGCGCTTTCCCGCACCCACAGATGCTCGGCCATGATGCCTTCATATTGCACCGGCATCTCATAGCCCGCGAACGGCACCATCCGCCCCCCGCGCGCGCGATGCCACTCGTCCAGCGGCAACAGCGCCAGTTCGTCGGGCGTTTCGACTTGGGTGACGTCGCTCAATATCCGCACTCCAGAAGCATGACGACGGAACGCCGCAGATCGCGGCAATTCATCCGTCGCCCCCTCTGTCACGGAACCTGAGAGCTTTCTTCCGGTCGCCCGGAATTACCCCTTCGGTGGCCCGCCAGACGGCAGGCGCTTTCCAGAGTGTCGTGGCCCGCGCGGTCCCTGGTGCCTGAGAGATTCCGGGGCGGTTGCTCCTTCGGCGGCGGGGATTTCACCCCCACACTCTCCCGCGCGCGCCTTCAACGGATGCCCGCTGCCGACGCGCACGGATGTGCTGCGGCGGCGGCAACGAGTCAATCGCCAAGTTGATGCTTTCTGTTGATCGCGGCAGGCGAACCGGCAAAATCTAGAATGTCGCCCCGTCATAGATGCGGCAGGCATCTTCCTGCCATTCGCCATGATAGCGATCGAGCAGGACCTGCGCGGGCACCTTGCCGGTCCGCACAATCTCGCGCAGCGGGTCGAGGAAGCCGCTCTCGCTGTCGCCCGCCGCATTCAGCCGTCCGCGCGCGCGCAGGCCCGCCCCGGCGATGTCGAGCACCTCGCCCGCAATGTCGCGCAGCGTCCCGCCCCCCGGCAACGGCGCGTCCAGCCCCAGCCGCGGCACCGCATCGCGCAGCGCCTGACGCCCCGTAATGTCCCAACCCCTGACCAGATCCCAGGCGGCATCGAGCGCGCCCTGGTCATAAAGCAGCCCGACCCACAGCGCCGGAAGCGCGCAGATCCGGTCCCACGGCCCGCCATCGGCCCCGCGCATTTCCAGAAAGGTCTTCAGCCGCACTTCGGGAAAGGCGGTCGACAGATGGTCCGCCCAATCGTCCATCGTCGGCTTTTCGCCCGGCAGCACCGACAGCCGACCGTCGAGGAAGTCGCGAAAGCTCAGCCCCGCCGCATCGATGTAGCGCCCGTCGCGATAAACGAAATACATCGGCACATCGAGCGCATAGTCGGCATAGCGTTCATAGCCGAACCCGTCCTCGAACACGAAGGGCAGCATGCCGGTGCGCGCCGGATCGGTATCCGACCAGATATGGCTGCGGAACGACAGGAAGCCGTTGGGCTTGCGCTCCGTAAAGGGCGAATTGGCGAACAGCGCCGTCGCCAGCGGCTGCAACGCCAGCCCGACGCGGAATTTCTGCGCCATGTCCGCCTCGCTCGCATAATCCAGGTTCACCTGGATCGTGCAGGTGCGCAGCATCATGTCGAGGCCCAGCGTGCCGACCCGCGGCATATGGCGCAGCATGATCGCATAGCGCCCCTTGGGCATCACCGGCAGCTCGTCGCGCGCCTTGTCCGGCCACATGCCAAGGCCAAGGAAGCCCAGGCCCAATTTGGCCCCCACCGCCTTGACCTGCTCCAGATGCCGCGCCGTTTCGGCACAGGTCTGGTGCAGGTTTTCGAGCGGCGCGCCCGACAGTTCGAGCTGCCCCGCCGGTTCCAGGCTGACATTGCCGTCCGGGCCCGACAGCGCGATGACCCTGCCCCCCTCCTCGACCGGCGACCAGCCAAAATCGGTCAATTCGCCCAGCAGGTCGCGGATCCCGCCCGGCTCGTCATAGGCGGGGGCATGGCGATCGGCGGTCGCATAGACGAATTTTTCATGCTCGGTGCCGATCCGCCAGCGGTCGGCGGGCTTCTCGCCCTTCGCGAAATAATCGAGCAGCATCTGGCGGCTTTCGATCACCGGCGCGCTGCTGTTCGAAACCGTCTTGGTGCTCATGGCGCGCATTTAGGCGCGCGCACGGGCCGATGCCAGTAAATAGCAAATCCCGTTTGCGCGGTGGGAAATCACCAGTCCCCCGCGGCCGCCATCCACAGGCTCACCGCCGCCGCCGCCGCCGTCTCCGCCCGCAAAATCCGCGGCCCCAGCGAAATGCCAACCGCCCCCGGCACCGCGCGGATCGCCTCGCGCTCCTCGGCATCGAATCCGCCCTCAGGCCCGATCAGGATCGCCGCAGGCCCCGGCGCCGCGCGCATCGCGGCCAGCGCCGGCGCCCCGCCCGCCTCGTCGGCAAAGAACAGCGTTCGTCCCGCTGGCCAGTCGCGCAACAGCGCCGCCAGCTTCACCGGCTCGACCAGTTGGGGCACCGCCGTCCGCCCGCATTGCTCGGCCGCCTCGATCATATGCGCACGCAACCGGTCGAGGTTCAGCCGGTCGACCACCGCGCGCCGCGTCAGCACCGGGGCGACCCGCGCGACGCCCAGCTCGCACGCCTTTTCGACCACCCAGTCGATCCGCCCTTTCCTGATCGGCGCGGCGCACAGCCACAGGTCCGGCACCGGTTCGCGCGCGCGCAACCGGTCGCCAACGATCAGCGTCACGTCGCGCTTGCGCACCTCGCTCGCCACGGCCAGCCACTCGCCGGTGGCATCGTCGAACAGCTTGACCGGATCGCCGACCTTCAGCCGCATCACGCTCGCCAGATAATGCCCCTGCTGCCCGTCGATCCGGCGCGATTCGCCCGCCGCCAGCGCGGGCTGGACGAACAGGCGCGGGGTCGATTGCGGCGGCCAGGCGGGGGTGGCGATCATCCCCCCGCCATATCGCGACCCAAATGCTTCGTCACCCGGCGTCTTTTCGCTGTCCTACACGCCGTGCGATGTGGCAGCAGGAGGCATGACCGAAACGGCCCCCGCCCGCCCCCGCCGCTCGCCTGAAACAGCGCCGGACACCGCACATGACAACCCGCTTTTTTGTCAGTTTCGTTGTCAGTTTCACGCATGACCGACCCGGCGCAGATCGTCCCCGACACGCAACATCGCGGCCTGATGGCACTGCTGCCCGCCACCGCGCGCGCCTATGCGTTGCTCGCCCGGTTCGACCGGCCGATCGGCTGGTGGCTGCTCTATCTGCCCGGCGCCTGGGCGATCGCGCTGGCGGGCGGCGCGATCGATCGCTGGGACCTGCTCGCCTGGTTCCTGCTCGGCGCGATCGCGATGCGCGGCGCGGGCTGCGTCTATAACGACATTGTCGACCGCGATCTCGACCGACAGGTGGCGCGCACCCGCGCGCGACCGGTGGCGAGCGGCGCGGTGTCGCCCAAGGCGGCATGGCTCTGGCTCGTCGCTTTGTGCCTGATCGGCCTCGTCGTCCTGCTGCAACTCAATCCGGTCGCGGCGGCCATCGCGCTCGCCAGCCTCGCCCCGGTCGCCGCCTATCCGTTCATGAAGCGGATTACCTGGTGGCCCCAGGCGTGGCTCGGCATCGTCTTTTCCTGGGCGGCGATCACCGGCTGGGCGGCGATCACCGGCGGGCTGAACGCCACCGCGCTGCTGCTCTATGCCGGATGCATCGCCTGGGTGATCGGCTATGACACCATCTATGCGCTGCAGGATGTCGAGGACGATGCGCTGGTCGGCGTGCGATCCTCGGCGCGGCGGCTGGGCGACAATGTGCGGATCGGCGTCGCCGCCTTCTATGCCGTCGCGCTGACGCTGTGGAGTGCCGCCTTCTGGCAGATCCGGCCCCAGCCGATCGTGCTGTTCGCGCTGATCCCGCTCGCCGCGCATCTGGTGTGGCAGGTGGCGACGCTGGTCCCCGGCGACGGCGCCAACGCGCTCGCCCGCTTCCGCTCGAACCGCAATGCCGGGCTGCTGATGTTCGCCGCCTGTTTCGTCGTCGGGGCGACCGCCTTTTGACGCGGGCCATCCGACTCCCTAGATCGCCGCGATGCTGACTGCCGACCAAGCCCGTGAGCGCGTCGAGGACGCCATCGCCCGTGCCGCCGCCGCCGGGGCCGATGCCGCCGACGCCATGTTGTCGGGCGGCGAATCGCTGTCGGCATCGGTGCGGATGGGGGCATTGGAGGATGTCAGCCGCGCCGAGCATGAGGAGCTGGGCCTGCGCGTGTTCCTGGGCCAGCGTTCGGCGAGCATTTCGACCACCGACCTGACCCCGGCGGCGCTCGACGCGCTCGCCGCGCGCGCCGTAGCGATGGCGCGGGAGGCGCCGGCGGACGAATGGGCGGGCCTTGCCCCCGCCGACCGGCTGATGAAGGGCGCGGTGCCCGCCCTCGACCTGGACGATGGCGGGATCGGCGACCCGGTCGCGCTAAAGGCGCGCGCGCTGATCGCTGAGGACGCCGCCCGCGCGGTGCCCGGCGTCACCAACAGCGAGGGCGGCGGCGCCTCGGCCAGCCGCTCGGTCTGGGCATTGGCGACCAGCCACGGCTTTGCCGGCGCCTATGTCACCACCACCCACGGCGTTTCGGCCAGCGTGCTCGCGGGCACTGCGGGCGCGATGGAACGCGACTATGCCTATCACAGCGCGCGGCACCTGCGGCATCTGGAGGACGCGGCGGAAATCGGCCAGCGCGCGGGCGAACGCGCCGTTGCGCGGGTCAATCCCGGCCGGGTCAAAAGCGGCGCGATGCCGGTGGTGCTCGATCCGCGCGTCGGTCCCGGCCTGCTCGGCCATCTGGCGGGGGCGATTTCGGGCGGCGCGATCACCCGCCAGACCAGCTTCCTGCTCGATGCGCTGGGCACGCAGGTGTTCGCACCCGGCATCAACATCCTCGATGATCCGCACCGCCCGCACGGCCTGCGCTCGCGCCCGTTCGATGGCGAGGGGCTGCCGGTCTCGCCGGTCGCGCTGGTCGAGGACGGGCGGCTCGAAACCTGGCTGCTCGACAGCGCCTCGGCCCGCCAGCTGGGGCTGGAGGCGACCGGCCATGCCAGTCGCGGGATCGGCGGCGCGCCATCGAGCGGGCCGAGCAACCTTTATCTCGAAAACGGCAAATTGCCGGTCGATTCGCTGATTTCCGATATCGACTATGGCGTCTATGTCACTGAATTGTCGGGACAGGGCGTCAATATGATCACCGGCGACTATAGCCGGGGCGCCGCCGGTTTCCTGATCGAACGGGGCCAGATCACCCGCCCGGTGTCGGAATTCACCATCGCCGGAACGCTTCAGGCGATGTTCCGCGCGCTGACGCCCGCCAACGATCTCGCCTTTCGCTATGGCATCAACACGCCGACGCTGCGGATCGAGGGGATGACCGTCGCTGGCGGCTGACGCCCTGGCCCGCGCGATCGGCGACATCGCCGCACAGGCGGGGCGGATGGCGCTCGCCCGTTTCGGGCAACCGGTCGAAAAATGGGAAAAATCTCCCGACAATTTCGTGTGCGAGGTCGATCTGGCGGTCGACCAGCTGCTGCGCGCACGGCTCGGCGCACTGCTGCCCGATGCGGGCTGGCTGTCGGAAGAGACCGCCGACGATCTTGCCCGCCTCTCGGCCCGCCGGGTGTGGGTGGTCGATCCGATCGACGGCACGCGCGACTATCTGCGCCACCGCCCCGGCTGGGCGATCTCGATCGCGCTGGTCGAAAACGGACAGCCGGTGATCGGCGTGCTCGACGCCCCCGCGCGCGGCGAATTCTGGATCGCGCAAAAGGGGCGCGGTGCGGCGCTGAACGGACGCGCATTGGCCGCATCCGACCGAACGGAACTGGCCGGGGCGCGGGTTCCCGCCGACGACCTGCCCCGGGTCGATGCCGACCTGACGATGGTCGACAAGCCCAATTCGATCGCGCTGCGCATGGCAATGGTGGCGGCGGGCGAGGCCGATCTGCTCGCCACCTTTCGCTGGGGCGCCGACTGGGACATCGCCGCCGCAACCCTGATCGCGCGCGAAGCCGGGGCGGTCGTCACCGACGCGCTCGCCAAGAAACTGCGATTCAACACCCCACGCGGCGAAAATTTCGGCCTGCTCGCCACCGCCCCCGGCATCCACGCGGCGGCGGCGGACCGGCTGCGCGGGCGCGCGGTGGTGGCGCTCGGCCAACCCCACGGCTAGGATGGCACAGCAGGGGGATTCGCCAGGGAGCATCGCTATGTTCGCCGATCACGACGCCTATATCGCCGCCGCCGCAACCGACCTTCGCCCCGCGCTGCAACATCTGCGCGCGCAATTGGCAAAGGCGCTGCCCGACGCACAGGAGGCCATCGCCTACAACATGCCGGGCTTCCGGATCGGCAAGGCGATCGTCGCGGGCTATGCCGCGTTCAGCAAGCAATGCGGCCTGTATCTCGCCCCGGCGGCGATCGCGGCGCATGCCGACGACATCGCCGCGGCGGGACTGAAAGCGAGCAAGACCGGCGTGACCTTCACCCCGGCCAAACCGATCCCAGACGCGCTCGTCAAACAGCTCGCCTTGGCATCGCTGCGCGCGCAACCGGGCTGAACGCAACGGGCGGGATCCCCCGCCCCCGTGCGTCATTCCGCCATGTCATCCCCGCGATACTTCACCTGAAGATACCGCCCGCGCGTCGCCAGCGCGTCGAGATCGCCCTGCGCCAGCTGCGCCGACATCTGGCCGATCTCCTCGTCGATCAGCGTCAGGCCATCGACCAGCTGCTTGTCGGGCGACTGGCCATAGCGATCGACGGTGCGCAGCTGATCGGGCACGCGCTGATAGCCCTTGACCAGTTCGGGCAGCTGTTCGCCGACCAGCTTGCGCACTTCCGCCGCCGCCGGTTCGCCGTCGTTGAGCATCCGGAGCTGTCCCGACAGCACATCCAGCCGCGCCGCGATCGCATCGACCAGCGGCATCGCCGCCCCGGGCAGCGTCGGGCGCTGGCGGTCCAGCCACTCCTCCGTCTGCAACGGCAGCGTCGCCAGCGGCGCCTCGCCGAACTTCTCCGGCGTCACCTCGGCCCGCGCGGGCATCAGGCCAAAGAACAGCGTCACCGCGATCAACAGCGCCATCACCGCCATCGCCCCGCCCATGCCCAGCGGCACGAACCAGCCGATCAGCATCGCCGCGACGACGATCGCTCCCGCCGATGCGGCAATCCGCCCCACCCGGCCCAGGATTTCGGCCTCGCGCCGCTTCTTCGCGCGCGCGCTCAGCGTCGTATAGCGTTCGCGCGAGCGGTGCAGCACGGCATTGGCGCGGTCGATCTGGCGGTCGATGTCGGTCGGCATGGAAATGCTTACAGCGCCTCCAGCTTGAAGGTTTCGGCGCTGCCCGAAAGCTGGTTCTGCGCCGCCCCTTCGGCCCGGGCGATATAGCCCTTGGATTTTTCGACCTCGTTCGACAGCACGTTGACCGTCGTCTTCATATTGTCGAGCGCCTTGACCTTGAACGTGTCGATCGCGTCCATCGTGTCATAGATGTTCTGGAACGCGCGCTGCAGCGTTTCGATCGGGATCGTGCTCGACGCCGCCTGTTCGTGGATCAGGCCGGTGTTCGATTTGAGCAGATTGCCGGTCGAATCGATGATGTTGGCGGTGGTGGTGTTGAGCGCGGTGATCTGATCGAGCACCAGCCGCTGCGCCGTCAGCGCCTGCGCCACCGTCACCGCCGTGCGCAGCGCACCGACCGTGGTGGTCGATGCGCGATCGACGCCCTTGACCAGTTCGACATTGTTCTTCTTGACCAGATCGAGCGCCAGATAGCCCTGCACCGTCACCGCCATCTGCGTCAGCAGGTCCTGGGTGCGCTGCCGCGCATAGAACAGCGCGGTTTCGCGGATCGCCTTGGCCTTGGCCGGATCGCTGTGATCCAGCTCGTTCGCCTTGTCCTCCAGCCGCTGATCCATCTCTTTCGAGATATAGATCATCTGTTCCAGCCGCCCCATCGCCGCCCACAGATTCTGCCGCTCGACGTCGATCGCGGCATTGTCCATCAACAATTCGTCCTTGCCCGACTGCATCCGCTTGAGGATCGAGGCGATGTGCGTCTGGCTCGATTTATAGCTGTCGAAATAGTTGCGCAGCTTGTTGCCGAACGGGATGATCCCGAAAATCTTCTTGCGCTGCATCAAATCGCCGCGCTTGCCGGGGTCGAGATCCTCGATCGTGCGGCGCAGTTCGGCCAGATCCGCGCCGACGCCCGCATCCTTGTCCATCGCGCGCACCGGACGGTCGAGAAAGCGGTTGGACTGCCCCGCCGCGTCGCGGATTTCCTTTTGTCCCATCGCGGTGATCGCATCGACCCGCTTGCCGAATTCGGGCGAATTGACGTCCTGTGCCACCAGATCGTCGATGAACGTTTCGACCCGGGTGATGAGTTCGCTCTTCTTGCCCTCGTCCACCGGCACCAGCCCGGCCATCTTCTCGACCGGCCGTTGCTTCAGCGGCTCCGGCGCGGTCAGCACCAGATCGTCGGTTACAGCCGTTGCCGTTTCGCTCGCCATTGCCATCTTTCTCCAGCGGTTCGCGTCTAGATGAACGGGAACCGCGCGTCCTTCAAGTGTGTCGCCAATATAATACACTTGAGCGGCGCTGCAACCGACCGGCTTTGTCAGATGTTCGGTCGTTGCGACATGTTAGGATCTGTGCGCTAGGACGGTGCCATGGAACGCAGGTTGAAGATGATCATTGCCGGGTCGATCGCGGTCTGGGTGCCGGTGGGCTCCGCCGCGCAGGCACATACCGCGCCGGTGGACATGGCCAAGACCTATCGGCTGAAGGCCGTGTCGCCGGCCGCGTCCGACACCCATGTTGGTTAGCCTGATCGCGGCGCTCGCCGCCCTTGCGCAGCCGACGCCACAGGCCGACCGCGGGCCTTGCCTGCAAAGCTATGGCGTGCGGATCTGCGACACGCCGTCGCTCGCGCCGCTGCGCGCGGAGATGGCGCACAAATTCGCCGCCGTGATCGCCACC
>CADEEK010000074.1:0-6283 GCA_902826325.1 uncultured Sphingomonadales bacterium
AATCCCGCATTCCGCGCCGACATGGTTGCCACATTGCAGGATTCGGCGGGACGGATGAACGACATGCTCGCCCGCCTGTCGCAGCATCACGGGCCGCGCAACGATGCCCCGGTGGCAACGCCGCTGGTCCCGCTGGTGCGGCGCGTCGCGCGATCGCGGCGGGCGCAGCATCAGATCGACGTGGTCGCGGCGGGCGATCCGATCGCCATCGTCGAACCGGCGCGGCTCGAAACGCTGCTCGGCCACCTCGTCCAGAACGCGATCGAGGCGAGCGCGGCGGACAGCCCGGTGACGCTCGCCGTCGATGCCGATGATGGCGATACGCGGATCGAGGTAATCGATCGCGGCTGTGGCATGTCGCCCGCCTTTGTCCGCGAACGATTGTTCAAGCCGTTCGTCTCGTCCAAGTCCGGCGGCTTTGGCCTGGGCGCGTTCGAGGCGCAGAAAATCGCCACTCAGATGGGCGGGCGGATCGAGGTCGACAGCGCCGAAGGCCGCGGCACACGCTTTCGCCTGACCTTTCCCGCCGCAGGGCGCAGCAACAGCCAGGTCGGACAGGCAGCATGAGCGATCCCAAACCCAAATTGCTGATCGTCGAGGACGATGCCGGACTGCAGCGTCAGCTGCGCTGGGCCTATGAAGGCTATGAGATCCTGACCGCGGGCGACCGCGACAGCGCAATCGCGATGCTGCGCGCCGAGGAACCGGCGGTGGTGACGCTCGACCTTGGTCTGCCGCCCGATCCCGACGGCACCAGCGAGGGGTTCGCCGTGCTCGAAACCATCCTCGCACTGAAACCCGATACGCGGGTGATCGTCGCATCGGGCCATGGCGAGCGCGAATCGATGCTGCGCGCCATTTCGATGGGGGCGTGGGATTTCTATCAAAAGCCGATCGACATCGACGCGCTCGGCCTGATCGTCGCGCGCGCCTTTCACGTCCATGCGCTCGAGGCGGAAAATCGCCGCCTTGCCGCGCGGGCCGACAGCGATACCGGGCTTGGCGGGATCATCACCGGCTCGCCCGAAATGCTGAAAGTCACGCGCACCGTCGAACGGGTGGCGCCTGCCGACGTTTCGGTGATGCTGCTGGGCGCCAGCGGCACGGGCAAGGAACTGCTCGCGCGCGGCCTGCACGATGCCAGCGGGCGCAAGGGCGCGTTCGTCGCGATCAACTGCGCCGCAATCCCCGAAACGCTGCTCGAATCCGAATTGTTCGGCCATGAAAAGGGCGCGTTCACCGGTGCGGTCAAGACGACCGAGGGCAAGATCGAACAGGCACAGGGCGGCACGCTGTTCCTCGACGAGATCGGCGACGTGCCGCTGCCGCTGCAGGTCAAGCTGCTGCGGTTCCTGCAGGAACGGGTGATCGAGCGGATCGGCGGGCGCAAGGCGATCGCGGTCGATACGCGCGTCGTCTGCGCCACGCATCGCGACATCGACGCGATGGTCGCCGACGGGGGTTTCCGCGACGACCTTTATTATCGCCTTGCCGAAATCGTCGTGCGCATCCCCGGCCTTGCCGAACGGCCCGGCGATGCGGGGCTGCTCGCCCGCCATCTGCTGCACAAGCACAGCGCCGCGATGAAGCTCGCCGCGCGCAGCTTCGCGCCCGATGCGCTGGACGCGATCGCGGCGTGGCACTGGCCGGGCAATGTCCGCGAGCTCGAAAACCGGGTGAAGCGCGCCGCGATCATGGCCGATGGCAAGCTCGTCACCGCCGCCGATCTCGACCTGGCCCCGGTCGAGGCCGCCGATCCGATCAACCTGAAGGCCGTGCGCGAAGCCGCCGATCGCCGCGCGATCGCCCATGCGCTCGCCCGGTCCGAAGGCAATATTTCCGGCACCGCCCGCCTGCTCGGGATCAGCCGCCCCACCCTTTATGATCTGATGAAGGCCTATGACCTCCAGCCGTAAACGCCGCAGCCGCACCGCGCGCCGCATCACGCTGCGCCGCCTGATCGTCCTTGCCCTGTGCATCGGCGCGTTCGGCGTCACCGTGACGGCGTTCAGTTCGGTCATGTCCAACCGCACCGATCCCGCGCTGGCGCGCGAGGCGGTGGCGCGCAGCGAAGCCTATCTGCGGGCCAGCAATGCGTCGGCCGCGCGCAGTCAGGCATTCACCGCGGTGCGCGCCGACCCGCAATGGGGCGAGGCGCATCTGGCGCTCGCCCGCGCGCTGCTGGTGCTGGACGAAGGGATCGCCGCCGAAGCCGCGCTGCGCCGCGCGGTCGATACCGGCATCGAACCCAAACGCACCACCGCGATGATGGCCCAGGCCATTTTGCTGCAGGGCGACCCGCGCCGCGCGCTGATCGAAGCGGGCAAGGCGCTGCCCGCCGACCGGCTCTATGTCCTGCGCCTGCGCAGCCGCGCCTATGCCGCGGGCGGCAATCTGGCGGCGGCGCGCGAGGCGGCGACGGCGCTGGTCCGCGCCGCGCCGAACAGCGCCGATGCCTGGGTGGAAATGGGCCGGTTCCGGTTCAACGCGGGCGATATCGTCGGCGCGATCGAGGCGTCGGAAAAGGCCGTCGCACTCGATCGCGGCAACACCGATGCGCTGTTGCTGCGCGGCGAACTGGTGCGCACCCAATATGGCCTGGTCGCCGCGTTGCCCTGGTTCGAAGCGGCGTTGCAGCGCGACCCCTATCGCCACGCGGCGCTGATCCAATATGCCGCGACGCTGGGCGATGCGGGCCGCACGCGCGAGATGCTGGCCTATAGCCGCCGCGCGATGGAAGTGCGGCCGCGCAGTCCGCAGGCGCTGTATCTGCAGGCGGTGCTGGCCGCGCGCGCCGAGCAATTCGACCTGGCCGACGATCTGCTGCAGCGTGCCGGCAACGGTGTTGCGGCGGTTCCGGGCGCATTGCTGCTCGGCGGCACGCTCGACCTGCAGGATCGCCGGTACGAACGCGCGATCGAAAAACTGCGCAATCTGGTGGCGATGCAGCCGATGAACATCACCGCGCGCAAGCTGCTGGCCAGCGCGCTGATGGGCTCCAACGCCTCAAAGAACGGCATCGACGTGCTGCGCCCGGTGGTGATGCGCGGCGATGCCGATGCCTATTCGCTGACGCTCGTCGCGCGTGGCCTCGAACGGATCGGCGAGCGCGGACAGGCCGGACGCCTGCTTGATCGCGCCGCCTATCCGGTGCGCGACGGCGCGGTGTGGTTTAGTTCAGACGATACGCTGCCGATCCTCGCCTCCGCCGCCGCCAGGGCCGCGCCCGACGACCCGTCGGTGACAATCCCGCTGTTGCGCGGCCTGATCGACAGCGGCGACAAGAGCGGCGCGCTGGCCAAGGCGCGCGAAATCGCCAGCCGCAACCCCGGCGCCCCCGCCGCGCACCAGATCGTCGGCGACACGTTGATGCTGCTCAAACGCCCTGCCGAGGCGGTTGCCTGGTATCGCACCGCTGCGGGCATCCGTTTCGACGAGCCCGCGATGCTGCGGCTGGTCGAAGCGCTCGACCGTTCAGGCGACCGGGTCGAGGCGTCGAAGACGCTGGCGCTGTTCCTCTCGCAAAATCCGCTCAACCTGACCGCGCTGCGCATTTCGGCGGCGTGGCAGGCGGCGGCGGGCGATTTCGACGCGGCGATCGATTCGCTCGAAGCGATCCGCCTGCGCCTGGGCAATCGCGACGCCGCGCTGCTCGCCGAACTCGCCTTTGCCTATGCGGGCGCAGGCGAGCCGGAACGTGCCGCCAACTATGCCGAGACCGCCTATCTCCTCGCCCCGTCCAACCCGGCGGTGGCAGGGGCGCTGGGCTGGACGCTGGCACAGGCGGGCGACACGGCGGGCGGCATCCAGCTGCTGCAAAAGGCGGTGTCGATCGCCCCCGCCCATCCGATGCTGCGCTGGCAACTCGCCCAGGTCTATGCCGATGCGGGCCGCAATGGCGAAGCGCGGGCGCAGGCGCAGGCGGCGCTCGCCAACCCCGCCTTCCCCGAACGCGGCGCGGCGGAGGCATTGCTGGCGAAGCTTGCCTGACCACGCATCGCTCAAACCTCGCCGGTCGGCACGCCCAGTTTTGCCAGCACCGCAATCAGGCCGTCGGGATCGCGCAGGCGCAGCCTGAGCTGCCGTTCGTCCGGACCGTGACGGATGATGATGTTGTTCGAAAACGCCCGTTGCCTGCGGCTCACGCGGCGGATGCTTCGGATCGGTATCCGATGTTCGAGCCGGTAGATTTCAGGCAGGAACAACAAGGTGAACGGAAAGCGCGGCGTCACCAGCAGCAATTCGCGCGTCACCGCGACGAGCAGGCAGTTGTTCGCCCACAGGCTCGACGCCCATTTTTCGACGAACAGCGCTGCGGCGGGCGCGCGCGGGATGATCGGCTTGTCATGCAACCGGCGGTAAAGCGCCGACCCCGCAAGCGCGAGAATGATCCAGCCCCATCCGGCGACGAACAGCCATATCGCAAGCGCATCCCCGTCCATTCGCCGATGCTAACAACCCGCCCGGTCGGCGACAATCCGGGTTGCGCCGCCGGCCATTGCCATCGCCGCACCCCTGTCCTAGCGACCATGCCATGACCGATCCTCTCGACCGCATCGCCGCCGCGCTCGAACGGCTCGCACCACCGCCGCCGCCGGCGCCCGATCTCGCCGCCCACCCCGCCTATGTCTGGCATGGCGCGCATCTGACGCCCGCGCGCGCCTTTGCGCCGCTCCCCCTCGCCGGGCTGGTCGGGATCGACGCGCAAAAGGCGATATTGGTGGAAAATGTCCGCCGCCTCGCCGCCGGATTGCCCGCGCATGACGCGCTGCTATGGGGCGCACGCGGCACCGGCAAGTCGGCGCTGGCCAAGGCCGCCGTCGCGGCGATTCAGGACGACGGCGGCGCGGTCGCGCTGATCGAGGCGCAGGGGGACGCGCTCGCCACCCTGCCCGCGCTGTTCGCGCTGATCGCGCCCGCGCCGCGCGCCTTTGTCATCTTCCTCGACGATCTGGGGTTCGACGCCGCGTCGGACGGGCGCGCGCTGCGCTCGCTGCTCGAAGGCGGGGCAGAGGCGCGGCCCGCCAATGCGCGGCTGTTCGTCACCGCCAACCGCCGCCATCTGGTCCCGCGCAACATCGAGGAACAGGCCAGCTCGATCAATCCGCGTGACAGCATCGACGACAATCTGGCGCTGGCCGACCGGTTCGGCCTGTCGCTCGGCTTTCATGCGATCGATCAGGACACCTATGTCGCGATGGTGCGCACTTACGCCGCCGATCACGGCCTGCCCTTCGATGCCGCCGACGCGATCAACTGGGCGACGCGGCGCGGCAGCCGGTCGGGCCGCGTGGCGTGGCAATATGTGGTCGATCTGGCCGGACGGTCGGGCAAGAAGCTGTGAGCGGCAGGCTGGCGATCCAGCTGGTCCGGATCGCCTGGACCAAATGGGATCGCGGCGCCCGGCCCGGCGCCATCCGCAACCGCATTCCGCGCCACGCCCCGTTCGCCCCGCCGCACGACAGCGCGCGCGGCTGGCTGCATCGCATCGACCATGACGCGCTGGCCTCGCCACATTATCGGCGAACCGAACGGATGTGCGACCTTGCCGATCTGGCCGATTGGGAATTGCCGGTGCAAAGCCGGTTCAGCGAAGGCCATGTCTGGCTGCGCCCGCGTTTCTACATCCAGAAGCCGAATCGCAAGGCGACGCAGCTGGGCAACTGGCTGGTCCGCCTGCCCTTTGGCCAGCGCGCCATCATCCGCGCCAACACCGCCGTCGATTTCAGGCGGCAGCGCAATTATTACGAATACAGCCTGACTGTGGGCTTTGCCGATACGGCAACGCTCGACCTGCCGCTGTTCCGCGATATGGACGAGCGGGTGTTGCTCTATTGAGCCTCGCCTGAACCTTCCACCGCTTCCGGAGGTTATTGGGCCATGACGCACCCCTCACCCGTTCCCCGTCAGGCCGTGCTGATCGTCAATGCGCGGTCGCGACAGGGCGCGGCGGCGTTCGCAGCGGCCCGCGACAAGCTGACCGCCGCCGGGATCAAGCTGATCGCCGCGCATGGCGTTCGCGATCCCGCGCGGCTGGGTCAAACCGTTCGCGATGCGGTGGCATCCGGCGCGCCGATGGTGATCGTCGGCGGCGGCGACGGCACGCTGTCGGGCGTGGTCGATGAGCTGGTCGGCAAGCCGGTGGTGTTCGCCGTGTTGCCGCTCGGCACCGCGAACAGCTTTGCGCGCACGCTCGGCCTGCCGCTCGACCTCGACGCCGCGGTCGCGACGATTGCCGACGGACGGCGGCGGTGCGTCGACCTGGGCATGATCGACGATGATT
>CADEEK010000074.1:6293-10254 GCA_902826325.1 uncultured Sphingomonadales bacterium
ATGAGGCCGATGGCGGTGATCCCGATCTGCACCGTGGACAGGAAGTGCGTCGGGTCGGCCGCGATCCTCGCGGCCGCGGGGCCGGGCTTGTCGCCGGGGGTGGTCCTCGCCTTGAGGGGCGGGGCGTGCGAGGTGGGCGTCATCACCGGCCGCTGTCATGGCGGGATCGAGATGAGCGACAAGCCGCAGCCTGACAGCGGCGAGATGCTGATCCAGGTCGTTACTGGCCGCAACCGCTGGCACCTTGCCTTCGACTGGTATGCCCGCTTCTTCCGCCTGCGCGCGCGCGACCAGATGGTGCGCGAATTTCGCGGCGCGCGGCTACGGCTCGACGCGCGGCCGCGTCATCGCATTTCGATCGATGGCGAAGTGCTGGCGCGGGTGCCCGTTACGGTCAGCGTCGCACCCCATGCGATCGATGTGGTGGTGCCGCAATAGGCGGGCGGACGCCCGCCGAACGCGCCGCTAATCCTCGGGCAGCGCGATTTCGAACAGGCTGGGCCAGTTCTTGCCGGTAACATAGAGCTTGCCCGCCTTGTCGTCGAACGCGATGCCGTTGAGCACCGCCTCCCGATCAGGCAGGTCGAGCGAGGCCGTTACCGCCGACAGGTCGATAAAGCCGCCGATCACCCCGCTGTCCGGATCGATCCGCGCGATCAGGTCGGTGTGCCAGATATTCGCCAGCACCTCGCCGCGCACAAACTCCAGCTCGTTGAGCTGATCGACCGGTCGCCCGCGCCAGGTGACGGTGACGCGGCGCCGTTCGGCGAAACTTGCCGGGTTGAGGAAGCGCAGCGTCGGGCTGCCATCGCTCAGGATCAGGCTTTCGCCATCCTGGGTCAGCCCCCAGCCCTCGCCCGGATAGCGGAACTCGCCGGTCTTGCGGAACGTCGCCACGTCCCAGCGAAAGGCGGTGCCATGCTGCCATGTCAGGCTGACGATACTGTCATTCCAGGCGGTGCTGCCCTCCCCGAAATAGCGGGCTGGCAGCTGCACCGCGCGGCGCACCTTGCCGGTCGCCAGATCGACCTCGCGCACCGACGATCGGCCGCGTTGGCCGGTGCTTTCGAACAGGCGGCCCTGGTGGAAGAACAGCCCCTGGGTAAAGGCGCCGGAATCGTGCGGATAGGTGGCGATCACCCGCGCGATCGTCACTTGCGGGGCGGTCCCCTGCGAGGATGCCGGTGCGGAAACCGAACGGGAAACGACAGGGGCCGCGCCGACCAGCATGGCCAGCGCGACCCCCGTGATTGCGATCCCCCCGGCCCGTGTCAGCCGGTGCATGACGCGGATCGTTATTCGGTGCCGGTCAGATTGACCGCGGCATATTTGCCGCGACGATCGACCTCCAGCTCGAACTCCAGCCGGTCGCCTTCGTTCAGCGTCACCATCCCGGCGCGTTCGACCGCCGAGATATGGACGAACGCATCGGGCTGGCCATCGTCGCGCTGGATGAAGCCAAAGCCCTTCATCGCGTTGAAGAACTTGACCGTCCCGGTCGCCTTTTCACCGGTCAGCTGGCGCTGCGGGCCACCCATGCCGCCGCCACGCGGGGCATCACGGTCGCGCGGCGGGCCGCGATCCTCGACCGGCATCGGTTCGCCGTCGATCTTGAGATCGGTCGCCGAAATGCGCCCGCCGCGATCGACCAGCGTGAAGCCGAGCGGCTGTCCTTCGGCAAGGCCGGTCAGTCCGGCCTGTTCCACCGCGCTGATGTGCACGAACACATCTTCGCCGCCATCGTCGCGAACGACGAAGCCGAACCCCTTTTGCGCGTTGAAGAATTTTACGACGCCGGTGCCTTCGCCGACGACCTGGGGCGGCATGCCGCCACCGCCGCCGCCGCGACCGCCACCAAAGCCGCCGCCACCGCCGCCGCCGCGATAACCGCCGCCGCCGCCGCCGCCGCCGAAGCCGCCACCACCGCCGCCGCCGCCGAAGCGATCGCCGCCGCCAAAGCCACCACGGCCACCGCCGCCGCCAAAGCCGCCACGGTCTTCAAATCCGCCGCCACCGCCGCCGCCGTAGAAACTGTCATCGCCGAAGCCGTCGCGCTTGTCCCTGCCACGTCCGCCGCGATCCCCGCGGCGCCCTCGATCAAAACTCATTGCCCTGTTCGTCTTCCCGACCGTCCGTCATCAATTGAAAAACGCGAGCGCTGGACCAGGGCGCAAGCATTCCGGCACGCCCAAGGCATGCCTTTAGAATCGTGTCATAACCCAGAATGGCACCATGCGCGAACGATTTCGTCGCGATTACGGTAGCAATTCATCAGATACTTGCGTCATTCTGTCGAATTGAGGCAGTTGAGCCACATGGATATCGCCACATTGATCGCCGATCCGGCCGCCTGGGCCGCCCTTGTCACCCTGGTCGTGATGGAGGTGGTACTGGGCATCGACAACCTCATCTTCATTTCGATCCTGACCAACAAGCTGCCCGAACATCAGCAGCAAAAGGCGCGCCGGATCGGCATCGGCCTGGCGCTGGTGATGCGGGTGCTGCTGCTGTCGATGATCTGGGTGATCGTGTCGCTGACGACGCCGGTGTTCGACCTGGGGCTGCAGGGCGCGACCGGCGCGCATGGCGAACCGAGTTTCGAAACCGCCTTTTCCTGGCGCGACCTGATCCTGATCGCGGGCGGCCTGTTCCTGGTGTGGAAGGCGACCAAGGAAATCCATCACACGCTCGATCCGGTGCCAAGCGACCATGCCGTGCTCGACAAGAAACAGGTCGCGGGGCTCAATTTCGGATCGGCGATCTTTCAGATCATCCTGCTCGACATGGTGTTTTCGGTCGATTCGATCCTGACCGCGGTGGGCATGACCGACGAAATCGCGATCATGGTGACGGCGGTGCTGATCACCGTCGGCATCATGCTGGTCGCCGCCGATCCGCTGGCCAATTTCATCAAGCGCAACCCGACGGTGGTAATGCTGGCGCTCGGCTTCCTGCTGATGATCGGTGCGGTGCTGATCGCCGACGGGTTCGGCGTGCATGTGCCCAAGGGGTATATCTATGCCGCGATGGCCTTTTCCGCGCTGGTCGAGATGCTCAACATGTTCGCGCGCCGGTCGCAGGCGAAGCGCGACGGCGCGGGCAGCCCGCCTGCTGGCCATTGAGCGTTAACCGATAAGCGGCTAGGCGAAAGTCATGGCCGTTTACCTGCACGAAGAAGACCTGCCCGCCGATACGTTCGCGCCGGGTGCCGACATCGCCGTCGATACCGAAACCATGGGCCTGATCACCCCGCGCGACCGGCTGTGCGTCGTGCAGTTGTCGGACGGCGGGGCCGACGAACATCTGGTGCGATTTTCCCCGGACAGCGATTATGCCGCGCCCAATCTCAAGGCGCTGCTGGCCGATCGCTCGCGGGTAAAGCTCTATCATTTCGCGCGGTTCGATCTGGCGGCGATCAGCCATTATCTCGGTGTCGATGCGGGGCCGGTCTATTGCACCAAAATCGCCTCACGGCTGGTGCGCACCTATACCGACCGCCATGGGCTGAAGGATCTGGTGCGCGAATTGCTGGGGCAGGAAATCTCGAAACAGCAGCAATCGTCGGACTGGGGCGGCCCGGTATTGAGCGACGCGCAAAAGGATTATGCCGCATCGGATGTGCGCCACCTGCACGCGATGCGTGAGGAACTGAACCGCCGTCTGGCGCGCGAAGGGCGCACCGCGCTGGCCCAGGCCTGTTTCGACTTTTTGCCCCACCGCGCCGCGCTGGACCTGGCCGGGTGGCCCGAAACGGACATTTTCGCGCATGCGTGAGGTATTGAAGATGCGGCGGCAGTTCGCTGTCGGGTCGCGGCGCTTCTTTGTTGGGTCGCGGCACCGGCCCGCGCCTTTTTGTTTGGTTCCGGCACCGGCCCGCTCCCCCACCCGGCCACGGAGTCTTTGTTGGGTTGCGGCACCAGCCCGCTCCCCCACCCGGCCACCCATCGGCAGGATATTCTGG
>CADEEK010000075.1 GCA_902826325.1 uncultured Sphingomonadales bacterium
ACGGCGATGGCCGCGACGATCTGGATGACGACGAGCAGGACCAATGCGATCACGAACCGACCGGCCAGGTCGCCGAACATCTCGCCGCCCGCCTGCAGCCCGCGCACGAGCAGGGTGAAATACCAGCCCCAGACCAGCAGGCTGCTGACCATCGTCGTCCACGCCATTTTTTCCCGAAACGCCACTTCATCCTCCATGTCATGAATCAATGACGTCATGTTATGTATATTTTACATTAAGTCAAGCGGGGCGAACAGTGATGGTCACGGCGCTGGCGTGGCGGGCGCGGCGCGGCTAGATGCGCGCCATGTCCACGACCTTCACGCTCGACACCGCGACCAGCCGCGCCAATCCGACCCCGGCGCCGATGAAGCGGCTGACCGTTCCGGCGATCCAGAACCGCAAGGGGAAGGAGCCGGTGGTGATGCTGACCGCCTATACCGCGCGGATGGCGCAGCTGCTGGACCCGCATTGCGACGTGCTGCTGGTCGGCGACAGCCTGGGGCAGGTGATCTATGGCCTGCCATCGACGCTGGCGGTGACGTTGGACATGATGTGCGCGCATGGCGCCGCGGTGGTGCGGGGCAGCTATCATGCCGTCGTCGTCATCGACATGCCCTTTGGCAGCTATGAGGCCGGGCCTGCCCAGGCGTTCGCGTCCGCGTCGCGACTGATGGCGGAAACCGGCGCGGCGGCGGTGAAGCTGGAGGGCGGGGAGGCGATGGCCGAGACGATCGCCTTTCTGACGGCGCGGGGCATTCCGGTGATGGGCCATGTCGGCCTGACGCCGCAGGCGGTGAACGCGCTGGGCGGCTATGGCGCGCGCGGGCGGGGCAATGCCGAATTTTCCAAGATCATCGGCGATGCCCGGGCGGTGGCCGAGGCGGGCGCCTTTGCGCTGGTGGCCGAGGGGGTGGTCGAAACGCTGGCCGATGAAATCGTCGCGGCGGTGTCCTGCCCGGTGATCGGCATCGGCGCGTCGGCGCGGTGCGACGGTCAGGTGCTGGTGACGGAAGACATGCTGGGCCTGTTCGAGCGCACGCCGCGGTTCGTGAAGAAGTTCGACGACATTGCTGGCCGTATTTCCGCCGCGGTTGAAAGCTATGCCGCCGCGGTTCGCGACCGGAGCTTTCCGGGCGACGATCAGGTCTACAAGCCGAAGGATTGAGCCGCTTTCGTTTCGCGCGCGCCGCCGCTAAGGTCCGCGCCCGCATCCCCCTGTTTTCCCGATGGAGTCCCCCTTGGCGTTGAGCCCCCAAAGCAACGAAGCCTTTCTGCGCGAGGTCGATGAGGAATTGCGCAAGGATCAGGCGTTGCACGTCTGGCAGCGATTTGGCGTGTGGATCGTCACCGCGATCGTCGCGGGCCTGCTGGCCTTTGGCGGCTTTCTGTACTGGCAGAGCCATAGCGAGGGGCGCCGGGCGCAGGAGGGCGACCGGTTCAAGGCGGCGTTCAAGGCGCTGGAGACCAACCAGACCAAGGATGCCGAGGCGCCGCTGAAGGAACTGGCCGATTCGAGTTCGGACGGGTTTCGCGCGATGGCGCGGTTTACCCAGGCCGATATCCTGTTGCAGAAGAACGACCTGAAGGGTGCCGCCGCGATCTTTGCGGGCATCGTTGCCGACAAGGATCTGCCGCAGGAATTTCGCGACCTGGCGCTGATCCGCCAGACATCGGCCGAATATGACAGTTTGAAGCCCGAACAGGTGATCGAACGGTTGCAGGGGCTGGCGACCAAGGACAGCCAGTGGTTCGGCAGCGCGGGCGAACTGGTCGCGGTCGCCTATATGCAGGCGGGCAAGCGCGGCGATGCGGGCAAGCTGTTCGGCGAGATCGCCAAGAACGAATCGGTGCCGCGTTCGATCCGCCAGCGCGCGGTGCAGATGGCGGGGATGCTGGGCGTCGACGCGATCGTCGATGAGGGTGAGGACAAGAAGGCGAAATGATGAAGTCTGTTCGAGTACCCGTCGCAGTGGCGGCGCTGACGGCGCTGAGCGCCTGTGGCATCTTCAAGGGTGACGGCAACAAGACGCCGGTGCTGGGCCAGCGCGTCCCGGTGCTGGCCGCCGAAACCGGCATTTCGGCCGATGCGACGATCGCCGATGTCGCCGTGGTGCTCCCGCCGGCGACCGCCAATGCGGACTGGAGCCAGCCGGGTGGCAATGCGGCCAAGTCGATGGGCCATCTGGCGCTGTCGGCATCGCCGGTTCGCGCCTGGTCGGCCAATATCGCGGGATCGACCGGGCGCACGCGGCTGGCGGCAGCACCCGTGGTCGCGGGCGGCACACTCTATGCCATGGACACCGACGGGGTGGTCCACGCGCTCGACGCGCAGACCGGCGCGTCGCGCTGGCGCGTCGAAACGGTCAAGGACAAGGACAATCGCAAGGCAGCGTTCGGCGGCGGCGTGAGCGTCGAGGGCAATCGCGCCTTTGCCAGCAACGGACTGGGCGACGTGGTGGCGCTGGATACCGCCAATGGCGCTGAAGTGTGGCGGGCCAAGCCGGGTGGGCCGCTGCGCGGATCGCCTAGCGTGTCGCTCGGCAACGTCTATGTCGTGTCGCAGGACAATCAGCTGTTCGCCTTGGCCCAGGCCGATGGCGCGGTGATCTGGACGCAGTCGGGCACGATCGAATCACAGGGCGTGTTCGGTGCCGCCGCGCCCGCCACCGCGCAGGGCACGGTGGTTGCGGGTTATTCGTCGGGCGAGCTGGCCGCCTATCGTTATGAAAATGGCCGCTCGCTGTGGTCGGATTCGCTGTCCAGCTCGACCATCTCGACCTCCGTCTCCAGCCTTGCCGATATCGATGCCGAACCGGTGATCGACGAAGGGCGCGTCTATGCCGTGGGGCAGGGCGGGCGCATGGCGGCGATCGAACTGGTCAGCGGCCAGCGGCTGTGGGAACAGAATGTCGCCGGGATTTCGACGCCGGCGGTGGCGGGTGAATGGCTGTTCGTCGTCACCGACGATGCGCGGCTGATCGCGATCGCGCGCGGGACGGGCAAGATCCGCTGGATCAACCAGCTGCGCGCCTGGAAGAACGAGAAGAAGAAGAGCGGGCCGGTGACATGGGTGGGACCGGTGCTGGCGGGCGACCGGCTGTGGCTGGTCAGTTCGCTGGGCGACATGGTGTCGGTATCGCCGTCTGACGGGTCGCTCGCTTCGACGGTTGAGGTCGATGACGGGGTGAGCCTGAGCCCGATCGTTGCCGGGGGCACGCTGTATATCCTGTCGGACAAGGGCCGCATCACCGCCTATCGGTGATTGCGGGCCCGGGCTAAACCCCGGTGGATCAGCGCCGATCCGCGACCTGGCACAGCGCAATTCGATTGCAGGAGGCGGCATGCGTCCGACCATCGCCATTATCGGCCGACCCAATGTCGGCAAATCGACGCTGTTCAACCGGCTGGTGGGCAAGCGGCTGGCGCTGGTCGACGATCAGCCCGGGGTGACGCGTGACCGGCGCGAGGGCGATGCCGAATTGCTGGGCGTGCCGTTCCGTATCATCGACACCGCCGGGTTCGAGGATGAGGATCCGGCGAGCCTGCCCGGCCGGATGCGCATGCAGACGCAGGCGGCGGTGCGCGAGGCGGATGTCGCGCTGTTCATGGTCGATGCGCGTGCCGGGGTGACGCCGCTGGACGAGGAGGTCGCCCGGTGGCTGCGCACGTCGGGCAAGCCGGTCGTGCTGCTCGCCAACAAGGCGGAGGGGCGCGCGGCGGACCCCGGCATCCATGAAGCGATGGCGCTGGGGCTGGGCGATCCGGTGCCTTTTTCCGCCGAACATGGCGAGGGCATCGCCGACCTGTTCGAGGCGTTGCGCCCGCATATCGAGCGCGAGGATGACGAGGCGGACGAAGCGGAAGCGGGCGACGGGCCGCTCAAGCTCGCCGTGGTCGGGCGCCCCAATGCGGGCAAGTCCACACTGATCAACCGCCTGATCGGGCAGGACCGGCTTATTACCGGGCCGGAAGCCGGGATCACGCGCGATTCGATCGCGATCGAATGGCTGTGGGAGGATTTCGAGGGGAATCAGCGCCCCGTCCGCCTGATCGACACGGCGGGGATGCGCAAGCGCGCCAAGGTTCAGGAAAAGCTTGAAAAGCTGTCGGTCGCCGATGCGTTGCGCGCGGTCGATTTCGCCGAGGTCGTCGTGCTGCTGCTCGATGCGACCAAGGGGCTGGAGGTCCAGGACCTGAAGATCGCCGACAAGGTGCTGCAGGAGGGCAGGGCGCTCGTCATCGCGCTCAACAAATGGGATGTCGCCGAAAACGCCTCCAGCCTGTTCAACGGCGTCAAGGCGGCGCTGGGCGAGGGGCTGGCGCAGGTGAAGGGCGTGCCGTTGCTGACCGTGTCGGCGGCGACGGGCAAGGGACTGGATACGCTGATCAAGGTGGCGTTCGAAACGCGCGAGGCCTGGTCGCGGCGGATCACCACCGGCCAGCTCAACCGCTGGTTCGAACGCGCGATCGAGGCGAACCCGCCGCCCGCACCCGGCGGCAAGCGGATCAAGCCGCGTTATGTGACCCAGGCCAAGACCCGCCCGCCCAGCTTCATCCTGTTCGGCACGCGCGTCGATCTGCTGCCCAAAAGCTATGAACGCTATCTGGTCAATTCGATGCGCAGCGAGTTCGATTTCGGCGCGGTGCCGGTGCGGCTGACGATGCGGCCGTCGAAAAACCCCTATGACCGCGAATGACGTCATAACGGTCGATGCGCGGGGCCTGCGTTGTCCATGGCCCGCGATCCGGCTGGCGCGGGTGTTGCGCGGATCGGCGGGGGTGGTGGAAATCATCGCCGATGATCCGGCCGCCGAGCGCGAAATTCGCGCGCTGGCGAGCGCACAGGGGCGCGAGATCGATCCGTTTTGCGTCGATGGATGCCCCGCATTCCGGATTCGTTGATGGCGCCGACGTCAACCAGTCATTTACCCGCGATCGGTTAATCACCTCTCTGATTGCCGCATGGTGCGGGAGGATAGTATGACGACACGCTATGGCGAGGCTCTGGTCGATTGGGCGGCATTTTCCGCGGCGCGATCAGAGCTGGGCACAAATTTCGTCCGCATCCTCGGCTATTTTCATGAAGATGGCGTCAAGTCGCTCGAACGGATCGAGGCGGCGATGCGTGCGGGCAATGCCGCCGCACTGGTGCTGCCGTCGCACACGCTGAAGGGCGAATCGCATCAGTTCGGCGCCGAGCCGCTGGCCCTGTGCGCCGAAATGATCGAGGCGATCGCCCGCAATTGCGTCGAAACGCGCGACGAGCCGAGCGAGGCGTTGCCGCATGTCGTGGCGCTGCGCCCGTTGTTCGAACAGACAATGGCGCTGCTGGAGCGCGAAGCGAACCCGCTGGTCGAACGCCGTCCAGCCTTTGGGCGGCGCGCGATCGGCTGAACCGCACGGGTCGCGGGGATCAGCCCGCTTCCTCGGCGCGCGAATTGAGCTGGATATAGTTCTGGATGCCCATGCGTTCGATCATTTCGAACTGGGTTTCGAGCGTGTCGACATGCTCTTCCTCGCTGTCGAGGATCTTCTGGAACAGGTCGCGGCTGACATAATCGCGCACCTTTTCGCAATATTCGATCGCGTCCTTGAGCACGCCCACCGCTTCATATTCCAGGTCGAGGTCGGCCTTGAGCACCTCCTCCACCGTTTCGCCGATGCGCAGGCGGCCGAGCAGCTGGAAATTGGGCAGGCCGTCGAGGAACAGGATGCGTTCGGACAGCCAGTCGGCATGCTTCATCTCGTCGATCGATTCGTGGCGTTCGAACTCGGCGAGCTTCTTGACGCCCCAATGGTCGAGCATGCGATAGTGCAGCCAATATTGGTTGATCGCGGTCAGCTCGCCCTTGAGCACCTCGTTCAGATAGTCGATGACTTTGGCGTCGCCCTTCATGATCGCATGCCTTTCCTGATCCCTGCCCGACTATAGCGGGCGATGGCGGTTCAGAAAGCGAAAAAATGGCGGATTTTGGCCGTTTTTTCTATTGCGACTGTTACGCAGCAGCGTGTTCGGAATCGATAATGGATCGCGCGAACGGCACGCACTGCCCGCATTTCGCCTGACGACCGATCGCGCGATAGGCCTGGCATGCGCTGAGCGCGCCCGAACGTGCGGCTTCGCGCACATCCTTTTCGCGTATCGCGTTGCAGACACAGACGACCATCGAAACCCTCTCGCTCCTGATCGGGAACTAGAGCGATTGAGAGTGATTCGCAACAGTTATTGCGTTCTGTTCGCAATAGCGGGGTTGAGTGCGCCGCCGCGCATCGGCTGGATGCTGCCGCGCGAAAGGCTGCGCCATAGCCATTCGAGGGGGCCATAGGCGAAATGTTCGAGCCACGGTTTCGACCACAACAGGATCAGCGCCCAGACGGTCAGCACGACCAGATAAACTTCGGCACGCGACATTTCGCCATACCAGCCAAGGCCAAATCCGTAGAATAGCGTGGTGCAGATCAGGCTGGTGCCGAGATAGTTGGAAAAGGCCATGCGTCCCGCCGCGGCGATGCGCGTCGTCAACATGCCGCCCGGGCGCATCAGCAGGATGATGAGGCAGGCCCAACCGATGATCGCGAACGGTCGCACCGGCACCGTCGCCGGCATCGCCACCGTGGCGACGGCGAGCAGGTCGAAGCCGCGCGCGATCAGCCACACGGCATAGACGGTATAGACGGGCAGGGCGATACCAAAGCCGATCGTCGCCCATTTGACATAGCGGCGGCGATCCCATTGCCCGGCCAGCATGCCGGTGCGCAGCGCGGCCATGCCGAACAGCATATAGGCGAGCGTTTCCCAGCCATATTGCAACAGGCCGAACAGCGGCATGAACCGGTTTTCGGCAAAGCGTTCGATCGCGATGCCCAGCCATCCGCCACGATACAGGCCGACCTGTTCGGCGATCCAGTCGGTCGGGGGGACACCGAAGCCGATCGTCATGCCGTCGAGCGCCGCCTGCATCTCCAGATTGTCGGGGCTGGCCTTGGCCATCAGGATGACCATCGGGATCATGCCGGCGACGACCAGCTGGACCACCAGCAGCGCGATGCCCAGGCCGATCATCGTCGTCACCCGCGCGTTGCGGAACAGATAGGCGATCATGCCGACCAGCGCATAATGGCTCAAGATATCGCCCCACCACACCAGCCACAGATGGATCAGGCCGAACACCAGCAGCCACACCATCCGCGCATAATGGGCCTTTGCCGGACCATCCCCCTTCGCCACCGCGCGGTCGATCACCAGCAGCGTCGAGGCGCCGAACAGGAAGGAGAACAGCCCGCGCATCTTGCCGTCGAACAGAATGAAATTGCCCAGCCACACGGCAAGGTCCGCGCCCGTGCTGCCGCCATAGGCGGTCGGGTTGAAATAGGCGGGCATCGGCATCGAAAAGGCGATGATGTTGAGCAGCAGGATACCCATCACCGCGACGCCGCGAACGGTATCGAGCGTCAGAATTCGGTCGGTCGCGCTGCCGGTCATGATGTGCCCCCCAGATTTATCCCGCAATTAGCGCATCCGTGGGGCAGGGGCCAGCCGCGCCATCTGGACCTGGCCCCGCCGACGCCCTAAATTGATCGCGCGCGCCAGGGTGGTGCGCCTCCGACGCCGGGAAACGGCGCCTAGCGGGCAAATCCCGCCAAGAACAAGTGGGGGCCACCGACATGGCCGAAAAACAGACTTCGCTTCAGGATCTTTTTCTGAACGCCCTTCGCAAATCCAAAACCCCGGTGACGATGTTCCTGGTCAAGGGCGTCAAACTCCAGGGGATCGTGACCTGGTTCGACAATTTCTCGGTGCTGTTGCGCCGCGATGGCCAGTCGCAGCTGATCTACAAGCACGCGATTTCGACGATCATGCCGGGTGGGGCGGTCGACATGGAATCGATCGTCGACGCCGCGCCCGACCCCCAGTCGAAAAACCCGGTGCTGCAGGAAATCTTTCTGAACGCGGTCAAGCGCGAGCAGGAGAATGTCACCATGTTCCTGGTCAATGGCGTGATGCTGCAGGGCGGGATCGCCGCCTTCGACCTGTTCTGCATGTTGTTGCAGCGCGATGGCGCCTATCAGCTGGTGTACAAGCACGCCGTGTCGACCATTCAGCCGGCGCATCCGCTGAACCTGGCCGATGAAGGCGAGGATAGCTGAGCATCGCACGATGAGCACCGGTTTCGATCGCGACCCCGACGAGTTCGCTCGCGGGGCGCGGGCCATCATCGTCTATCCCGACCTGGGCGGCAGCAGCCGCGATGCCGACGCGCGGCTGGAGGAGACGGCGGGGCTGGCGCTGGCGATCGGGGTCGAGGTGATCGAGCGGGTGGCGTTGCGCATCCGCGCGGCAAAGCCCGGCACGCTGATCGGATCGGGGCAGGCGGCGGAGATTGCCGAGACGGTCGATCAACAGTCGATCGGCCTCGCGATCTTTGACGCAGGCCTGACCCCGATCCAGCAGCGCAATTTGGAAACCGCGCTGAAATGCAAGGTGATCGACCGCACCGGCCTGATCCTCGAGATCTTTGGCGAGCGGGCACGGACGGCCGAGGGGCGATTGCAGGTGGAGCTGGCGCATCTCGACTATCAGGCGGGGCGGCTGGTGCGTAGCTGGACCCATCTTGAGCGCCAGCGCGGCGGCTTCGGCTTTCTGGGCGGTCCCGGCGAAACCCAGATCGAGGCCGACCGGCGGCTGATCCGCGACCGCATGGCGCGGTTGCGGCGCGAACTGGATTCGGTGAGCCGCACGCGCAGCCTGCACCGCGACCGGCGGCAGCGCGCGCCATGGCCGGTGATCGCGCTGGTCGGCTATACCAATGCCGGAAAATCGACGCTGTTCAACCGCGTGACGGGTGCTGACGTCATGGCGGAAAACCTGTTGTTCGCGACGCTCGACCCGACGCTGCGCCAGGTGTCGCTGCCGGGCATCGACAAGGCGATCCTGTCGGATACCGTGGGCTTCGTGTCCGAATTGCCGACCCAACTGGTGGCGGCATTCAAGGCGACGTTGGAGGAGGTGGTGTCGGCCGACCTGCTGATCCATGTCCGCGACATTGCGCATCCCGACACGATCGCGCAGCGCGACGATGTCGAGGCGGTATTGCGCGACATCGGCGTCGATCCCGCGACGCCGCGGATCGAGGCGTGGAACAAGCTCGACCTGCTCGACGGGGACGATCGCGCCGAATTGCTGGGCGAGGCGGGGCAGCGCGACGATGTGGTGGCGGTATCGGCGCTGAGCGGGGAAGGGGTCGATACGCTGATCGCGGAGGTTGCCGCGCGACTGACCCAGGGGCATCGCCGGTATCGCATCGCGCTCGACCCCAGCGACGGCGCGGCGGCGGCCTGGCTGCATCAGCATGGTCAGGTGATCGAACATTGGGTGGAGGCGGACCGGGCGATCTATGAGGTGCGGATGGCGCCGAGCGATCATGAGCGGTTTGTGACGCGGGCATCGTGACCGGATTGGTTAACGGCGCCGCACGGCGGGTTCGGCGCTTGCTGCGATGCAGCGGCAGCGGCAATATGGGGTGATGTCCGAAACTGATTCGACCGAGGCGGTCAATCCGACGCCGCTGGTGCTGGAGGGGATTGTCAGGCAACGTTGTCTGACCGCCACCTATAACCGCACGCGCATGGTGTTCGCGCCCCATATTCTCTACACGCGCGGCGCCGCGCTTTATGTCGATGCGCTGGTGATTTCGCGCGATTTCGTGATCCCGCGCGAGGCGAAGATTTCGACGTTCAAGCTCGACGGGTTGAAGGGGCTGGTGGTGGGCGCCGGCCATTCCTTCACCGGCCTCGCCACTACCGACGGCGCGCTGCTCTCGCTCGATCGTATGGCTGGCCTCGTCGCGCATGACGAAGCCGGGTTGCGCGCGACGATCTGGTCAGGCACCCGGCTCTCCGAAATTGGTCCGGCGCTCGCCGCCATCGGCCAGGAGATGCCAAACCTGCCCGACATTAACAAGCAGTCGCTGGCAGGCGGCGTCTCAACCGGCACACATGGCACGGGGCGCGCTTTTCGCGCGCTGCACGGGCAAATTACGCGCTTCCGCATCGCGCTGGCAAATGGCGAGATCGTGGAATGCTCGCCGGCCAGCAATTCTGATTTGTTCGCCGCCGCGCGCGTGGGTTTGGGCGGTTTTGGCGTGCTGACACAGATCGAACTGCAGAATGCGCCGCTCGCGCGGGTGCGCAAACGCACTTGGGTTGCCGATCTCGGCGAAACCTTGGAGCAGTGGCCG
>CADEEK010000076.1 GCA_902826325.1 uncultured Sphingomonadales bacterium
CTCGCGCTCAGCTACGACCACCGCCTGATCGACGGCCGCGAAGCCGTGACCTTCCTCGTCGCGCTCAAGAATGCGATCGAGGACCCGACCCGGTTGCTGATCGACCTGTAAACCCCGCCGTGCTCCGGCGCAGGCCGGAGCGTTGGCAGGAATAGAATGAACGAAGGGCTCTCGCGCACCCGCCACCGCCCCGGCCTCCGCCGGAGCACGGACAGGGTGCCGGTCCAGCGATGACATCAGGCTGCGTCTACCTGATGGCGAACCATCGGCGGGGACAGACCTTTCTGGGTGTAACGAGCGATCTGCCGCAACGGGCATGGCAGCATCGCAACAAGCTCATCGACGGGCATTCGAAGGATAAGGGTTGCGTCCTGCTCGTCTGGTACGAATATTTCGATGATCTGCAGGATGCCCGTGCCTGCGAATATCGCATGAAGAAGTGGAAGCGGGCCTGGAAGATTCGATTGATCGAAGAGCGGAACCCTGACTGGAATGACCTCTTTGACCAGCTATTCTGACCCGTGCTCCGGCGAAGGCCGTAGCGTTGGCGGGTAACGGACCATAAATCCAACGCTCCGGCCTCCGCCGGCGCACAATGAGGCAAAGCAATGGCTGAATACGACTTCGACGTCCTCGTGATCGGTGCCGGACCCGGCGGTTATGTCGCCGCGATCCGCGCGGCGCAGCTTGGCCTGAAGGTGGCATGCGCCGAGGGGCGCGAGACGCTGGGCGGCACCTGCCTCAATGTCGGCTGTATCCCGTCAAAGGCGCTGCTCCATGCCTCGGAACTGTTCGAGGAAGCAGCGGGCGGCCATCTCGCCAAGCTCGGCGTCAAGCTCGGCAAGGTCGAACTGGATCTCGACGCGATGCACGCCCAGCGGCTCGACGCGGTCAAGGGGCTGACCGGCGGCATCGAATTCCTGTTCAAGAAGAACAAGGTCGAATGGCTCAAGGGCTATGCCGCCTTCACCGGCAAGGACAGCGTCAAGGTCGGGGACCGCACCGTCCGCGCGAAGAACATCGTCATCGCCACCGGCTCGTCGGTCACGCCCCTCCCCGGCGTCGCGGTCGACCAGAAGGTCGTCGTCGATTCGACCGGCGCGCTCGAACTGGCGAAAGTGCCCGACCATCTCGTCGTCATCGGCGGCGGCGTCATCGGCCTGGAACTCGGCTCGGTCTGGCGCCGCGTCGGCGCGAAGGTGACCGTCGTCGAATATCTCGACCAGATCCTGCCCGGCTTCGATGGCGACGTGCGCAAGGAAGCGGCAAAACTGTTTAAGAAACAGGGCATCGAATTCAGGACCGGCACCAAAGTCACCGGCGTCACCGTCAAGGGCAAGAAGGCGACAATCACGCTCGAACCGGCCAAGGGCGGCGAGGCGCAGACGATCGAGGCCGACAATGTCCTCGTCGCCATCGGGCGCAAGCCGAACACCGACGGCCTTGCGCTCGACCAGGCAGGGCTGTCGGTCAACGCGCGCGGCCAGATCGAAACCGATCACGCCTTCGCCACCGCCGTCCCCGGCATCTGGGCGATCGGCGACGTCATCCCCGGCCCGATGCTCGCGCACAAGGCGGAGGATGAAGGGATCGCGGTCGCCGAAAATATCGCGGGCCAGACCGGCATCGTGAACCACGACCTGATCCCCAGCGTCGTCTATACCATGCCCGAAATCGCGGGCGTCGGCTTGACCGAAGAGGCGGCGAAGGAGCGCGGCGAGGTCAAGGTCGGCAAGTTCCCGATGGCCGGCAACAGCCGCGCCAAGACCAACCACGAACCCGACGGCTTCGTAAAGGTCATCGCCGACGCCAAGACCGATCGCGTGCTGGGCGTATGGATCATCACCAGCGTCGCCGGGACGATGATCGCCCAGGCGGCACAGGCGATGGAATTCGGCGCCACATCGGAAGACATCGCCTATACCTGCCACGCCCACCCGACGCACAGCGAGGCGATCAAGGAAGCGGCGATGGCGGTGACGGGCAAGCCGATCCACATCTGACCGGCGACGGATTTAGCGCAGCCAAATCCGGGCGAACCAGGTCAGACCGGCCGGCGCGGCCAGCCGCCGCGTCCGACGACACGGCTTCGCCGTGACGCTGCCCCTGTCCAAATCCGCCAGTCCTTGCTCGCCCCCTTGACGTGTGTTAGTAAAACAACACACACTGGGAGGGAAAGTCATGCGCCACGCCGTCCTCTGCCTGCTGGCCGCCACCACCCTGCCCCAGCTCGCCGCCGCGCAGGACGCTGCGCGCATGGACCGCGCCGCCAGGGCAGAGGCCACAGCCGGCGGCTTCATGGGCGCGATCCTGGTCGCGCAGGACGGCAAGATCCTGTTCGACAAGGGCTATGGCTCGGCCAATCTCGAGTGGAGAATTCCGAACGACGGCGACACCCGGTTCCGCCTCGGCTCGCTGACCAAGCAGTTCACTGCCGCCGCGGTCCTGCTGCTTCAGGAACGCGGCAAGCTGCGCCTCGACGCGCCGGTCAAGACCTATCTGCCCGATGCACCGGCGGCGTGGGACAAGATGACGGTGTTTCATCTGCTCACCCACAGCGCCGGCGTGCCCAACTTCACCGGTTTCGAGGATTACGACCGGACCAAGGCCCTGCCGGTCACGCTGCCCGCGCTGATCGCCCGTTTCCGCGACAGGCCGCTCGATTTCACCCCCGGCGAGCGGTTTCGATATTCCAATTCCAACTATGTCCTGCTCACCGCGATCATCGAGCAGGCGAGCGGCCAATCCTATGCCGCGTTCGTCGCCGAACAGATCTTCAAGCCGCTCGGCATGACGGGCAGCGGCTATGACGAGAATGCGCGGGTCATCCCGCACCGCGCCTCAGGCTACAGCGCCCGAAACGGCGTGCTGCGCAATGCCGATCATATCGACATGTCGATCCCACAGGGCGCGGGCGCGCTCTATTCGACCACGCACGACCTGCTGAAGTGGCAGGCCGCTCTATATGGCGGCAAGCTGCTCAAGCCGGCATCGCTCACCGCCATGCGCACGCCGCACAAGAACAATTATGCGCTGGGCATCGGCGTGTTTGCCCGGGACGGCGTCACCACCATCTCGCACAGCGGCGGGATCGACGGCTTCAACAGCTGGATGGGCTATGACCCGGATCGCCGGATCACCGTGGTGGCGCTCGCCAATGTCGACGGCAACAGCGCGGACACGCTGGGCGAGGCGATGATGACGCTGGCGCGCGGCGGCAGCGTCACCCTGCCCAGCGAGCGCAAGACGATCACGCTGCCTGCCGCCACGCTCAAATCCTATGAAGGCGTCTTTGAAACGAGCCGGGGGTTCACCCTCACCATCCGCGCCGCGGTCGATCGGCTGATCGTCCAACCCACGGGCCAGAGCCCGCTCGACCTGTTTCCTGAGGCGCCGGACCACTTCTTTTTCCGCACGGTCAATGCCCAGATCGAATTCAAGCGCGATGCCGCGGGCAAGATCGTCGGCGCGACGATGCGCCAGAACGGCAGCGAGCTGCAGACGGTCAAAAAGCCTTCAGCGCCCTAGCGAACGGCGCCGGCACGCTCGGCAAACGATCCCGGACGATCAACACCGGCAGATTATTCGACACCCGATTGAACCGGACGCGCCCTCCGGCGCACCTATGCTGCATGAAGGGGCACGGCAACTGCGAGTCGAACCGGCACCGTCGCGCGCTCGACGCCGCGCTGGTGATCGGCGCGCGGGCGGGAGATGCGGCACTGCGCGACGCGCTGGTGCGCCGCTGGCACCGCCGCCTCGTCGCCCATGGCTGGCGACTGACGGGCGATCCGGCGCTGGCGGAGGAGGCGGTGCAGGCCGCATGGATCGACATTCTGCGCGGCCTGCCGCAATTGCGCGACGAAGCCGCCTTTGCCGCCTGGGCGTTCCGCATCGTCACGCGCAAGGTGGCGGCGGGGATCGGCGGACGGGTCGCCGCGCGCGACCTGACGGCGGCGCTGGCCAGCGAAGCGGCAACCCTGCCGGGTGAAGCGAGCCTGGACGACCAGGCCGAACGCGCCGATCTGCGCGCCGCGGTGGCAACGCTGCCCCCCGGCCACCGCGCCGCCGTCGCGCTGCATTATTTCGAGGAACTGAGCATCGCCGAAGTCGCGGTCGCGCTCGGCGTGCCGTCGGGCACGGTCAAGACGCGGCTGATGCACGCCCGCGCCCGGTTACGCAGGATTTTGGAAGGAGAAGGTCATGGATGAAGCACGGATCGACGCGGCAATCGCCGCGGAGGAGCGCGAACTGCTGCGCCAGATCGCGCAGGAACCCGGCTATTTCGCCCAGGTCGGCGGCCTGTTCACCGGCCGCACCGCCTGGGTCAACCTGCTGCTGCTGGTGGTGCAGACCGCGCTGTTCATCGCCAGCGTCTATGCCGCGGTCGCCTTTTTCGGCGCAGACAACCCGCTCACCGCGCTGCGCTGGGGCCTGCCCGCCGCGACGCTGTTGCTGATGGCGGTGATCGTCAAGATCGCGTTTCTGCCGATCATGCATATCAACCGGGTCGAACGCACGCTGGCGCGGCTGGCGACGCTGATCGCACTCGACCGCGACCGCGCGAACGGAACGCACGATTGACGCACGCGGCGGCGGCTGGAACATCGCCGGGATGAGCCCCACCCCTGCCCTCGGCCCATTCGATCCGGTTGCCTCTGGCCCCGTGCTCGCCTCGCTCGACCTGATCGGCATCGCGGTGTTCGCGGCGACCGGCGCGCTGGCGGCGGTGCGCCGGGGCCAGACCTTCGTCACCGCCAGCTTCTTCGCGCTGGTGACGGGGGTGGGCGGCGGCACGATCCGCGACCTGCTGATCGGCGCGCCGGTATGGTGGGTGCATCACCCGTTCGTCGCCGCACTGTGCCTCGCGGTCGCCGCAGCCGTGTGGACCACGCCGCAACGCTGGTGGCCCGATACGGCGCTCGACTGGTTCGATGCGCTGGGCCTTGCCGCCTATGCCGTGTTCGGCGCGGCCAAGGCGCTGGGGTTCGGCATCCCGCCGGTGCCCGCAATGCTGATGGGCGTGCTGACCAGTTGCGCGGGCGGCATCATCCGCGACGTGCTGGCGGGCGAACCGTCGATCCTGATGCGTCCGGAACTCTATGTCACCGCCGCCGCACTCGCCGCCGCGCTCTATGTCCTGCTCAGCCTCTCGGGCTTGCCGCCCTTCGCCGCCGCGCCGATCGCCGCCGGGGCCGGGTTCGCCCTGCGCGCTGCGGCGATCGCGTGGAAGATCAAGCTGCCCGCCTATCGCGGTCGCCGCTGATTGCATGATCGGCGACGGACGGGCAGGCTGTGCCGATGATCGAGCCGAGTCGCTGCCAATCGCTGATCGATCAGGGTCAGGCGGCGCGCCGCGACGGGCGCGCCGACGATGCCCGACGGCTGTTCGGCGAAGCGATCGCCACCGCCCGCACCGATAGCGACCTGACCGGACAGGGCCATGCCCTCACCGCCACGGCGGCCATCGCCCGCGATACCGGCAATCTCGACTGGGCGATCCATGACCAGCAGGAGGCGATCGCCCTGTTCCGCAAGGCGGGCGATGGCCGCTCGCTCGCCGGCGCGCTGCGCGAGGCTGGCGAAATGTTCCTCGCCCAGCGGCATCTCGCCCATGCCAGCGTCGCGCTGCGCGAGGCGCTGGACCTCTATGCCGCCGATCCCGATGCCCCCGGCCTCGCCGTCGCCGACGCCACCCGCGCCGCCGCGCTGCTGGCCGAGGCGGCGGGCGATCCCGGCCAGGCCAGAATATTCTGGCGCGATGCCCGGACGGGCTATGCGGCGCTGGACGATGCGGACGAGGTTGCCGAAGCGCTGCGTGAAGCCGACGCACGGCTCGCCGCACTCGGCTGACCGGTCAATCCCCGGCCAGCAGCCAGCCGAGCGCCGCTTCGCGCGTCTCAAAGATGGCGATATCGGGCCGCGCCTCGCGCACCCGCTCGATCTGCCGCCGCAACAGGGGCGATGTGGCGGCAAAGGCGACGCGGCGCGCCCATAATTTGCGATAGACCGGATTGGCGAAACCGCCGCGGATCATCTCGACCGCGGCCTGCGGCACCGGGCCCGACTGCGTCAGGTCATATAATGTCACATGCGATCCGACCATCGGCCCCAGCGATTGCACCGCGCCACGCAATTCCATCATCGCGGCCAGCGACTGATCGCCGTTCAGCACCCCGACGATCGTCACATCGACCAGCCTGCGCGCCGTGTCGATGGTGATGCTCTGCCTGCCCGGAAGTGCGATCGTCATGCGGACAGCATGTGCGCCACCGGTTGCGATAGGGTTGACGTTCAGCCGCGCATGATACCCGTTTCGACAAAGCGGCGCGGCTCGGCGGGCGGGATGACGCTGTCGTTCAGCTCGCACTGCCACATGCCGATATCGACCCACCGCCCCTGCTTGAACCCGATTTCGCGCAATTGCCCCGCGCGGCGAAAGCCGACCTGTTCATGCGTCTTGATCGACTGTTCGTTGGGCAGCGAGATCACGCCGATCGCCTGGGTGAACCCCTGCGCCCGCAACGTGTCGATCAGCGCTTCGTAAAGCAGCCGCCCGACCCCCTGGCCAACCACCGCGCCCGCGACATAGACGCTGGTTTCCACGACATAGCGATAGGCCGCCCGGTCGCGAAACCGCGTGGCATAGGCATAGCCGAGCACCCCCTGCCCCTCGCCATTGGTCGCGACGATCCACGGATACAGGCCGTCCGATGCCGCCATCCGTTCGCGCATCGCATCGGCATCGGGCGGGTCGAATTCGAAACTGACCGTGCCGGTGAGCACATAGGGGGCATAGATGGCCGCGATCGCCGCCGCATCCTCGGGCGTGGCGGCACGAAGCTGGATCGGTATCACAGGCCGATTTTCGCCAGCACCAGGTCGATCAGCCGCGCGTCGGCGCGGGCGCTCGCCCCCGCCGGTCCGAACGCGCCGCATTCCAGGCACCGCGCCTGCACCGACGACGCCACGGTCAGCCGCTTGGCATCGCCCAGCGCCTGCGCGAACACCGCGCGCCGCTCTGCCGCGATTCGTGCCAACAGGTCGCCGCCGCTTTCGGGCGCGGCCTCCTCCTCCTCCCCGTCCCCGGTCATCAGGTCGGCGAGGAAGGTCTGGAAGAAGTCCGGCTCCGTTTCCAGGTGCAGCGCATGGACCTTGGCCGGGTCCAGCTTGGCGCGCTTGGCCGCTTCGGCGACCGCCGCGTCCAGATTGCCGAACCGGTCGACCAGCCCCAGCTGGCGCGCCGTCCCGCCGTCCCACACCCGGCCCTGGCCGATCTCGTCGACCCGCGCCACCGTCATTTTGCGCGATTGCGCGACCAGCCCGGTAAAGCGGCGATAGCCCTGTTCGATGCTCGCCTGCAGCACGCGGTCCATCACCTCGTTGGTGCCCGAATACAGGTCCGGCTGGCCGGTCAGCGGCGTCGTCTTGACGCCGTCGGCGGTCACGCCGATCTTCGCCAGCGTCTTTTCGAATGTCGGCAACAGGCCGAAGATGCCGATCGACCCGGTGATCGTGTTCGGTTCGGCAAAGATCACGTCCGCCGGCGTCGACACCCAATAGCCGCCCGATGCGGCCAGACTGCCCATCGACACCACCACCGGCAGCCCCTGCGACTTGGCCTGCAGGATCGCCTGACGGATCTTTTCCGATGCCAGCGCCGACCCGCCCGGCGAATCGACGCGAACGACCAGCGCCTTCAACTTCTTTTCGGCCAGCCCCTTCAGCAGCAGCGCCGAAATCGTGTCGCCGCCCGCCGTGCCGGGTCCGGCCTTGCCGTCGACGATCTCGCCCGCAACGGTGATGACGCCGATCGCATCGCCGCCCTTGTCCACCGGGTTCGCCTCCAGCCAGTTGGCCAGACGGATGGTCTTGAAACTGCCCGCCGGCTTGCCGGCATCGGCGCCCGCAATCTCGGCAACCCGCTTGCCGAACGCCAGCCGGTCGCCCAGCCGGTCGACCAGCCCCGCATTCAAATTGGCCTTGGCGATATCGCCCTGCGCGGCGGCGACGACGACATCGGGCTGCTGCAGCGTCGCGGCCAGCTTCGCCTTGGGCCGCGCCTTGGCCACCGCTTCCTGCCACTGGCCAAAGATCGCGCCATACAGCGCCTCGTTCGCCTCGCGCGCCTCGGGCGATTGCTGCGTCAACAGATAGGGTTCGACCGCCGACTTGAACTTGCCGACCTTGTAGACATGCGTCGTCACGCCCAGCTTGTCGATCAGCCCCTTGTAATAAAGCCGCGACCCGCCCGGCCCGCTGAACAGGGTGCCGCCCATCGGATCGACCCAGATCTCGCTGGCATTGGCGGCGAGCAGATAGGACCCGTCCATATAGCCGGTGGCATAAGCCAGCACCGGCTTCTTCGCGTCGCGCACGCGGCGGATCGCTTCGCCCAGCTCGGCGATCGCCGCGGGATAGCCGCCCATGAACCGGTCGAGATCGAGCACGACGACCTTCACCCGCGCATCGTCCTTCGCCGCATCGAGCGCGCGGACCAGATCGCGCAGGCGATATTCCTTGACCGTCTCGCCCCCGCCCAGCGCGGCGAACGGATCGGTTTGCGCCGGCTGTTCGACGACCATCCCGTCGATGTCGATCAGCAGCGCACCGTCCTTGACCGATGCCGGATTGGGCCGCGCCGACAGGATCGCGAACAGCCCCGCGAAGAACAGCAGCATGACCACCAGGACCAGCGCGTCCTTGATTCCCACGAGCAGCTTCCATGCGCCGCGCACCAGTTTCACGTCAATCAGCTCCCGAATTGCCCATGCGATTGACGCACAGGTAAGGCATTTGAGCAAGCGATAACGGCACTGTATTAACGATGCAATACAGAGCCGCGGCAACCGTCCGTCTGATTCTTTCCGTCACCCCGCCGCGCGGGCGTTGACGCGGCCCGCACCCACGCCCATATGACCGCCGCTGGCACTCGCCTTTTGGGAGTGCCAACAGACAATTCCGCTAGGGAGCAAGCTCAAATGAACTTCCGTCCGTTGCACGATCGCGTGCTCGTTCGCCGCGTCGAGGCCGAAGCCAAGACCGCCGGCGGCATCATCATCCCCGACACCGCCCAGGAAAAGCCGCAGGAAGGCGAAGTCGTCTCCGCCGGTTCGGGCGCGAAGAACGAAAAGGGCGAAGTGACCCCGCTCGACGTCAAGGCGGGCGACCGCATCCTGTTCGGCAAATGGTCGGGCACCGAGGTCAAGGTGAACGGCGAAGACCTGCTGATCATGAAGGAATCGGACATTTTGGGCATCGTTGGCTGACACCAACGCGCCTCTGGGTCGTCGGCCGATCGCCTGACACTCCTTCAAAAACGTCAGTTTCGTCAAACTCCAGAACATTGAAAGGGCAGTCACATGGCAGCCAAGGACGTAAAATTCTCGCGCGACGCGCGTGAGCGCATTCTCAAGGGCGTGGACATCCTCGCCGACGCGGTAAAGGTCACGCTGGGGCCGAAGGGCCGCAACGTCGTGATCGACAAGAGCTTCGGCGCGCCGCGCATCACCAAGGACGGCGTTTCCGTCGCCAAGGAAATCGAACTCAAGGACAAGTTCGAGAATATGGGCGCGCAGATGGTCCGCGAAGTCGCTTCGAAGACCAACGACGTCGCCGGCGACGGCACCACCACCGCGACCGTGCTGGCCCAGGCCATCGTGCGCGAGGGCATGAAGTCGGTTGCCGCCGGCATGAACCCGATGGACTTGAAGCGCGGCGTCGATCTGGCCGTCGGCAAGGTCGTCGCGGACCTGCAGGCGCGTTCGAAGCCGGTTTCGGGTTCGAGCGAAATCGCCCAGGTCGGAATAATCTCGGCCAATGGCGACAAGGAAGTCGGTGAGAAGATCGCCGAAGCCATGGAAAAGGTCGGCAAGGAAGGCGTCATCACCGTCGAGGAAGCCAAGGGCCTCGAATTCGAACTCGACGTCGTCGAAGGGATGCAGTTCGACCGCGGCTATCTGTCGCCCTATTTCATCACCAACCCGGAAAAGATGGCGGTCGAACTCAACGATCCGTACATCCTGATCCACGAAAAGAAGCTGTCGTCGCTCCAGGCGATGCTGCCGATCCTCGAAGCCGTCGTCCAGTCGGGCCGTCCGCTGCTGATCATCGCGGAAGACATCGAAGGCGAAGCGCTGGCGACCCTGGTCGTCAACAAGCT
>CADEEK010000077.1 GCA_902826325.1 uncultured Sphingomonadales bacterium
ACAGCCGCGACCAGTCGCCGCCATAGCGGCGATCCACGAGTGGTTTGACGTGGCGATAAAGGGTCTGGCGATCCGTCCGCGATGCGTTGAGCCAGTCGACACCCATGCGGCGCGGTGTATCGGCTGGGCTGTCGCCGTGCAAACCTACCCGGCATCTACCTGAGACTTACCGCCCGCGATGCTGGCAGAGGAAACGCATCGCCGCTCTTTTCTTCCCTAATATAGAAATAAGAAAAGAGTCCTAATAGTTACAGTTTCATGATAAGGTCGTTAGTCCCATGAACAACGATCACAACACTACAACAAAGCATTTCAAAGACAAAACACTCAGGCCGGAAGACCTGTTCATGCCTTCTGTGGTTGAAATAGTGCGCCATATGGCGCGCATCGCCGCCGAGCAGGATTACAAACACTTCCTTGCGACGGGTGAAATCCCCTATTGTGAACCCAACCCCGAGGAGGTCGGCGATGATTAGATGCGCCCTCTATTGCCGCTACAGCGATGAAGCGCAAAACGATTCCAGCATCGAGCAACAGCTGCGGCTGCTGCGCGCCCGCGTGGAATCGGAAGGCTGGCTGGTCGTCGCCGAGTTCGAAGACCGCGCCTATACCGGCACCAACGCGTTCCGCCCCGGCTTTCAGGCGCTGCGCCAAGCCGCTGAGGACGGGCGTTTCGATGTCGTCCTGTCGGAATCGGTGGACCGACTTTCAAGAAATTTGGGCGATATGGCGAAGTTCGCAGAAGCCCTTTCCTATCGCGGCATCTCCATCGTCACGCTGCTCGAAGGCGAGATCGACACCATGAAGATCGCCTTCAAGGGCGGCATGGCCTCGCTCTATTCCAAAGACCTCGGTCGCCGCGTCCATCGCGGCCTCACGCAACGGGTGCTCGAAGGCGAAAGCGCGGGCGGTCTGGCCTATGGCTATGACGTGCATCGCGAATGGGACCCGAAGGGCAAGCGCGTCGGTCGCTCCCGCGTCGTGAACGAAGAGCAGGCGAAGATCGTCCGCCGCATTTTCGAGGAATATGCGGGCGGCAAGTCGCCCCGCAAGATCGCGCACGATCTCAACGCCGAAGGCATCATGACGCAGAGCGGCAGGCTGTGGCGCGACAGCACCATCTACGGCAACCGCCGCAGAGGCACCGGGATCATCAACAACGAGCTTTATATCGGGCGCGTCATCTGGGGCCGCCAATCCTTCTCAAAGAACCCCGACACCGGGCGCGAGACGGGCCGCATGAACGGCAAGGACAAATGGGTCACATCGGACGCGCCCCATCTGCGCATCATCGACGATGCGCTATGGCAGCGGGTCAAGGACATGCAGCGCGATCTCGACGCGAAGAGCAAATCGAACGCGGGCAAACAGCGTCCCAAGCGCCTGTTCTCGTTCCTGCTCACCTGCGGCGAGTGCGGCGGCGGCATGGCGATCCTCGGACGCCGCCACTATGGCTGCTCCAATGCCCGCGCCAAGGGTCCGGCGATCTGCTCCAACCGTCTGACGGTCGCCGAAGATCGCCTGAAGGAAATGACGTTCCACGCCCTGCAAAACCACATCATGGACCCGGTGCTGTGCGAGGAATTTCATCGCATCTATGTCGCGCATCAAGAAACCATCCGCGCCGACAACAGCGCGGCCTTCGAGGACAACCGCGCCGAACTCGACAAGACCGAACGCGCGATTGAAAAGCTGGCCGACGCCATCGCCAACGGCATCGACCCCAGCCTGCTCAAGAGCAAATCGGATGCCCTGCTGGAGCGCAAGCGCCAACTGACGACCGCCCTTGAACAGCGCACGGAAGCGCCGCGCTTCGTGCATCCCGACATGGGTTATCGCTTTCGCAAGGCGGTCAGGGAGGTCGTGAACTCTTTCGCGGTGCCGGAGCATCACACTGAAGCGGCCAAGCGTTTGCGCGGCCTCATCGACAAGATCGTGCTGCGCCCGAACGCGGCGCGAAACGAACTCGACATCGACATGCTCGGCGATATCGAGAACATTATTCGCTTATCTGCGGATCGCCGCAGAACGGAGCGCCTCACGCCCGCAGATCGCATCGCAGCACAATCGGAATTGGGGCAGATCAGATGGCTGGCGGGACCACCGCGCCGGATGCCGCCCCCAAACCGCGCAGGCACAAGAAAAATGCCGGATTTCGCCCAGCAGGGCATGATGGTCGGAGTGAAGTCTGACCATCAGAGCCTGCCGGATTCTACTCAACCGCAGGTTGTGATGGCTGGGGCGGCAGGATTCGAACCTGCGAATGGCGGCACCAAAAGCCGCTGCCTTACCACTTGGCGACGCCCCAGCATGCATGGGCGAACCCGTTTGGGTTCATTTGGGTCCGACGCCCTTAAAGGGCGTGGGCGCGGATGAAAAGGGGGTCAGGCGATGCGGTGGACCCAGCCATGCGGATCGTCCGCCTGCCCGCGCTGAATCGCGGTCAGCCGCGCCTTGAGCGCGCTCGTCACCTGCCCCGGCCCGCCGCTGCCGATGACGAATTCGCCATGGCGGCTTTTGACTTTGCCCACCGGCGTCACCACCGCCGCCGTGCCGCAGGCGAAGGTCTCGACGAGCTTGCCGCTCTTCGCATCGGCCTCCCACTGGTCGATCGCATAGGGCGCCTCGCGCACCGCAATCCCCTGTTCGCGCGCCAGTGTCAGGATCGAATCGCGGGTGATGCCGGGCAGGATGGTGCCGAGCGACGGGGTCACGATGCTGCCGTCGTCGAACACGAAGAACAGGTTCATGCCGCCCAGTTCCTCGATCCAGCGGCGTTCGGCGGCGTCGAGGAACACCACCTGGTCGCATCCCTGTTCGATCGCCTCGGCCTGCGCGACCAGGCTCGCGGCGTAATTGCCGCCGCATTTGGCGGCCCCGGTGCCGCCGGGTGCCGCGCGGCTGTAATGATCGGACACCCAGATGCTGATCGCGGGCGCGCCGCCCTTGAAGTAATTTCCGGCGGGCGAGGCGATGACGAGATAGAGATATTCCGACGCCGGCTTCACCCCCAGGAACACCTCGCTCGCGAACATGAACGGGCGCAGATACAGCGATCCGCCGTCGAGCGAGGGAAACCAGTCGCGATCCGCCGCGATCAACGCCTCGATCGATCCGACGAACAGTTCGTCGGGCAATTGCGGCATCGCCAGCCGCTGGGCCGATTCACGGAAGCGGCGCGCATTTTCGCGCGGGCGGAACAGCGCCATCGCGCCATCGTCCAGCCGATAGGCCTTCAGCCCCTCGAAAATCTCCTGCGCATAATGCAGCACCGCGGTCGCCGGATCGAGCAGCAGCGGCCCGCGCGCGATCACCTTGGGATCGTGCCAGCCCTTGTCGTCGGACCAGCGCACCATCGCCATATGGTCGGTGAACAGCTTGCCGAACCCCGGATTTTCCAGCATCCGCGCACGGTCGCCCGCATCGACGGGATTTGGATTGGCCTCGAACTCGAACGACAGGCTGGTCACATCGGACTCCCATTAGTCAGCAGTTGCACACGCCTAAGCCTGATGGCAAAACAGGTCAACATGGCTGTCCCAACTGCATCCCCGCTCTTCCTGCGCGAACCCGAAATACGACGCGGCGTCGAACTCCTCTATTTCGGTTATAGCCACCTGACCCGGTCGATCGACGAGGGGCTGGCGAAGCAGGGATTGGGGCGCGCGCATCACCGGGCGCTCTATTTCATCGCCCGCCAACCCGATCTGTCGGTCGGCGATCTGATCGCACTGCTCGCGATCACCAAACAGTCGCTCGGCCGCGTGCTGGGCGAACTGGGCGAACGCGGCCTGATCGAATCGCGCGAGGGCAAACAGGACCGGCGCCAGCGGCTGTTGCGGCTGACGCCCGAGGGCGCGGCGCTGGAAAGCGAATTGTTCGACGCGCTGCGCGATCGCCTCGCCGCCGCTTATTCGAGCGCGGGTCAGGGTGCGGTCGGCGGCTTCTGGGCGGTGTTGGAAGGGCTGATCCCCGCCGACGAACGCGGCCGCGTTTCGGCGCTGGGCAAATAATCGCGCGAACCGCCGCGCGTCAGGCTTCGCCCTGGGTTTCGATCAGTGCGGCGGACATCGCCTCACGCGGCGTCTTCCCGCCCCACAGCACGAACTGGAATACGGGGTAAAAGCGTTCGCATTCGTCGATCGCGCTTTCGACCAGCAATTCGGCCTGGGCCAGGGTCAGCGACCCGCCTTCTTCCCCCGCGACCACCGCGGCGTGGCGGAACAACAGGATGCCGCTGGACGACCAGAGTTCGAAATGGCCGACCCACAGCTGTTCGTTGACCAGCCCGATCGCCTCGTAAATGTCGCCGCGCCGTTCATCCCCGACCCGGACATCGGGAAAGGCGAGGAATTGCAGCACGCCGTCATCCTCGCGCCAGATCGCGCGCAGTTCATATTCGGTCCAGCTGCCCTTTACGCGCGCGACGATCTCGTCATCCTGCCGCTCATGGCTCCAGCCATGCGCGGCGTAATAGCTTTCCAGCATGTCGATCGGCGCGGCGTCGTCGCGCTCATATTCGCTCTCATCGAGCATCCGGTCGTCCCTCCGCCCGGCCCTTGCCTGATGGAAAACTGCCAAGCGATGCGGCAGCGCACAAGCCGCTTATGGTGAACAAAGCGGAAATAGATGTGGAAAAGCGCGGGGTTCAGCCGCCCGGCTGCTTGCGCGCACGCGCGGGCTTGGCCGACGGGGCGGCCGCGCCAAGCTTCGCTTCCAGCGCCTCGATCCGGGCCTTGAGCGCGTCATTCTCGTCACGCGCGGCAGCCGCCATCGCCTTGACCGCGTCGAATTCGTCACGCGCCACGAAATCCATGCCGCCGACGAACGTCCTGAACCGCTCACGCGCGGCCGATTCCCCTTCGCGCGCCATGCCGGCCATCGTGCCTGCAGCGCCGTTCACGAATTTGACGAAGTCGTCGAATAGCCGGTTGTCGCTCTGCATGTCTTAATCGCTCCTCAGATCGTCATCTGGGGACTGGACGCTGCCGGGACAAGGGTTTCGGCATTGGGGTTCAGCCGGTCGATCTCATAGTTGAGATAGCCGGCAAAACACAGCCAGGCGAGATAGGGGAGCATCAGCACCGCCGCGCCCTTGCGCACCCGCGCGAACACCAATGTCGTCGCCAGCGCCAGCACAAAGATCACGCCGATCAGGATCAGCGACCAGGACACCAGATGCGCGCCGAAGAACAATGGCGACCAGATGAAATTCGCCGCCATCTGCACCGCGAACAGCGCGAGCGCGGGGCCGCGCAGCGCCGAACCACGCGCATTGATGATCATGGCGAGCGCCAGGCCCATCAGCACATAGATTATCGTCCACGCCACCGGAAACGCCCAGTCGGGCGGCGTTTCGGGCGGCTTTTCCAGCATCTGATACCACAGATTTTCGGCCCCGGTCGGCGCGATCCGGGCAGAGGTGAACCCCAGCAACAGGATGAACGGCACCGTCACCACCGCCCATCGCAGGAATGCGAGACGCAACTGACCCTTGGACGCGATCTCCATGCCTAACCCTTGTCTGGCGCGTCGGTAACGCGCTTCATTCGGCCGGTTGCGGCGTGTCCATCGCCGCTTCCAGCTCGCGGGTCACTGCTTGGGGCGATCCGGTCCACTTCGCAAGCCTGCTGTACAGAATCGGGATCAGAAACAGGGTGATGATCGTCGCCAGGATCACGCCGAACACGATGACGACGCCGATCGCCGATCGCGCGCCCGCGCCCGCGCCGCTCGCCACCATCAGCGGCACCGCGCCCGCCGCCGTCGCGATCGACGTCATCAGGATCGCGCGCAACCGGCGGACCGATGCCGTGCGGATCGCCTGGGCGATTTCCAGCCCCTCGTCGCGCAGCTGGTTGGCGAATTCGACGATCAGGATGCCGTTCTTGGCCGCCAGCCCGACCAGCATCACGATCCCGACCTGACTGTAGAGGTTGAGCGTCTTGCCGAACAGGAACAGCCCCAGCACCCCGCCCGCGACCGCCAGCGGCACGGTCATGATGATGACGGCGGGGTGGACAAAGCTTTCAAACTGTCCCGCCAGCACCAGATAGACGATCATGATCGTCAGCGCGAAGATCAGCATGATCGACCCGCCGGTCTGGACAAAGGACTGGCTTTCGCCGCGATAGCCGACCGCCGTCACCTCCGGCGCGCGGGCGGCCTGTTCCTCCAGAAAGGCGAGGGCCTCGCCCAGCGAATAGCCCGGCGCCAGACTGCCCGACAGGGTGATCGCGCGCAGCTTGTTGTAGCGGCCAAGGTCGCGCGGTCCCGAAACCTCGCGCGTCGTCACTAGGTTGGACAGCGGCACCAGCGATCCGTCGCGGGCGCGGACGTTGATGCTGGCCAGGTCCTGCAGGCTCGACCGCCCCTCATTTTCCGACTGAACGATCACGCGATATTCCTCGCCCCGATCGACATAGGTCGACACCCGCCGCGATCCCAGCAGCGTCTGCAGCGCCTGGCTGACATTGGCGACCGACACGCCCAGATCCCCGGCGCGGGTCGTATCGACCTCGATCCGCACCTGCGGCTTGGTTTCCTTGTAATCGGAATCGAGGTTGACGATCCCCGGATTTTCCGCCGCCGCGGCAAGGATGCGGTCGCGCGCGGCGGCCAGCCCGTCATAGCTGTTGCCCGCCAGCACGAAGCCGATCGGCTGGCCCCGTCCACGGCCCAGCGCCGATCGCACCTGGGCATTGCCGCGCACCGCCGGTTGATCGGCCACCGCCTTGTTGAGCTGCTGTGCGACATCCTGCGTCGTCTCGTCACGCTCTTCCCAATCATTGAGGAAGACGATGAACATCGATGAATTGAAATCGTCGCTGGCGCCAAAGCCGCCGGGAATCCGCGTGATCACGCCGCGCACGGTCCCCTTGTCGAGCAGCGGGAGCACCTCTTTCTGCGCGGCATCGGTATATTTCACCATCTGGTCATAGCCCGTGCCCTCGGGCGCGCTGATCGGGAGTGTCGCGATCCCCTGATCCTCGGGCGGCACCAGTTCGGAATTGAGCGATACGAAGCTGGCCCCCGCCGCCAGCATGAACAGCCCGATCGCGGCCAGCGCGATCAGCGGGCGGCCGATCGCGCGATCGAGCTGGCGCGTGTAGAAATTTTCGAGCCGCTGGAACCGCGCATCGACCCAGGACGCCAGCCGACCGCGTTTTTGCTGGCGCAACAGCTTTGAACACAGCATCGGCGTCAGGCTGAGCGCGAGGAAACCGGAAATCGCGATCGCGCCGATCATCGCCACCGCCAGTTCGCGGAACAACAGCCCGGTCTGGCCCGCCAGGAAACAGATCGGCACGAACACCGCGCACACGACCAGCGTGGTCGACAGCACGGCAAAGGCGACCTGCCGCGTGCCCAGATAAGCGGCGACCAGCGGGGATTCGCCCTGTTCGATGCGGTGATAGACATTTTCGAGGACGACGATCGCATCGTCGACCACCAGCCCGATCGCCAGCACCAGTGCCAGCAGCGTCAGCAGGTTGATCGAATAGCCGAACAGCCACAGCACCGCGAAGGCGCCGAGCAGACAGATCGGCACGGTGACGGCGGGGATCAGCGTGGCGCGCCACGACCCCAGGAACAGGAAGATGACCAGCACCACCAGCACCGCCGCCTCGGCCAGCGTCTGCCACACTTTTTCGATGGCGCGGCCGATGAACAGCGAATCGTCGGACCCGACGGTCATCGTCATGCCTTCGGGCAGGTCGTCCGCCATCGCCGCTGCGGTCTTTTTGGCGGCATCGGCGACCGCCAGCGTGTTCGCGCCCGACTGGCGCACGATGCCCAGGCCGACCGCCGAACCGCCGTTGAAGCGAAAGGCGGAATAGGGGTTTTCGGCGCCTTCCTCGACCCGCGCGACATCGCTCAGCCGCACCAGATACCCGTCCGGCCCGCGCCCCACCACGAGCTGGCGAAAGCTGTCGACCGATGCGAAGGCGCGATCGACGCGCAACGTCACATTCTGTTGCCGCGATTCAAGGCGACCGGCGGGCAGTTCGACATTCTGCGAGCGCAGCGCCGTTTCGATGTCGGCGGGGGTCAGCGCGAACGCCGCCAGCTTGCCCGCGTCCAGCCACACCCGCATCGACGGCCGCGCATCGCCGCCGACGAACACCCGCGCCACGCCGTCCAGCGTGCTGAACCGGTCGACCAGATTGCGGTCGACATAGTCGGACAGCTGGATCTGGCTCCACCCCGGTCGCGCGACGATCAGATACATGATCGCCCCGGCATCGGCATCGACCTTGCGGATTTCGGGCGCGAGCGCCTCTTCGGGCAGATCCTCCGCGACGCTGCCGACGCGGTCGCGGATATCGTTCGCGGCGGCGTCGATGTCGCGTCCGGGTCGGAATTCGACCGAAATATTGGACGCGCCGTCGCGGGAGCGGGAGGTGATCGTCTCGATCCCCTCGATCCCGGCCAGCGCCTCTTCGATCGGCTGGGTAATCCGCGATTCGATGACCGAGGCGGCGGCGCCGGTATAGGCGGTTTCGACCGACACGATCGGGGGATCGGTATCGGGATATTCGCGCACCGACAGGCTGAGGAAACCGACGATCCCGATGATGGTCAGCAGGATGGCCATCACCGCAGCCAGCACCGGCCGCCGGACGGAAAGGTCGGACAGCTGCATCAGCTGGCCCTGTCGGCCCTGGGCTGTTCCGCCGCCTTGGGCCGGGCATTGTCGGTGCCGCCGGTGCGCACCGCTTGCCCATCGGTCAGCTTGACCACCCCTTCGGTCACGACGCGCTGCCCGGGCGACAGGCCGTCGACGATTTCAACCAGCCCGTTCTGGCGCATGCCGGTCTGCACGACGACGCGCCTGGCCTTGCCCTGGTCGATGACGAAGACGAAGCTTTTTTCGCCTTCGCCCGTAATCGCGAGTTCGGGCACCGCGATGCTGGTGCGCGCAGCCGCCTCGATCACCACGGTCAGCAACATGCCGGGTTTGAGCTTGCGGTCACCATTGGCGAGCAGCGCGCGGACGGTTGCCGCGCGCGTCTGGGGGTTGAGCACCGGATCGACCGAACCGATCGTGCCGCGAAACGGCTGGTCGGGATAGGCGGCGGCGGTGGCGACGATCGTCTGCCCCGGCTGCACCCGCGACAACAGCGTTTCGGGCACCGCGAAGTCGAGCTTGATCCGACTGATGTCGCTGACCGTCGCGAACTCCGTCCCCGCGCCGACCACTGCGCCAGCGGAAATATTGCGTAGCGAGACCCAGCCGCCGAACGGCGCGCGGACCACGCGATCGGCGATCAGCGCGCGCGCCTCGGCCGCCTGCGCCCGCGCCTGTCCCGCGATCGCGACCTGGGAATCGACCGCGCTGCGGGTGGCGAAACCGCGCGCCTTCAACGCTTCGAGCCGGTCGAGCTGTTGCCGCGCCTCGACCGCGCGGGCATTGGCCTGGGCCAGCTGTGCGCTCTGCTGCCCCGCCTCCAGCACCGCGATCACCTGACCGCGCTGGACATAGGCGCCGTCGTCGAAATTGAGCCGCACGATCCGCTGCGTCACCGGCGCGGTCAGCGTCACCTGTTCGTTGGCGCGGGCGGTGCCCACCGCCTCGATCCGGTCGACGAACCGCGCCGATTGCGCGGCCACCACCGTAACGAGCGGCGCGGGCCGCGCTTTTTGCTGCGCCGCGTCACAGCCACCGCAACCGGCGGTCAGCGCCGCGGACAAGACAAGAATGGGAAGGTTTCGCATGATACGCGCGCTAGATTTACCGGGGAGAGGACGCAAGCTTCTCCCACCCTTTTGTCGCAAAACTATGTCAGATTTCCGCAGCGCGACATTGCGGCGCCGATTTCGCGAGCGTTCAGGCGGCGTGCGCGGTATCCTCGATCGACACCAGCGCCGACAGGAACTGCCGCGCGCTCGCTTCCCAGGTGAAGCTGCCGCCATAGCGGGCGCAGGCGGTGCCGTCCTTGTGCAGCGCCTGTTCGATCGCGCGGGCCAGATCCTCGTCCATCGCGCCGGTTTCGGGCGTCACGATATCGACCGGGCCCGTCACCGGAAAGGCCGCAACTGGCGTGCCGCAGGCCAGCGCCTCGATCATCACCAGGCCGAAGGTATCGGTGCGGCT
>CADEEK010000078.1 GCA_902826325.1 uncultured Sphingomonadales bacterium
CGCCAGATGTTGCGGCGGGCCCCAGGCGCCGAACCAGGCGTCGTTGGACGGGTTGAACAGCATGGCGGGGCGGTGCGCGGGATCGACCGTCTGGCCCGAAAAGATGATCTCGTAACAGATCTGCATGCCGATGCTGCCAAAGCCCGGAACGTTCAGCGCGCGCGGCCCCGGACCCGGCTGGAAATCGATCTCGCCCGCCACCAGCCGGGACAGGCCGAGCGGCTGCAGGATGTTCCGCATCGGCAGATATTCGCCATAGGGGACCAGATGCGCCTTGTCGTAGCGGCCCTTGATGTCGCCCGCGGCGTCGATCGCAAACACCGAATTGGTCGCCGCATCCAGCACCGTGTCGCCGCCGAACAACAGCGCGCTGCCGCCGACCAGCGCAATGTCCTTTGGCCCCAGCGTCATCGCGATCATCCGCCGGACGGTCTGGGGATCGCCCCGGCCATACCATTCGGCCGGATAGCCCTGTTCGACCCAGTAATCGACCATCCCCTCGGGCCACACGATCAGGCGCGGCACCGGGCCGCCGGGCAACAGCGTGTCGGTATCGTTGGACAGGCGGATCAACTCGCCCAGCGCCTGTTTCGCATAGCTGCCGTTCAGCGTCGTTTCCTGCCCGATATTGGGCTGGACGATCCGCACACGGGGGCGGTCCGGCGCGGCGGGCGGGGCGGGGGCGGGGTGGAGCGCCACGCCGCTGGCGACCAGCAGCGCGGCGGTCGCGGCCAATGGCCGCCAGTCGCGGCGGCTCGCCAGCCACAGCGTGCCCGCCACCGCGACGGTCATCCCCGACAGCGCATAGGTGCCGGTCCATGCCGCCAGCTGCGCCACCCCCGGCACCGCCAGCCAGATGACGCCGAGCGGGTTCCACGGATAGCCGGTGAACATCACGCCGCGCAGATATTCGGTAACGATCCATGCCGCCGCCGCGACCAGCACGAACGCCAGATCGGGGCCGCGCGCGCCGCGAAACCGCCATGCCAGCCCCATCGCCGCGGCGGGCCACACCGCCAGATAGAGCGACAGCAGCACCACCGCGACATAGCCAAGCTGCGGCGGCATCTTTTCCTGAAAGGTGAAGGCGTGCTGGATCCAGTGATTGCCGACCGTGAAATGCCCCAGGCCGAACAGCCACCCGCGCAGCAGCGCCGATCGCAGCGTCGGCGCCTCATGCGTCAGGCGCAGCAACAGGGCGAGCGCGACCAGACCCGCGATCCACCAGCCAAATGGCGCAAAGGCGGTGGCGGAAACGGCGCCGGTGACGAGCGCGATCAGATGGGGGCGGGGCAACATGGCGCTGCTATCGGGCTTTGGCGTGACAGACACAAGCGCGCGCTGTATGATCGCATCAACACACTGAAGGAGTTTTCATGGCCGATCCCGTCATCGTCGATATTCCGCACAAGCTGGGGCGGGAAGCGGCGCGCGCGCGGCTGGCGGGCGGCGTCGGCAGGCTGGGCGACATGTTTCCGGGCGGGGGCAGCGTGCAGGAACGCTGGGACGGCGATACGTTGCATTTCACGCTCACCGCGATGGGCCAGACCGTCGCCAGCCGCCTCGACGTGTTCGATGACAAGGTGCATGCCGAGGTCGATCTGCCGCCGATGCTGGCGCTGTTCGCCAACAAGATCCGTGAGAAGCTGCAGCGCGAAGCGCCGAAGCTGCTCGAATAGGGGAACCCGCACGCCGCTGTGCCGTTGACCGGCGCGAGGAGATATTGCGGTGCGAGACTGGCCCTGGCACATTATCGGTTCGGTCACGGTCGGCGCTCTGGCGCTGGGCAGCTGTGCGGGCGCGGCGGTCGGCCGCTACACGGTGACGGGGCGGATGTCCTCGACGCTGATCTGGGAAATGCCGCGACAGGGCGCCGAACAGGCGGTGGCCGATATCGCCATCGCACCCGCGCCGCGCTACGCGCAGAAACCGCAACCGGTCGTCGGCTATTATCCGGCCTTTCGCACCCCCGATGCCAAGCCGATCGACGCCGATTATCGCGATACCAGCGTCGATGATATCGACCAGCTATGGGATGCGGCCGACGCGGCCGATCGCGCCGCCGCGCAGCATATCGACGCCGCGCGGCGCGAACTGGCGCGTTACGATGCGGGCGCGGTCGGGCTGGACTGAGCCGCCGGCGCGCTGACGCGCCAGACGACATTGCCGACATCGTCCGCGACCAGCAGCGCGCCGGTCGCATCGGCGGTCACGCCGACCGGGCGCCCCTGCGCCTTGCCATCCGCATCCAGAAAGCCGGTGACGACATCGACCGGCTTGGCGCCCTTTACCGGCAATCCCTTGTCGTTGAACGGGACATAGACGACCTTGTAGCCGCTGGCGGGCACGCGGTTCCACGATCCGTGCAGGCCGATGAACGCGCCATTGGCATAATTGCCGCCCAGCCGCAGATCCTGCGCAAAGGTCAGGCCCAGCGGCGCGACATGCGGCCCCAGCGCGAAATCGGGGCGGGCGGTATATTCGAGCAGGTCGGGCCGTTCGGGCCGGACGCGCTTGTCGACATATCCGCCCCAATAGCTCCACGGCCAGCCGTAAAAGGCGCCGATATCGACCTGGGTCAGATAGTCGGGCGGCATGTCGGAACCGAGCATGTCGCGTTCGTTGACCACCGCCCATAGCCGGTTGCTGCCGGGATAGACCGCCATGCCGACTGGATTGCGCAGCCCCGCCGCCCAGACGCGGAACGTCTTGCTGCGCGGATCGACCTCCAGGATCGTCGCGCGGTTCTTTTCCGCGTCCAGTCCTTCATCGCCGATATTGGTCAGCGATCCGACCGCGACGAACAGCGTGTCGGCTTCCGGACTGACGATGATGTTGCGCGTCCAATGGCCGCCGCCGGGCAGGTCGACGATCTTTTCGGCCTTGGCCGTGATCCTGGTGTCGCCGACCTTGAACGGAAAGCGGACCAGCGCATTGTGGTTGCCGACATAGAGCCAGTCGCCCAGCACCGCCATGCCGAACGGCGATTCCAGGCCGTTGGCGGCGGTCAGCAGCGCGGTGCGGCTTTCGGCGACCCCGTCGCCATCGGCGTCGCGCAACAGGGTGATGCGGTTGGCGCTCGGCACCCCGGCGCCCGCGCGGCGCATCAACATCCCCTCGATCCAGCCGGTAATGCCGCCGCCTTCGCGCGGCGGCGAATTGGTTTCGGCGACCAGCACATCGCCATTGGGCAGCGACAACAGCCAGCGCGGATGATCGAGATCGCGCGCGAACGCCTGGATCGTCAGCCCGGTGGCGACGGCGGGCCTGGCGCCCTGTGGCCAGCCGGTCGCCTCGGCGACGTTGACGGTGGGGAAGCTTTCCTGGCGGGCGGGGGTGATCTTGGGCACCCAACCGGTCACGTCGTTGACGGCCAGCCGCGCGGTATCGGGGCGGCTGGCCCACCACAGCGCGATCGCGGCGACCGCGACCACCGCGACGCCCGCAATCAGGATTCGACGCAGCTTCACGACTATTCCTCCGTATCTTCGCCGGTCTCCGGCGGATGGAGGCGCAGGCGGCGCACGCGCGTCGCATCGGCCTCCAGCACCTCAACCGTCCAGCCGCTGGGATGTTTCAGCGACTCGCCCGCCTGCGGCACATGGCCCGCCAGCACGAAGGCGAGGCCGCCCAGCGTCTCGACATCCTCCTCGACCTCGCCCAGCCGCGGATCGATCGCGGCGGCGACATCCTCCAGCTCGGCGCGCGCATCGGCGTCCCAGCCGCCATTTTCCAGCGGCACGAACAGCGCCTCGGGCGCGTCGTCATGTTCGTCGTCGATCTCGCCGACGATTTCCTCGACCAGGTCCTCGATCGTGATCAGGCCTTCGGTGCCCGAATATTCGTCGAGCACGATGGCCAGATGCGTGCGGCTGGCCTGCATCTGCGCCAGCAGGTCGAGTGTGCCCATCGATTGCGGGACATAGAGCGGCTGGCGCATCAGCGCGGTGATCCTGGCCGGGGGACCCGACCCGGCGGCGAGCACCGCGAACACGTCCTTGACATGGATCATGCCGATCACGCGGTCGAGCTTTTCGCGATAGACTGGCAGGCGGCTGTGCCCCGCCTCGGCGAACAGCTGCACCAGCTCGGCAAAGCTCGTCTGTTCCTCGACCGCGATGACATCGGCGCGCGGCACGCCGACATCGCCCGCGTCGCGCTCGCCGAAATGGAGCAGGTTGCGCAGCATCTTGCGCTCCAGCGGCGACAGGTCGCCCTTTACCGGCGGCTGGTCGCCCTCGCCCTCGCCCTCGGCCTCGTCGATCGCTTCCTCGATGCGTTCGCGCAGCGTTTCGCCCTGCTCCTCGCCAAACAGCAAGGTGCGCAGGCCACGCCATATTCCGCCTTCGCCGCTACTGTCGCCGCTCCCGTTGCTACTGGAACCGTCTGCCATTTTTTCCGCGTCAGTCCTCACGCACCAGATACGGGTCGGGGATGCCCAGCGATTCGAGCGCGGCGCGCTCCATCGATTCCATCGCCTCGGCTTCGGAATCCCCCTGATGGTCATAGCCTAGCAAATGCAGCACGCCATGGACAATCAGGTGCGTGGCATGTTGTTCGACGCCGATCTGCTTTTCGCCCGCCTCGCCCACGCACACGCCATGCGCCAGCACGATGTCGCCCAGCAGCACCTCGCCATCGTCGCTGTTCTGCGTCAGCGATTCGATCAGGTCGGGTTCGATCATCGGAAAGGACAGGACGTTGGTCGGCTTGTCCTTTTGCCGATATTGGGCGTTGAGCTGGCGCACCTCGTCATCGCTGGTCAGGCGCACGGCGATCTCGATCGTCGCCGCCGCATCGATCAGCGTGCCGAACGGGGTCTGGACGATGGCGGCATGGGCCGCCCGCGCGCCGATCGCATCCCAGTCGAGCGGTGGCCAGTCGCCCTCGCGCTGCACCGCGACGTCAAGCATCGCCATGCTCGTTTTCATAGGCGTTGACGATCCGCCCGACGATCGGGTGGCGCACGACGTCGCCGATGCCGAACCGGATCATCTCCAGCCCCTCGATCCCTTCCAGCTTGGCGACCGCGTCGTTGAGGCCGGAGGCAGCGGGGCCACCGGGCAGGTCGGTCTGCTTGGGGTCGCCACAGATCACCATGCGGCTGTTCTGGCCAAAGCGGGTGAGGAACATCTTCATCTGCATCGGCGTCGTATTCTGGGCCTCGTCCAGAATGACGAAGGCATCGGCGAGCGTGCGGCCGCGCATGAAGGCGATCGGCGCGATCTCGATCTCGCCTGATGCGATCCGCCGTTCGACCTGTTCGGCGGGCAGGCAATCATACAGCGCATCGTAGAGCGGGCGCAGATACGGATCGACCTTGTCCTTCATGTCGCCGGGCAGGAAGCCCAGCCGCTCGCCAGCCTCGACCGCGGGGCGCGACAGGATCAGCCGCTTGACCGATCCGGTAATCAGCTGCGCGACCGCCTGCGCCACCGCCAGATAGGTCTTGCCGGTGCCCGCCGGGCCGAGCGCGAAGACGATGTCGTTGGAAACGAGCGCGCGCATATAGGCGGTCTGGGTCAGCGACCGCGGCACGATCGTCTTGTTGCGCGTGCGGATCATGATCGGCGGCGCACCGCCCCCGCCGGCACCGTCGTCATTTTCCGCGCGGATGATGCCGCTGAACGTCGGTTCGTTCGACATGGCGATCACCGCGTCGATCAGCCCGGTGTCGACCGGTTCGCCGCGGATGACGCGGCTGTGCAGTTCCTGCAGCACCTCGCGCGTATGGGCGACCGCTTCGGCGCTGCCCTCGATCACGACGCGCTGGCCGCGTGCGTGGATATAGACGCCCAGCCGCTCCTCCAGCGCCAGGATGTTGCTGTCATATTCGCCGAACAGCTGCGGCAACAGCTGGGGACGGTCGAACGTCACCTCGACACGGGCGCGCTGACCTTGCTGGGCGGGGACGGGCTTGCGGCTCATGCAGTCCTTTCATGCGAGACGGGGTTGCGGACGGGCGTGCCATTGCAGGAACGGATAACGGCGCGGCGAAGATGCGACGATGACGCGGGCGGGATGCGGCCATGATGGGCCGAACCGGGAAACAGCGCGGAAGTTCCGTTTGGCATGTCGCGGGCGCAAGGATGGCAGAGCCGGGGCGCAGAGGACAGGAAAAATCGACGCCGCGATGACGGGATTTGCCCGGTGCGACATCCTTGCTACGCTTTGGCTGCAAGGGGGAGGGTTGTGACGATGATGATTGCGGGCTTGTTGTTGCTGATCGCGGGCGCGGCGTTGCCCGCCGAGGATGCGCCCGCCTTCGAAAAGGTCGCGAACGGCACCCGGCATCTGGCGTCGGGCGTGATCTGTCCTGACGGCGCGGGCAATCTGGCGTTCAAGGATGTCGAGGCCACGGGCGACCGGATCAGTTGCAGCTATGAATATAAATGTCCGCAACCGGGCGCCGGGACGTGTGGCACGGCCAGCGCCTTTGCGACGCGGGCATGGCGGCCCGGTTCCGTTTGCGCGTCGCGTTTCGACCAGATGGTCGGCCAGTTGCAGCTGGAAAAGGCCGATGGCGGTCCCGCCTGGGGCGCGAAGCTCAACGGTTTCGCCAGCGGTGGCGAGGGCGAGAATCGCGCCCATGCCGGATGGTGGGAAATCGCCGCCCCCGGTGGCCGGACGATCAATCTGGGCGGCGTCTATAATGCGGGTGCGGCGGGCGATATGGAGAAGCTGGTCGTGCAAGCCGCGCGGGTCAACGCGCCGTGACCGGTCGCTGACCCACGCGCCGGTTGAGGGAGATGTTAACCGCGCCCCGGCAATAGGGATGCGATGGTCGCGATTTCCCGCCCCTGCCTCTGGTTGATGATCGTCATGGCGATGGTGGCCACCGCCATCGGCATGGCCGTTGCGGGATTTTCGATCGACCTGATGGCCAACCCGTTGCTGATCGCGCAGGGCGTGGTCGCCCTGTCGCTGCCGCTGTGGCGCAAGGCGCCGGGGCAGCTGGAGGCGCGGCTGACGACGATGTTCGAACTGATCGCGATGTTCACGCTGTTGAGCATCCTCGGCGCGCTCGGCACCTATATCGTCGCGGCGGGGAGCAGCGGCTATACCGACCCGGCGCTGGCCGCCGCCGACATCGCGATGGGGTTCGACTGGGCGGCCGCCTATCATTTCGTCGCGGAACGCCCCTGGCTGATCCTGGCCAGTCGCGCGGCGTATCTCAGCATCTTCATGTCGCCGGTGATCGTGCTGGCGGGGCTGGCGCTTGGCGGGCGGCGGGACCGGGGATACCAGTTCCTCGCCTGTTTCGCGCTGGCGCTGGGCCTGACGCTGATCGCCTTCCACTATTTTCCGGCGCGCGGCGCGATCGACTATCATGTCGGGGTCGATGTCGCGCATATGCCCGCGGCGGGCGTCGGCCATATCGACGTGATCGAGGCGGCACGGGCCGGGGCGCTGGGCGTGGTGGACCCGACCCGGCTGTTCGGCATCATCACCTTTCCCAGCTTTCACGCGACGACGGCGGTGCTGCTGATCTGGGGCGCATGGCCGGTGCGGCTGCTGCGCTGGCCGATGGCGGCGCTCAACATCGCGATGATCGTCGCGACGCCGGTCGAGGGCGGCCATTATCTGATCGACGTGTTCGGCGGCATCGCCATTGCCGGGCTGGCGATCGCGGCGCTGCACCTGCTCGCGCGGATCGCGCGACCCGGCTCAGTCGAGCGCCTTCGCCCGCTCGCGGCCAGCGAGTGAATTGGGTCCGGCCGACAGGATCTCCACCGTCACCAGGTCGCCGATCTTTGCATCGGTTTGCAGATGCACCGATTGCAGCCAGGGCGATTTGCCCAGCATCTGCCCCGGTTGCTTGCCGGTGCGCTCGATCAGGATGTCGAACGTCTTGCCGACGCTCGCGGCGTTGAACGCCGCCTGATCGCGGTTGAGCGCGGCCTGCAGCCGTTGCAGGCGATCGTCCATCACTTCCGCCGCGATCTGGCCGTCCAGCTCCGCCGCCGGGGTGCCGGGGCGCGGCGAATATTTGAAGCTGAAACATTGCGCATAGCCGACCGCATCGACCAGGCTCAGCGTATCGGCGAACTCGGCCTCGCTCTCACCGGGAAAGCCGACGATGAAATCGCCCGACAGCGCGATGTCGGACCGCGCGGCGCGGACGCGATCGAGGATGCGCAGATAGGAATCGCGGCTGTGGCTGCGTTTCATCGCGCGCAGCACCCGGTCATTGCCCGCCTGAACCGGCAGATGCAGGAACGGCATCAGCTTTTCGACCTCGGCATGCGCGCGGATCAGGCCGTCCGCCATGTCGTTGGGATGGCTGGTGGTATAGCGGATGCGCGCGAGATCGGGGATGCGGTCGATCGCGGCGATCAGGCCGTGCAGCCCGATGCCCGAACCATCGTCCCAGGCGTTCACATTCTGCCCCAGCAGCGTGATTTCGCGCGCCCCGGCATCGACCAGCGCCTTGGCCTCGTCGACGATCGCGGCGAACGGGCGGCTGACCTCCGCCCCGCGCGTATAGGGGACGACGCAATAGGTGCAGAATTTGTCGCACCCCTCCTGCACCGTCAGGAATGCCGACGGGCCGGTGCGGCGGCGGGCGGGCAGCGCGCCGAACTTGGCGATGGCGGGCATGTCGGTGTCGAGCGTGCTGGTCCCCGCCGCCGCCCTGGCCACCAGATCGGGAAGGTTGTGATAGGCTTGCGGCCCGACCACGACATCCACCTTGGCGCGGCGGACGATCTCTTCCCCCTCCGCCTGCGCGACGCAGCCCGCCACCGCGATCATCGGATCGGCGCCATGTTTGCGCAGCCGCCCGATGTCCGAATAGACTTTTTCGGTCGCCTTTTCGCGGATGTGACAGGTGTTGAGCACGACCAGATCGGCGGCATTGGCGTCGGTGGTCGCGGTCATTCCCTGCGCCGCCATCAACTCGGCCATGCGCTCGCCGTCATAGACGTTCATCTGACAGCCGAAGGATTTGACGTGAAAGGTCTTGGGGTTGCGGGGGGCGTTCATCGGGCGGGGCTATAGGACAAAGTTCGCGGCAAAGGGAGGGGGGGGACACATGTGTCGTTCCTTACCCGTCACCCCGGCCCTGTGCCGGGGTCCACCGGGCGGAAAGCGATGCGTTTTGGGCTTGGGGGCCTTGCTTGCGGCGACGTGGACCCCGGCACAAGGCCGGGGTGACGGGCTGGGTTCTCCACCGTCGCAGAAGCACCGGACGTCAGCCTAACGCCTCCACCTGCTCGGCGAGGTCGAGCCAGCGCAGTTCCGCCGCCTCCTTTTCCGCGCGCGCCTTGGCGATCGCCGCGCTCAGCCGTTCGAACTTCGCGAAATCGCGCGAATAGAGGTCGGGGTCGGCCAGTGCGGCCTCGTCGCGGGCGATGGCGGTGTCGAGTTCCTCGATCCGCCGGGGCAACAGGTCGAAGTCGCGCTGATCCTTGTAGCTGAGCTTGGTCTTCGCCTTTGGCGCGGCGGTGGTCGGCGCTTCGGCCCTGGCCGACGCGCGTTTCGTCTCCGGGCGCATCTTGCGCTTGGCTTCCCAGTCGGCATAGCCGCCGACGACCATATCGACCGTGCCCGACCCGTCGAGGCCGATGGTCATCGTCACCGTGCGGTCGAGGAAATCGCGGTCGTGGCTGACGATCAGCACGGTGCCGTCATAATCCGCGATCACCTCCTGCAACAGATCGAGCGTTTCGAGGTCGAGATCGTTGGTCGGCTCGTCGAGCACCATCAGATTGGACGGGTGCGCAAATTCGCGGGCGAGCAACAGGCGCGAGCGTTCGCCGCCCGACAGCGTGCCGACCTTTGCCTCGACCATCGCCGGTTCGAACAGAAAATCCTTGAGATAGCCGTGAATGTGCTTGCGTTCGCCCAGCACGTCGATCCACTCGCCGCCATCGGCGACGGCGTCGCGCACGGTCAGCTCCGGCTGCATCCGGCTGCGCTGCTGATCGATGATGACCGGATCGAGCGTCTTGGCCCGCGTGACCGTCCCGCTATCGGGTTCGATCTCGCCGGTCAGCAGCTTGAGCAGCGTCGATTTGCCCGCGCCATTGGGACCGACGATGCCGATCCGGTCGCGCCGGGTGATGCGCAGATTGAGGTC
>CADEEK010000079.1 GCA_902826325.1 uncultured Sphingomonadales bacterium
TGGAGGGGGGTTGCCGGGCCGGTCACGCCACCCACCGCGGGGGGGGGGTGACGGGTGCGTCACAGCCACAGCCGCAGTGCTGTGTGGACAGGCCCCACCCCCAACCCCTCCCCTGAAGGGGAGGGGCTTATCCGTTCCCACAATCCCCTCTTCCACCAGCCACCGCGCCAGCTTCGCCACCCGCTCGACCTTGTCGGCCACGGTGCCCAGCTTCTCATGGAAGACGATCTTCGCAAGCTTTGGCTGCAAATCCTCCAGCCGGGTCTTGAGGTCCGTCTCGTAAAAGAACCGCGCATCGGCGAGCCGCGCCGCCAGGACTTTCTGATTGCCCGCGACGATCTTTGCGCCGCCATCCTCGGCATCGATATTGGCGGTGCAGATGAAGGCGTTGGCGAGCTTTCCGTCCGCGTCGTTGCACACGAAATATTTCTGGTTCACCCGCGCAGTCAGCTGGATCACCTCGGGCGGCACCGCCAGAAACGCTTCGTCGAACCGGCCGAGCAGCGGCACCGGCCATTCGGTCAGGCCCGCATTCTCGATCAGCAGGCCGTCATCCTCGACCAGCACCAGCCCCGCCTTTTGCGCCGCCATCTTGGCGCCCAGCGCGATCGTCGCGCGCCGCTCGTCCTGATCGACCACGACATGGCAGGCGCGCAGCTTCTCGACATAATCGCCCGCATTGCCGATGGTGATGGCACCGGGATGATGGAAGCGATGGCCGACCGTGGCGGCGCCCGACGCAACGCCCGCGACCTCGCACGGCACGACATCATCACCCAGCAGCGCGACGATGCCCTGCAACGGCCGCACCCAGCGCAGGCTTTCGGTCGATGCCGACGCCGCGCCCCAGCGCATCGATTTCGGCCAGGGAAAGGCGCGGACGATCGCGGGAATGGCGTCCGCCAGCACGTCCGCCGTTGCCTGCCCCGGCTTGTCGATCACCGCGAACAGGGTCGCCCGGCCCTTCACGTCGCGCGTTTCCAGCATGTCGCGGGTCAGCCCCGCCCTGCGCAGAAACCCATCGACCGCGGCATCGGGCGCATCGGCGGGCGGACCTTTCAATTCCTCCTGCACCGCCTGCGTCGTATCCGGCAGGTCGCGCGCGATCAGCGCGAGGCGGCGCGGCGTGGCATAGGTGACGATTTCGCCCGCCTTCAGCCCCGATTTTTCCAGCTCCGCCGCGAACAGCCGCGCCAGGTCGTCGCGCGCCTTGTCCTGCATCCGCGCCGGGATTTCTTCGGACCGGAGTTCGAGGAGAAAGTCGCTCACAGCGACCACTCCGGATATCTGGCGCTCCAGTCGGGCGTCATGTGCGCGATATATTTCTCGCAACTTCCCTTCGCCAGATCGCGGACGCGACCGATATAGGCCTGACGCTCCGCGACCGAAATGACGCCCCGCGCCTGCAACAGGTTGAACAAATGGCTCGCCTCGATCGCCTGTTCATAGGCGGCGATGGGCACATCGCTGGTCAGGCAATTCTCGCACTCGGCCATCGCCTTGCGAAAGCCCTCGAACAGCGTGTCGGTATCGGCCACCTCGAAATTGTATTTCGACATCTGGCGCTCATTTTCGAGGAACACATCGCCATAGGTCACGCCGGCATCGTTGAACGCCAGGTCGTACACGCTGTCCTTGTTCTGGATATACATGGCGAGCCGTTCGAGGCCGTAGGTCAACTCACCCGACACCGGCTTGCAGTCGAACCCGCCCATTTGCTGGAAATAGGTGAATTGCGTCACCTCCATCCCGTCGCACCACACTTCCCAGCCCAGACCCCAGGCGCCCAGCGTCGGGCTTTCCCAGTCATCCTCGACAAAGCGGATGTCGTGGCGGGTGAAATCGATGCCGATCGCGGCGAGCGAACCGAGATACAGTTCCTGCAGGTCGGGCGGCGACGGCTTCAATATCACCTGATACTGGTAATAATGCTGCAGACGGTTGGGGTTTTCGCCATAGCGACCATCGGTCGGGCGACGGCACGGCTGAACGAACGCCGCGTTCCACGGATCGGGGCCAAGCGCGCGCAGCGTCGTCGCGGTATGGAAGGTCCCGGCACCCATCCGCATGTCATAGGGTTGCAGGATCAGGCAGCCCCGCGTGCTCCAATAGTCATGGAGCTTAAGGATCATCCGCTGAAAGCTGAGGGCGTCGGTCATGGCTGGTCCGCGCTTTGGCGAAAGGCGGGTGCAGGGTCAACATGGTTGACGGCGCGCGGCGGATGGGTTTGGGAACGCGCGATGCGCAAATTCGCCCTTTCGCTGCTCGCCGCACTGGCGCTGACCGGCTGTTCCTGGTTCGGGGAGGATGCCGATCCGGCGCTGTGGGCGGTCGGCGACGACGATACCACCATCTATCTGTTCGGCACCGTCCATGTCCTCAAACCCAGCATGCACTGGTTCGATGAGGGGGTGAAGGACGCCTTCGACGCTTCGGACGAGCTGGTGCTGGAAATGCTGCCGGTCGAACCGGAACGGATGGCCGCGCTGGTCGAGGAACTGGGGACGCGCGGCGGGCCGCCATTCGACGCGCATGTTCAGGATGCCGCGGCCTCGGTCGGCATGGCCAAGGGGGCGATCGACCGGATGGAACCCTGGCTCGCCGCGGCCACGCTGGCACGGGCGGCGGTTCGCAAGGCGGGCTATGACAGCGGCGAGGGCGTCGAGACGCGGCTGGCACGCGCGGCACAGGACAGGGGGACGCCGGTCGCAGGACTGGAGAGCGCGCGCGAACAATTGCTTTTGTTCGACCGCCTGTCCGGCGCGGCGCAGACGGCGATGCTCGACCGCACGGTCGGCGAGCTGCCCGGCACGCGCGCGCACCTCGCCCGCTTCATCGAAGCCTGGGGCGCGGGCGATGCCGAAACCGTGGGCGTGGAGATCAACCGCGCGCTCGACGCCTCGCCGGAGGTTGCCGACGTGCTGCTCACCCGCCGCAACCGGCGCTGGGCCGATTGGGTCGCGCGGCGGATGCAGCGGCCCGGCACGGTGTTCGTGGCGGTCGGCGCGGGGCATCTGGCGGGCAAGGGCAGCGTTCAGGCGCTGCTGACCGAACGGGGGCTGACGGTCGAGCGGGTGGCTTATTAGGTTGCTGACCGGCGCCGTCGGACGGCACCGGGCCGTTTGGCAAGGCCGAACTTGCTTTCCCCCCGCCCCTCCCCTATAGGCGCGCGCTTCCGGTCAGGGTCATCCCTGGAGGCCTGATCGGGAATGAACCAATTTAGCGCACAGGAACGACATATGAGCGACATGCTTACACTGTCGGCCGAGACGCGCGACCGGGTTGGCAAGGGAGCCTCCCGGGCGCTTCGTCGTGAAGGCCGCGTCCCCGCCGTAATCTATGGCAACAAGCAGGAACCCCTTGGCATCCATGTCGAGGAACGGGCCCTGGCCAAGATGCTGAACACCGGTCATTTCATGAATTCGGTGGTGATGGTCGAGGTTGCCGGCGGCAAGCCGGTTCGCACCCTGCCCAAGGACGTCTCGCTCGACGTCGTCACCGATCGCCCGGTGCATGTCGATTTCCTGCGCATTTCCGAACATGCCAAGGTCAATGTCGCGGTGCCGGTGGTGTTCGCCGATGAGGACGCCTCGCCGGGTCTCAAAAAGGGCGGCGTGCTCAACGTGGTCCGCCACGAGCTCGAACTGGTGTGCGATGCCGCGCTGATCCCGAGCGAGATCGAGATTTCGCTCAAGGGTCTGGAAGTCGGCGATTCGCTGCACATTTCCGCCGTCACGCTGCCCAAGGGCAGCGAAAGCGCGATCGACGACCGCGATTTCACCATCGCCACGATCGTCGCCCCGTCCGCGCTGAAGTCCGAGGAAGCCGAAGCGGCCGACGCGGCGGCTGACGAGGCTGCGGCCGCCGACGAAGCGGACGAAGCCCCCGCCGAGGAGGCGACGGAGGAAGGCGAGTAAGCCTTTCGTCGCCATCCGCGATGCTCTAGATCGCCTCCGCACCCCGGTGCGGGGGCGATTTGCTTTTCTGGCCGGATTTTTCAGGGAATATGATGCAGCTTTGGGTGGGCCTTGGTAATCCCGGCGCGCAATATGCGATGAACCGTCACAATGTCGGGTTCATGGCCGCCGATGCCATTGCCGAAGTCCATGGCTTTTCCCCGCCCGCCAGGAAGTTTCAGGGCTGGGTGCAGGAAGGGCGATTGGGCAGCGCGAAAATCCTGCTGCTCAAGCCCGCGACCTTCATGAACGAAAGCGGCCGGTCGATCCGCGCCGCGCTCGATTTCTACAAGCTGGATGTCGATGCCGTTACCGTCTTTCACGACGAACTCGACCTTGCCCCGTTCAAGGTGAAGGTAAAGCGCGGCGGCGGCGCGGCGGGACAGAATGGCGTCCGCAGCACGATCCAGCATGTCGGCGCCGATTTCCGCCGGGTGCGCATCGGCATCGGCCATCCCGGCCACAAGGATCGCGTCACCGGCTATGTGCTGGGCAATTATGCCAAAAGCGAGATCGAGCCGCTGTCCGACCTGCTCGGCGCGATCGCGGCGGAGGCGGTCTGGCTGGCGCAGGGCGACGATGCGCGCTTTATGAACGATGTCGCGTTGCGGTTGCACGACGCGCCCTGACCGCGTGCGATGCGGGCGGCGCTGGCCCTCGCGCGTGCGCCGCGTAACCGTCCCCGCGACCACTCATCGCCACCCCGGCCTTGTGCCGGGGTTCGCCGGGCGGCGATTTCAGCCGACAGGATGGTTGGGCCATGACAAGCGGCACCGTGGACCCCGGCACAAGGCCGGGGTGACGGTCGGCCAGCCGGATCGAGGCCCATGCCCCGACCCTGTCACGGCTGCGGCAATCAGCTCTTTTTGCCGACGACCACGCCGACCGCGCGGCTGTCGCCTGCGGCGACGGTGCCCGACAGCGCGAAGCTGATGCCGATTTCGGCGGCCTGCGGGCCATAGGCCTGACCCTGGAAGGTGCCGCCGATCGTGCTGCCGGTGCCGAAGCTGCCGGTGAACTGGTTGTTGCCCGCCGCGATCGCGCCCGATCCGGTGAAGGTGCCATAGGCGACACCGCCCCGCGTCACCGTCATCGTCAGCGACACCAGGCCGGTCGCATAGTTGATCGACAGCGTCGCCGTGCCGCCGAGCTTGTCGACCGAACTGGCGCCCGCCGCCGGGGACACCACCGACCGGCCGGCCAGACGGACCGTGTAGCTGACGGTGCCGGTGGTCGGCATATCGCTCGGCACGGTCGGATAGCCCAACACCGCATAGGTGATGCGCTTGGCACCCGCCGTGCTGTCGCCGCGCCACCAGCCGGCATAGCTCAACCGGGTCAGCGCCAGCGCCGCATCGCTGGTAACAACACCCGAAATCGTGTTGTTCAGCAGTTCAAGCTGCGTAAAGGCGCCCGCCGTGGTCGGCGCGGTGCTCTCGCGATAGACATATTCGGTGACGCCGACCGCGGGCGCCGTCAGCAGATCGCCGGTGCCGAAACGCGATTCCTCGGTATTTTCGCGCACCACGATCGGAAGCGCGTCCGTGGCGGGCGTCGTATTCTGCAACGCAAAGCGCACGCGGTTCGAAAACCCGTCGGTCCCCGCCGTGCCCAGCGTCACCGGTCCCGCTGCGGCGTCGCCGGTATAGCTGGTCGCGGCGCTGATCGCGAAGAACTCGCCCGCCGCGGTCAGCGGCAGGGCGGCATAGGTCGGCGTCCCGCTTGGCGTCGGCGTGGGGGTGGGCGTCGGGGTCGGCGTCGGCGTGGCGCCATCATTGTTGCCGCCGCATCCGGCGACGGCCAGCACGGCGATGGCACTGGCGATAATGGCGGAACGACGAATCATGCTCTACTCCTGTTACCCTTGATCCGCTGCAAGGCGGGTTGCGCCTTTACCGCGGATGAACGGACCGGTCCCGTTCGGCGATATGCGCCATGCGGTAGCGTGCCTGCGACGCAAACGAAACCCGTCAGTTGCCGCGCAGCCGCAGATGTTCGCGCAGATACTGCATTTTCTCGTAACGTTCGGCGGGATTGAGCTTCGCCATCGGCCCCGCGCCGAATTCGGCGGCGCTCTGCACGCAGGTCGATACCGTCATATGCCCCATGGTGCGCGTTTCGCCGGGCGTCACCTGCCCGTCGCCATTGGCATCGCCGCCCCTGGTGAACTGATTGTCGATATGATCCTTCACCGCCCAGTCGAGATAGGCGTCGAGATTGGCCTTCGACAGTTCGGGCGCCGGCGGCTTGGCCGGCAGCACCTCGTCCCCCAACCGCTTTTCGATCATGTTGCGATAATAGGCGACATAGACCGCCGGATCGCCGATCCCGCCGCGTTTCAGCGGCCCTTCCTGCCATTTGACCGCGGCATAGCAGCGGACATTGACCGTCATCGCATCGTCCAGCGCCTTGGCCTTGACCGTCGCTTCCGCCTTGGCGCGCGCCTCGGCCGCCGCCTGTTGCTTTGCCGCCTCGTCCTCGCAGGCCGTGGTCAGCACCAGCGCCAGCGGCGCGAGCAACGCGATATGTTTCATGGGGCCCTGTCCTCTCCGATTATCGGGCGGAGTTTGGCGCGGCGGGCGGTCAAGTCAACCGATGGCTTGCCAGATGCGCGGGCACATGCTCTGCGACGGGGATGACCGTCCGCACCCTGTTCGCCACCCGTTTTTCGCAGACCGAGCTGGGCGACCCGCCGCTGCTCGCAGAACTTGGCGATGCCTGTCGCGACCTGGCGGCACAGGATCGCGCGGGCCGCGACTGGTCGCGCGCGCATGGCTATCGCGGCTATACCTCCTACGCCTCGCTCGACGACCTGCCGGTGCGCGATCCGCGCTTTGGCGATCTGGTCCGCCACTTGAACCGCCATGTCGCCGCATTCGCCGATGCCTGCGCGCTGGACCTGCCCCGCAAGCTGCGGCTCGACAACCTGTGGGTCAACATCCTCAAATCCGGCGGCGTCCATTCGGGGCATATCCATCCCCACAGCGTCATTTCCGGCACCATCTATATCGACGTGCCGCCGGGATCGGGGGCGCTCAAGCTTGAGGACCCGCGCCTGCCATTGCAGATGGCGGCCCCGCCCCGCCGCGCCGACGCGCCGGAGGATCTGCAAAGCTTCATCTATGCCGAACCGGCGGCGGGCAGCATCTTTCTGTGGGAAAGCTGGCTGCGGCACGAAGTCGTCGCGGGGACGACCAAAGGCGAGCGGATCAGCATCAGCTTCAACTATCGCTAGGCGCGATATCGCCCATTGGTGGCTGGCCTTTTGCCGCCACCCGCCCTATCTGCGCGCCTTTCCCGGAAGACAGGACCAGAATCATGGGCTTTCGCTGCGGCATTGTCGGCCTGCCCAATGTCGGCAAATCCACGCTGTTCAACGCGCTGACGCAGACCGCGGCGGCGCAGGCGGCCAACTATCCCTTTTGCACGATCGAGCCGAATGTCGGCAATGTCGCGGTGCCCGATCCGCGGCTGGACGCGCTGGCGAAGATCGCGGGATCGGCCAAGGTGATCGAAACACAGCTGGGCTTTGTCGACATCGCCGGCCTGGTGCGCGGGGCGAGCAAGGGCGAAGGGCTGGGCAACCAGTTTCTTGGCAATATCCGGGAGGTGGACGCGATCGTCCACGTCCTGCGTTGTTTCGAGAATGACGACATCCAGCATGTCGACAACAAGGTCGATCCGATCGCCGACGCCGAAACGGTCGAGACCGAATTGATGCTGGCCGATCTGGAATCGCTCGAAAAGCGGGTGCCCAACCTGCAGAAAAAGGCGGCGCAGGGCGACAAGGAGGCGAAGATCGCCGCCAGCGTGCTGGGCCAGGCGCTCGACCTGCTGCGCGACGGCAAGCCCGCGCGGCTGGTCGAGCCGAAAGATGTCGAGGAAGCGCGCGTGCTCAAACAGGCGCAGCTGATCACCGCCAAGCCGGTGCTTTATGTCTGCAACGTCAATGAGGAACATGCCGCCGACGGCAACGCCTATTCCGCGCGCGTGTTCGAGCGGGCGACGGCCGAGGGCGCGCAGGCGGTGGTGGTATCGGCGGCGATCGAGGCCGAAATCGCGACGATGCCGCCCGAGGAGCGCGGCGAGTTCCTGGCCGAACTGGGGTTGAGCGAAACCGGTCTCGCCCGTGTGATCCGGGCGGGATACAGCCTGTTGCACCTGCTCACCTTCTTCACCGTCGGGCCGAAGGAGGCGCGCGCCTGGACGACCTTCGTCGGCGCGAAGGCGCCACAGGCGGCGGGCGAGATCCACACCGATTTCGAACGCGGCTTCATCCGCGCCGAAACCACCGCCTATGACGATTATGTCAGGTTCGGCGGCGAGACGGGTGCGCGCGACAACGGCAAGTTGCGGTCGGAAGGCAAGGAATATGTCGTGCAGGACGGCGATGTGATGCTGTTCCGCTTTAACGTCTGACGGCTTTGCGAACGCCTTTGGCCGCGTTATTCAGCATTCGATGATCGCGCGGCTCCTCATCATGCTCGCCCTGCTGCTCGGCACATTGCCGGTGCCGTCCCAGGCGGCCGCGCCCTGTCATGCGTCCGAAGCGGCGCCAGCGGGGATGATGGCGATGGCGCATCATGACGCGGTGCCCATGTCGTCGAACGAATCCGGCGGCGCCAGGGATCTGCGCGAGATGCTGTGCATCGGCTGTATCGCGCCGACGACGTTGCGCGGCGCGCCGGTCGCGCCGCCCGCGCGCATGGTGCGGATCGACGCCATCGCCTTTGCCCCGCTGTCGCTGTCGTCGATCGGCGGCAAGCCCGAACCGCCGCCCCCGCGCCGCTGATCGTGCCGGGCGTTTCGCCCGATTTCCCACGATCACTACGGAGCAACCCATGACCATTCCGATTTCACTCGCCGCGCTGGCCGCGGCGGTGGCGCTGCCTGTAGCTGCGTCCGCGCAGCATCAGGGGCATATGCCGCCACACGATACGACACCGGCCCCCGAACCCGCGCCGACGGCGCACGACCACCACCAGCCATCGGGGACGATGGCCCCGCCGATGCCAGCGCCGCCGATGCCAGCCCCGCCGATGCCCGAACCGGCGGCGCATGGCGGTGGCCATCATGCGCCCGCTGGCGATGCCAATGCCACCGCCGCGTCGGGCACGGCGTTGCTGCCCGCCGCCGATGGCGACGGGCATGCGGGCGTGCATCTTGCCAGCGGCGACTGGCGCGTGATGCTGCATGGCCATTTATGGGCGGCCGTGACCGATCAGGGCGGGCCGCGCGGCGACGACATGGCCTTTGTGCAGTCGATGGGCATGGTGTCGGCGACGCGGCCGCTGGGCGAGGCGGCACGGCTGGAACTGCGCACGATGTTCAGCCTGGAACCGGCAATGGGTGCGCGCGGCTATCCCAATCTGCTCGCCTCGGGCGAGACGGCGGGCGGCGTGCCGCTGGTCGATCGCCAGCATCCCCATGACCTGTTCATGGAACTCGCCGCCCGGATAGAGGCGGACATCGCGCCCGCCACCACCGCCTTTCTTTATGGCGGGCCGGTCGGCGAACCGGCGCTTGGCCCCGCGGCGTTCATGCATCGGCGTTCCGCGCGCTATCAGACGATGTCGCCGATCGGCCATCACTGGTTCGATTCGACGCACATCACCTATGGCGTCGTCACCGCCGGGATACGCAGCCGCAGCCTGCAGATCGAGGCATCGGCATTTCGCGGGCGCGAGCCGGACGAGGAACGCTGGGGCATCGAGACGCCCCGGCTCGATTCGTGGAGCGCGCGGCTGACGCTGACGCCATCGCCCAACTGGACGATGCAGGTCAGCCATGGCCGGATCGAAAGCCCCGAAACGCTGCATGGCGGCGCCGACGAACGGCGCACCACCGCCAGCGTCCATTACGCCCGCGACGGCCTGTCGCTGACCGCCGCCTGGGCGGTCAAGCAACGGGTGCCGGGCACCGCGCTCGCCGCATGGCTGGGCGAGGCGAACTGGGACATCGACACGCGCCATTCTGTGTTCGCGCGGGGCGAACTGGTGTCCAATGACGAGCTGT
>CADEEK010000080.1 GCA_902826325.1 uncultured Sphingomonadales bacterium
TGGCGCGGGCGATGCACAGCCGCTGTTGCTGCCCGCCCGACAGCGCGGTGCCGCTGTCCTGCAACCGGTCCTTTACCTCGTCGAACAGGCCCGCGCGCTTGAGCGAGCGTTCGACGATCTGGTCCATATCCCCCTTCGACCGGGCAAGGCCGTGGATGCGGGGGCCGTAAGCGACATTTTCATAGATCGACTTGGGAAAGGGGTTCGGCTTCTGGAACACCATGCCGACCCGCGCGCGCAGCTGCACCACGTCCATCGACTTGTCATAGATGTCGGCGCCGTCCAGCGTGATCTGCCCTTCCACCCGCGCGCTGGCGACGGTGTCGTTCATGCGGTTAAGGGTGCGCAAGAATGTCGATTTGCCGCAGCCCGACGGGCCGATGAACGCGGTGACATTGTCCATGTCGACATCGATCGACACGTCGCGAATGGCCTGTTTCTCGCCGTAGAAGACGTTGACGCCGCGCGCCGCCATCTTGGGATGGGCGATGGCCTGCGCGGGCGCCGCGCTGTGGTTGGCGGTATCTGCGAAATCGACTTGGGTCATTACCAGCGGGTCTCGAATCGGTTGCGAAGATAAATGGCGACGGCGTTCATCGCCAGCAGGAACACCAGCAGCACGATGATCGCGGCGCTGGTCTTTTCGATGAAGCCGCGGCTCACCTCGTCCGACCACAGGAAGATCTGCACCGGCAGCACGGTGGCGGGATCGAACACCCCGCCCGGCGGGGTGACGATGAAGGCGCGCATGCCGATCAGCAGCAGCGGGGCGGTTTCGCCCAGCGCGCGGGCCATGCCGATGATCGTGCCGGTCAGGATGCCGGGCAACGCGAGGGGCAGGACATGATGGAACACCACCTGAATCCGGCTGGCGCCGATGCCGAGCGCCGCGTCGCGGATCGACGGCGGCACCGCCTTGATCGCGTTGCGACCGGCGATCACGATCACCGGCATGATCATCAGCGCCAGCGTCAGGCCGCCGACCAGCGGCGCCGAACGCGGCAGGCCGAGCGTGCCGAGGAACACCGCAAGACCGAGCAGGCCGAAGATGATCGAGGGCACGGCGGCGAGGTTGTTGATCGACACTTCGATCAGGTCGGTCCAGCGGTTCTTGGGGGCATATTCCTCAAGATACACGGCCGAGAACACGCCGATCGGAAAGGCGATCAGCAGCGTGACGAGCATCGTCAGCAGCGACCCCTTGAACGCGCCCCAGATGCCGACGGCGGTGGGATCGGTCGAATCCGCGCCCTGGAGAAAGCCGCTGTTGAAGCTGCTGCGGATCGCGTCGCGTTCGCGCAGCGCGGTCGCGTCGGCGGCAAATTCGGGTTTGCCGCCGCCGTCCAGCGCCGCGTCCAGATCGGCGGAAGCGGGCACCCAGATATGGGTGTTCTGGCTCAGCAGATCGGGATCGGCCTTGATCGCGTCGCGCACTGCGGTCCATGCATTGCCGGCGATCAGATCGGCGCCGCGCTCGCCAAAGGCGGCGCTGGCCGCGGTCGACACGCGATTTTCAAGACCCGCGCCGGCCAGTGCGAGATCGGCGCCGCGCGTCGCCAGCGCGCCGCGATCGACGACCAGCGGCGTGGATTTGAAATCCATCGGCAGCGCCACCTCGGTTCGCATGAAGCCCGAAATGCCGTTGCCCATCATCACCGCGAGCAGGAAGAACAGGAACGACGCCGACAGCACCACCGCGGCCAGCCCCACCGCGCGAAAGCGGCGTTCGGCGCGATAGCGTCTGGCGATCCGGCGCTTCATCGCGGCGGTCGTCCAGTCGGTCGGCGTCCGGGCGGGGGCGGCGTCACTCATAGGCTTCGCGATACTTTTTGACGACGCGCAGGGCGACGATGTTGAGCAGGAAGGTAATCATGAACAGCGTCAGGCCGAGCGCGAAGGCGGCGAGCGTCTTGGGGCTGTCGAACTCCGCCTCGCCGGTCAAAAGGTCGACGATCTGCTTGGTCACGGTGGTCGCGCTTTCGAACGGGTTGAGCGTGATGTTGGCGGCGCCCGAAGCGGCCATCACCACGATCATGGTTTCGCCGATCGCGCGCGACACGGCGAGCAGCACGCCCGCGACGACGCCCGGCAGCGCGGCGGGCAGCAGCACGCGGCGGATCGTCTCGCTCTGCGTCGCGCCCATCGCCAGGCTGCCGTCGCGCATCGCGCTCGGCACCGCGGCGATCGAATCATCGGCCATTGACGAGACGAACGGGATGATCATCACCCCCATCACCAGCCCCGCGGCGAGCGCGCTTTCCGAACTGGCATAGGTGAAGCCGAACGCGACCGCCACGTCGCGGATCGCGGGGCCGACGGTCAGCGCGGCGAAATAGCCGTAAACCACCGTCGGGACGCCCGCCAAGATCTCCAGCAGCGGCTTCATCCAGCGGCGCACCACCGCCGGGGCATATTGGGTGAGGTAGATCGCGCTCATCAGCCCGAACGGGATCGCGACGATCATCGCGATGACCGCGCCGATGAAGAAGGTGCCCCAGAACAGCGGCACCGCGCCCAATGTCGCGCCGGGATCATTGGGGTCGATCACCTGCGGGCTCCAATTAGTGCCGAACAGGAAATCGGTGATCGGAACCATCGAGAAAAAGCGAAGCGATTCAAACAGAAGCGACAGGAAGATGCCAAGCGTTGTCAGGATCGCGATCAGCGAGGCGACGAGCAGCGCGAGCATCACGCTGCGTTCAACCCGCGTGCGCGCGCGGAAATCGGCGCGGATGCGGGTGAAGGCAAAGGCGCCCCCGGCAAAGGCCAGGATCACCGCGATACCCGCACCGATCCAGCCGAAGAAATGGCTGGCCTGACGATAGACCGGGGCGAGCCGTTCGGCGGCGGGGTAGAAGCCGAATTCGCTGCCCGCGGCGCGCGCACGCACCTCGTTCAACACCGCTTCGCGCTCATAGCCAAAGGCGGGAATCTCGATCGCCTGGGGCGCGCGCAGCACCGCGTCGGTCGCCAGCGACGGCGTCAGCACCGACCAGATGATCGCGAAGATCAGCGCCGGGATGATCGTCCACATCGCGACATACAGGCCATGTTGCCCGGGCAGCGAGTGCAGCCGCGTCGCGCTGGCCCCGGCGAAACGCGCGGCGCGCGCCCGACCGGTCAGCCAGCCGATGATGCCGAGCCCCGCGACGAGGAACAACAGGACGTAGAGGTTCACGAGACCCGATCCAGCCTTATTTCAGCGATGCCGGATCGAGCGGCGTTTCCATCTCCGCCGCCTTGGCCGCCGCCGCTGCGACATTGCTGTCGCTGGCGATCAGGCCGCGCTTGGCGAGCGGGCCGTCCGCACCCCACATTTCGGTGTAGAGCCGCACGAACTCCTTGAGGCCCGGCACCGCCTTGAGATGCTGTTTCTTGACATAGATGTAGAGTGCGCGCGCGCCGGGATATTTGCCGCCGGCGATCGCGTCATAGGTCGGCGCCACGCCATCGACCGGAATACCCTGCAGCCGCTGGGCATTCTCCTCGAGATAGGAATAGCCGAAAATGCCGATCGCATTGGGGTCGGTCGACAGCTTCTGGACGATCAGATTGTCGTTTTCGCCCGAATCGATATAGGCGGCGTCGCTGCGGATCAGCAGGCACTGCGTTTCGAATTTGGTCTTGTCGGAATCCTTGAGCGCCTTGGCCGCGGGATCGCTTTCCTCGCAGCCGGGTTCGAGGATCAGCTCGGCAAAGGCGTCGCGCGTGCCGCTGGTCGAGGGCGGGCCGAGCACCTTGATCGGGATGTTGGGCAGCGCCGGGTTCACGTCGCGCCACGTCTTTGCCGTGTTCGGCTTGCCCATCGGGTTGGCGGCGAGCGCGAGGTAGATGTCCTTGCGCGTCAGTTCGAGCTTGGGCCCCTGGATCGATTCGGCGAGCGCGATGCCGTCATTGCCGACCTGCACCTCGATAATGTCGGTCACGCCGTTCTTGGCGCAGATTTCCTGTTCGGATTTCTTCATCCGGCGCGATGCATTGACGATGTCGGGATGGGCGACGCCGATACCGCCGCAGAACAGCTTCATGCCCGCGCCCGTGCCGCCCTGTTCGATCACCGGCGCCTTGGCCTGGGTGTTCTGGTTGACGAACGCTTCGGCGACGGCAGTGGTGAACGGATAGACCGTGGACGAACCGACCACCTTGATCTGGTCGCGGCTGGCCTGCTCGCCGCAAGCGGCCAGTGCGAGCGCCGAACAGGCGATCAGGGTTAGGCTGCGCATATCTTTGTCCCCTCGGCCTGTTCTGCGAGTCGTTGCGAGGAGCGGCCGTTCCCCTTCGCGGCGGCGTCTGTTGCAATTGGGTTACGCTATGATGACAGTGGTTCCGAAAGCGACGCAACGGGCAACAGGATGGTGACGGTCGTGCCCTTGCCGACGGTGCTGGCGATGTCGAGCCTTCCGCGATGGCGTTCGACGATATGCTTGACGATGGCGAGGCCCAGCCCGGTGCCGCCCGCCGCGCGGCTGCGGCTCGAATCGACGCGATAGAAACGTTCGGTCAGGCGGGGCAGATGTTCGGGCGCGATGCCCTCGCCCTCATCGGCGACCGACAGGCGCACCATCGCATCGCCGGTGTCGGCGATCGCGACGGTGACGGGCGATCCGGCGCGGCCATATTTCATCGCATTGCCGATGATATTGTGCAGCAATTGCGACAGCTGCACCGTATCGCCGCGAACGGTGTTGTGGCCTGCGACGTCGAGGATGATGTCGGCAGCGCGATCGGGCGACAGCGCGGCAAGCTCGCCACGGACCTGCGCGGTCAGGTCGCCCAGATCGACCGAGGTGTCGGGCGCGCGATATTTCTCCGCCTCGATCCGCGACAGCGACATCAGGTCGTCGATCAGCCGCTGCATTCGCCGCGCCTCATTGTCCATCACCCTGAGGAAGCGGGCGCGGGTGTCGGGATCGTCGGCGGCGTCCTCAAGCGTTTCGATGAAGCCGAGGATCGACGCGAGCGGGGTGCGCAGTTCGTGGCTGGCATTGGCGACGAAATCGACGCGAATGCGATCGGCGGCATAGGCGCCGGTGCGATCGCTCAGATGGACGATGCGCTGGCCGGTGGGCAGGCTGCGCACGCGCATTTCCCAGCGCTGGTCGCGATTGCCCAGGCCGACCAGGTGGATCGGCGCGCCCGGCGCCGGTTCGGCGGGATTGAGCAGGCGCTCGGCGGCGGCGGGATGGCGAATCGCCAGCCGCACGTCGCCGCCCAGAATATGTTCGCCAAGCAGCGCGCGGGCCGCGCGATTGGCGGCGGCGACGCGATTGTCGGCGATCAGCAGCACGGGTTCGAAGATCGCGTCGATCGCTTCCGCCGCGCCGTCGACGCGGATCGGTTCGGGGGCGGGGCGCTGGCGTTCGGGTTCGGCGGACAGCGCGACGATCAGCGCCGCCACCACCGCGCCGACCAGCGCGATCCCCGCCGCCGCCAGCCCCGCCGCCAGCCACACGGCGCCCGCGGTGAGCAGGATGGCGATCAGCGAGAACAGGGCATAGCGCGACATGCCCCGCGTCCTAGCGCAATGACGGCGATCCGCGATAGCCGTTGCGCAATCTTCACCTTTGTGAAAGGCAGGCATGGCAGGGAAGGGACCATGAGCGACGATGCGCCATCCGCCGCCGAGCGCGGCCACCGCGACGACCATCGCCCCAGCCGCCGCGCGCTGATGCTGGGCGCGGCGAGCGCGTCTGCGATCGTGTCGATCAAGCCCGCATTGGCGCAGACGGCGGGATCGGTGCTCAATTGCGAGATTCCGGTGCCCGATCCGGGACGTGCGGGCAATTATATCGCCGCCGACGGGTCGCTGGTGCCGCCCGGAACCCAGGGCGCGTTTCCGCCCGCCGGACGCGCGTTTCGCGGCGAAGAGGTCAAACAGGCGCTGAACGGCAGCAACCTGCCCGGCACGACTTATGAACAGAGCCGCGCCTATACCAATTATATCCGGCGGCTGCAGCGCGGGACCAGCGGCTTTACCTGTTTCGCATCGCTTCAGATGCCGCGCGGCTAAGCGCGGTTCAGCGATGCTGGACCATGAAGGAGCGATCGGACCGGTGCGCTACCGCGCCGCGCGTGCCGAGACGTTGCGGATCGAGCGGCTCGATACGCTGACGCTGATCTATCACCGCGCATCGGGCATCACCCATGTCGTCGATTCGCCGGTTCCCGAATTGATCGACCTGCTCGACCGGCCCCTGACGCTGGATGATACGCTGGCCGCGTTGATCGATGCGCACGATCTGGTCGATCCTGACCCTTGCGCGCTCGCCGCGCGGCTGGACGAGCTGGTGCAGGCGGGGCTGGTGGAGCGGGGCTGATGCGGCATTCGACGATGCTGCGGATCGGCCCGGTCGGCTTTCGCGTGGGCAGCGACTGGCGTGGGCCGATCGCGGCGCTCGAGGCTCTGTATCGTGACTATCCCGCGCCGCAGGACGGCATCCCCGATTTCAACGTGCGGCTGTTCGCGGCGCGGCCATGGCGGCGGCTGGTGCGGCCATCGGTGCATATCGGCGGCGATTTCGTCATCCCCGATGCCGCGCCGCTGCCGCTCGCCCAGGGACTGCTCGCCGCCGAAATGGCGATGAACCTGCAGATGGCGCTGGGGCAGCGCCGCTATCTGTTGCTGCACGCTTCGGCGGTCGAGCGGGACGGCCGGGCGTTGTTGATGACGGGCGAATCGGGCGCGGGCAAATCGACGCTGGCCGCGTTGCTGATGGCGCGCGGATGGCGGCTGATGGGCGACGAATTCGTGCTGATCGACCCGCAAACCGGGATGGCGCATGGCTTTCCGCGCCTGATCAGCCTGAAAAACGATGCGATCGAGGTGATGGCGGGCGAGGTGGAGGACGCGCGCTGGGGGCCGGTGCTGACCGGCACGCCAAAGGGGACGATCCGCCATCTGGTGCCCGATGCGCGCGCGATCGCGGCGATGGACGATCCGGCGAGCCCGGCGTTGATCCTGTTCCCGGGCTTCGGCTTTGCCGCGGCGGCGCGCGAGGTCCCGCAGGCCGAGTGTTTCGTGCGGCTGACCCAGGCATCGACCAATTATGTGACGCTGGGCGAGCCGGGGTTCGATGCGCTCACGCGGCTGGTGCGCGGCACGCCCGCGCGTGCGATCGACTATCCCGATACCGCGACCGCGATCGCGACGGTCGAGCGGCTGTGGGACGAACTGGCATGAGCGGCGCGCTGCTCGCCCGTGCGTTGCGCGACCCGGCGTCGGTCGTCGCGCTCAACGCGGCGGGGTGGACCGGCCTGCTTGCCGCAGCGCGCGCGGAACAGTTGATCGGCACGCTGGCGCACCTGGTCGCGGGATTGGCGATCCCCGGCGCGGCGCGGCGCATCCTGGCCGATGCGCGCGCGGCGGTCGAACAGGGGCGGCAAGCGGCGCTGTGGGAGGCGGAGATGGCGCGGCGGGCGCTGGCGGGGACCGACATGCCGGTCGTGCTGCTCAAGGGCACGGCGTTCGTCGCATCGGGCCTGTCCGCCGGGGTCGGGCGCCAGATCGGCGATCTCGACATATTGGTGCCGCGCGACCGGATCGACGAGGCCGAGGCGGCGCTGATCGCGGCGGGGTGGGAATGGGTGAAGCCCGACCCTTATGACGACGATTATTACCGCCGCTGGATGCACGAACTGCCCCCGCTGATCCACCGGGAACGCGACCGGATGATCGATGTGCATCACACGATCCTGCCGCTGACCGCGCGGATCACGCCTGACGCGGGCGCGTTGATCGCCAGCGCGCAGCGGCTGGACAACGACCTGTTCGTGCTCCTGCCCGAAGCGATGCTGGTCCACGCCGCCGCGCATCTGTTCGCCGATGGCGACCTGTCCGGCGGCTTGCGCAATTTGTGGGACATCCATTGCCTGCTCGACGAGTTTGGCGATGCGGCGTTCGATGCGCGGCTGGCCGCCTGTGCCGGGCATCATGGCCTGTCGCATGAGGTCGGGCGCGCGGTGCGGCTGTCGGCGGCGCTGTTCGGATCGGGCGCGGACCTTGCGGTCGCCGACCGGCTATATGTCCACCGCCTGCTGGCGCGCGACGGATGGGGGCGGCCGACGCGCAAGCTGACCGAATTCGCCTTTTACCTGCGCGGACACTGGCTGCGCATGCCGCCGTTCATGCTGGCGCGGCATTTGTGGACGAAGTGGCGCAAGGGGCATTCGCCAGCCTGAGCAGCGCCGGCACGAGCGCCGCAAAATCCTCGATCACGGCATCGGCGCCGAGTGTTTCGACCGGCTGGGTCAGAAAGCCGAAACCGACCGCGATCGACGGGATGTCCGCATGGCGCGCCGCCTGAATATCGTAGATCGAATCGCCGACAAATGCCGCGCGTCCGCCGCCGCAGCGCCGGATCATTTCATGGATCGGGGCGGGCGATGGCTTGGCATTGCCCTTGCCCATCGTATCGCCGCCGATGATGGCGGCAAAGCGCCGGTCGAGGCCGAGATCGGCGAGCAGCCGGGTGGCGAAGCGTTCGAACTTGTTGGTGACGATCGCCAGCGTCACGCCCCTCGCCGCGAGATCGTCCAGCGCGGCGAGCATGCCGGGAAAGGGAACGGTCCCGTTCGACAAATTGTCACCGTAGAAATCGAGCAATGCGGGATAGGCGCGCGCCATCAGCGCATCGTCCAGCCCGCCCGAGGCGCGCAGCCCCTGTTCCAGCATGCGCTTGGCGCCGCCGCCGATCATCGTGCGGATCCGATCAGCCGCCAGCGTCGGGCGTCCGACCAGCGCAAGGGCATGATTGGTCGCGGCGAGCAGGTCCCCACTGGTGTCGAGCAGCGTACCGTCAAGGTCGAAACCGACAATGTCGAAGGGGAAATCGGCCATATTCGACCAATTGCCCGCGGCGATATGGAATTGGCAACCTAATCATGGCAGGGGCGGGCGAGGGAGCTTTTGATGACCAGCCGACCGATCGCCGCGATCATCCTTGCCGCCGGCAGCGGCACCCGCATGAAATCGGACCTGCACAAGGTGCTGCACCCGATTGCGGGGCGGCCAATGCTGCTGCACCTGCTCGACAGTGTCGGCGCGCTGAACCCTGTGCGACAGGTCGTGGTGGTCGGTGCGCGGCGCGAGCAGGTCGAGGCGGCCGTGGCGCCGCTGGGCGTCGCGACGGCGCTGCAGGCGGAGCAGCTTGGCACCGGACATGCCGTGGCGCAGGCGCGCGCGGCGCTGGCCGATTATGACGGCGATGTCCTGATCCTTTATGGCGACGTGCCGCTGGTCGGCGCGGCGACGATGGCGCGGATGATCGAACGGTTGCACGCGGCCGATGCGCCCGCCACCGTGGTGCTGGGGTTCCGGCCCGACGATCCCAGCGCCTATGGCCGGGTGATCGCCAGTGGCGACGGGCGGATCGCCCGGATGGTCGAATTCAAGGATGCAAGCGCGCAGGAACGGGCGGAAACGCTGTGCAACTCCGGCCTGATGGCGGTGCGTGCGGCGGATCTGTTCGCGCTGCTCGACCGGGTCGGCAACGACAATGCAGCGGGCGAATATTATCTGCCCGACATCGTCATGCTGGCCGCGCAGGACGGACGGGCATCGGCGGTGATCGAAACCGATGCGGTGGAAGTGACCGGCGTCAACAGCCGCGCCGAGCTCGCCGCGCTGGAGGCGCGATGGCAGGCCGCGCGGCGGGCACGGGCGATGGCCGATGGTGCGTCGCTGGTCGCGCCGGAAACGGTCTGGTTCGCGTTCGACACGGTGCTGGGCCGGGATGTGACGATCGAGCCGAACGTCGTGTTCGGCCCCGGCGTCACCATTGCCGATGGCGTCATGGTCCGCGCCTTCAGCCATGTCGAGGGCGCGCGCATCGCCACC
>CADEEK010000081.1:0-2965 GCA_902826325.1 uncultured Sphingomonadales bacterium
GCTGCCCCTCGACCGATTTGCGCGCCATCTGCAGGCCGATCATCGCATGGCGCTTGCCCATGTCCGCCCCGGCCAGCGCGATCGCTTCTGCTTCGCCAGCCCGGGCCAGCGCGATCACCCGCACCTTTTCGGCGCGTTCGCGCGCGTCGGCGGCGCGCGCCTCGATCCGGTCGGTGCAGATGATGATGCGGCGCTTGTCGCCATCCTTCGACTCGATTTTGATCTCGCCGTCCTGGGGCGAGCCGCATTTGGCGGAGGTGACGATATGCGCCGCGCCGTCCTTGCCATCCCAGCTGGCCACCGCGCCGTCCTTGATGACGATGCGCTGGTGGCCGATGTGCGGCGCGTCGCTGTCGCCGCCCACACCATTGCCGTCATGAACGGTGATCTTGCCGTCCTTGTCCTGGGTGACGATGCGGATCTTTTTCACCTTCCTGGCTTCGGGTGCTGCCGGGGCGGCCGGTGCCGGTGGTGCGGCGGGGGCGTCGGGCGGGGTCGGCGCCTCGCTTTGCGACAGGTCGACGCCGATCGCCGCACCCATATCGGCGCGCAGCGACGTCGCCGCCTGTGTGCCCGATGCGGTCAGCGCCAGCGCGCCCAGGCTCAGCGCCGCCGCGCCGGTGATGCCCGCCGCCATGCGGCGACGCGATTTGCGGTCATGCTTTGCCAGCATCCTCAACCTCCCTTTGAGTTCGTTGATCGTGTGCAGGTGACAGGCGGCCGAAACCGCGCCGCCATGCGCGGATTTGACGATGGCGCGGCCATAGGCGTGGCGCAGCGCCGGGGCACGGCCAGCGAGCACCAGCGCGTCGCAGGCCATTTCCTGATCGGCGCGAAAGGCGCGGAACGCCCGCCATGCCACCGGATTGAACCAGTGCAGCGCCAGCATCGTCAGCGCCACCCAATTGGCGATCAGATCGCCGCGCAGATGGTGGCCAAGCTCATGCGCGAGCGCGAGGTTGCGCTCCAGCGGATCGTAGCGCGCACCGAAATCGCGCGGAAAGGCGACATATTTGCGCCAGATGCCAAAGGCGAGCGGTCCGGTCGCGCCATCGGTTTCGATGACATGGACCCGCCCTTCGGCAACCGTTCTGGTCACGTTGGCGCGCCGCAGCAGGTTGTTGCAGAACCGGCGATGGGCAATCAGGTGATAGGCCAGAAATGCAAGGGCGCCCGCAGCCCAGACGAACAGCAACAACAGCAGCCAGTCGAACGTCGCGGCCGACGCGACCGGCATGTTGCCGGCCGGCTGTGCATCGACGATGTAATAGGTCATCACCTCGCTCGCCGCGCTGACCGGCGCTTCGGCGGCGCTCAGCCAGCTTTCGGGCAGCGGCGGAAGGAACAGGCGCAGCACTGGCAGCAGCCACAGGCCATAGGCGACGCCGGGACCGAAGAACCGGCTGACCGGCTTGCGCAACGCCATTACCAGCAACATCAGCAGCGTGGTGGCGGCAAGGGTCTCCACGGCCCAGCCTGCGAACGAGGGGCCGGTCATTGCTTGATCTCCCGGAGCAAGGCTTCGATCTCGGCGATGTCCTGATCGCTCAGCGCGTCGCGTTCGGCCAGGTGCGCGACCAGCGGCGTCAGCCTGCCGCCGAACAGACGGTCGATCAGGCGGCGCGATTCGCCCTCGACATAGTCGGCGCGTTCGACCAGCGGGCGGTAGAGATAGCGGCGGCCATCCTCATCGGCGGCGATGATGTTCTTGGCGAGCAGGCGGCCGAGCAGCGTCTTGACCGTATTGGCGCTCCAGCCCCGCGCGGGCGCCACGCGATCGGCGACGTCGGTGGCGCTGAGCGGGGCGCGATCCCACAGCACCTCCATCACCGCATGTTCGGCATCGCTGATCCGTTCGGCCATGGCGTTCCCTTTCGACTACAGTCGTAATCATTTCGACCACATCTGTAATCGTAAGGCTGAACGCTTTATGAACGGATTGGCGCCAGCGGCTGTCGGTGCGCTTTACAGTTTTTGTTGGGGTTAATTCGCGCTAACCATCGCGCGGCGCGGATTTGCGCGGATCGGGCGAACTGGCACGGGGAGTGCAACTGTCCGGGCACACCCGTTCAGGCGTGTAACGCTTCAGGGGCGGGCAGTCTCCCCACCGGTTTCGACTGCCCGCCCACCCCGTTTCATTCAGCGCAGATGATCAGGCGGCAGCGACGCCCTTTTCCGCCATCAATTCGGCCAGCTCGCCCGATTCGTACATCTCCATCATGATGTCCGAACCGCCGATAAACTCGCCCTTCACATAAAGCTGGGGGATGGTCGGCCAGTCCGAAAACGCCTTGATCCCCTGACGCACCGCCTGATCCTGCAGCACGTCGACGCTGTCGAACGCGACGCCCAGATGGCTCAGGATCGACACCGCGCGGTTGGAAAAGCCGCATTGCGGGAACAGCGGCGTGCCCTTCATGAACAACAGCACATCGTTGCCGTCGACCAGGGTTTGCAGGCGGGCCATGGTATCGTCGGTCATGTCGGTTACTCGCTAGGGTTGGCGGCCGGAACGGCGGTGGTCAGTTGCAGTGCGTGGAGCACGCCGCCCATATTGCCGCCGAGCGCGGCATAGACGGCGCGTTGCTGTTGCAGGCGCGACATGCCGCGAAAGCTTTCGGCCACCACGCGCGCCGCATAATGGTCGCCATCCCCGGCCAGGTCGGTGATCTCGACCTGTGCGTCGGGGATGCCGGCGCGGATCATCGTCTCGATCTCGGATGCCGCCATCGGCATGTCATTTGGACTCGATAAGCTGCCGACGGGCCTCGACCGTCTGTTCCTCCAGCGCCTGTCGCACCGCGGCATCGTCGGTATCGACGCCCGCGGCGGTCAGATCGCCGAGCAGCTTGCGGATGACGTCCTCGTCACCCGCTTCCTCGAAATCGGCCTGCACCACCCCCTTGGCATAGTCATCGGTTTCCTCAGGCTGTAGACCCATTTGCGCCGCCTCCCACCTGCCGGG
>CADEEK010000081.1:2975-9615 GCA_902826325.1 uncultured Sphingomonadales bacterium
ACTGGCCGAGCAGCCGGTTGCGCCGCGCGGTCACGCGAAACGCCATCTCCTCATCCATCGCGAACTTCGATTCAAACGCGCGTTCACGGTCGTCGAAGGTGGTCATCCCGTTTCCTCTTGGCTGTGCGGTTGTGGCTTGCGCCGTTGCGTTTGGGAGATAGGAGGCGCTTGGCGGCATGACAACGGGATTATCGGTCCCGTGGCCGGGGCGGGTCGTCTTCGCCCATGGCATTGCCCCATCGATTGAGAGGATTGCACTGATGTCCAGCTTCCAGATCGACGGGTTCGACCTTGACGCCTTCGTCGCCGCCACGCTGGCCGAGGACGTGGGCAGCGGCGACATTACCGCATCGGCGGTGATCCCCGCCGATGCGATGTTTTCCGGCGTGATGGACAGCCGCGATCCGATCGTCGTCGCCGGACTGCCGATCGCCGCCGCCTTTTTCCGCGCGCTCGACCCCGCGGCCTCGATCGAGATCCTGGTGCCGGAGGGTGCGCAGGTCGCGGCGGGCAGCGACCTGATGCGGCTGCACGGCAGCGCGCGGGCGATGCTGACCGCCGAGCGTGCCGCGCTCAACACCGTCCAGCATCTGTCGGGCATCGCGACGATGACGCGCGGCTATGTCGACCGGATCGCGGGCACCGGCGCGATCCTGCTCGATACGCGCAAGACGATTCCGGGCCTGCGACGGCTCGAAAAATATGCGACGCGGATGGGCGGCGCGCAAAATCATCGCATGGGCCTGTGGGATGCGGCGATGATCAAGGACAATCATGTCGCGGTCGCCGGATCGGTTGGTGCGGCGGTGGCGCGCGCGGTGGCGGCGGGGATCGCACGGATCATCGTCGAGGTCGACCGGATCGACCAGATCGAACCGGCGCTGGCGGCGGGGGCAACGCATCTCCTGCTCGACAATATGGACCCGCCGACGCTGCGCGGCGCGGTCACGCTGATCGGCGGGCGCGTGCCGAGCGAGGCGTCGGGCGGGGTGCGGATCGACACGATCCGGGCGATTGCGGAAACCGGCGTCACCTATATCAGCGTCGGGCGGCTGACCCAATCGGCGCCCGCCGTCGATATCGGGCTGGACTTCGCCCCGGCTTGAGCCTTAGCTGCCGCACAGGTTTTTGGGGGAAAGTGATGCGTCCGCAATCGATTGTGCGTTTCGAACAGGCCTATCTGGCGTCGATCGTGATCTGGCTGGTCAATCTGGCGCTGGGCTGGTCGGCGCGGGTGGCCGCGATCGAGGACAACCCCGCCTTTCGCGGCAATCCGCAGATGCTGGAGCTGGCGCAGCTGATGATGCTGGGCGCGGCGGCGGTCATGCTGCTGATCTGGCTGGCGCTGTGGTATTTTACCGCGCGGCGAGCCAGCGTCGTGACCAAATGGTTGTTGGTCGGCCTGTTGGCGCTTTCGGCCGCCGGTATGCCGATGGTGCTGGCCAGCATCGGGACGCTCGGCCTGCTCAGCGGTGGGCTGTCGGTGCTGGCCTTTGCGCTCAACGCCTATGCCGTCTGGCAATTGTTCCGGCCAGACGCAAAGCCATGGTTCGCAGGCGATACGATGGCGGCGGATCGACCCGAACCGACCGATCAGCCGCTCTAACGGTCGATCGTCGCGCTGCCCGGATGGTGGCGGTCGAGATGGCGGCGGATGATGCGCAGGTTGCGTGAATTGGAGCGGAAGAAAAAGTCCGCAGCGTCGCCGATCCCGGGGATCAGTCCGATCAGCCAGTCGAACCCGACATTGCCCGCCATTTTGACCATCGCGCCTTTGGTCATGCCGATATTGCGCGCTTCCCAGATCATATAGAGGCCCATCACCGCGCCGATCACGTCGCCGCCGACGGGAATCAGGCCGATTACAGCGTCCAGCCCGACGGTCTGGCGCGTGCCGGGGATGGTGAAGCTGCGCTCCAGGATCTTTTCCAGCGCCTCGACCCGGCGGCGGACCGATGCGGCGTCGCGGCCCAGGGGTAAGCCGCCCGCCATGCCCATTCGCGTCGCCTTGGCCATCCCGCCTCCCTTCTATTGCGCCGGCCGCCGCAAATGCATCAGTGGATGCCAGGCACGGGCATTTTCCTGCCAAGCCTGCAGCCGCAGCGCGACCAGTGACCAGCGCAATGGTTGCGCGATCGGAATATAAGCAACGTCATTGGACATCGCGAGTTCCGCCGCAGCGATCCGGCGCGCACGTTCGGCCAGCGTCGGCGCATCGCGCGCCGACGCGATCATGTCCATCAGCGGCGGCGGACAAAGCTGGCAGGCATTGGCCAGATACCAGCGCCCGCTGTCATAGGGTGCGACCTGATCGATCAGCCGCAGATCGGCATCGTCATCCTCGGCCACGCGATAGGGGCGCAGGCCGATGTCGCGCAGATCGCGCGCGATCCGCGTCCATAGCCAGGTGGCACCCGGTGCGTCGGGCAGGGCGATGCGGATGTCGAGCGCGCCGTCGGGATAGATGCGCCGCCATTGCACGAAGCGGTTGGCGGCGCGCTGCTTGCGTTCCTCGAGCGTCAGTGCCTGCCAGCGCGGCGGCGTCGGATCGGCCGCCGAATCGAGCCGTTGCGGCAGGATCGTCTCTACCACCTGCCATTCGGGCCGAAACCTCTGGGTGATCGCGCGGCGGTCGATCGCCATCGCCAGCGCCTCGCGATTGTCCGGGCTGACGAGCAGACCCTTGCGCGAGACGATGGCGAGGCCGAACAGGCCAAAGGCGGGGTCGACGCGGACATTGGCGGGCGCGATCCCGGCAAAGCCCAGCAGCGGCCAGTCGCGATAGGTGCCGCCCATCACCAGATCGCTGTCCCGCGCCGCGAAACGCAACAGCGCGACCGAGGCACGTTCGCCCTTCAGCAGCACGGTCTGCGATGGCGTGGGTTCCGGCGCGGCCTCCACCTCGCCCTCGTCCGGATCGACGCGGGGGCGCAGGCGCGTCCAGCCGGACGGGCCGATCACGGTGTCGAACGGGCCGGTGCTGGCCAGCGGCGAGGAGCGCGGGCGCAGGATCGCCATTTCGGGCTGGGCGAATAATTTGAGCAGGTCGGGGCGCGGGTGGCTCAGCCGCACCTCGATCACCTGAGGGGTCATTTCGACGATCTCGTCGATCACCGCCAGAAACGGCGCAAGGTCGGTCTTGCTGCGCGCATCGACCAGGCGGCGCAGGCTGGCGACCACCTCACCCGTCGTGACCGGCTTGCCGTCCTGCCACTCCGCCTCGCGCAGCCGAAAAATGTAGCTGCGCCCCTCATCGATCACGATCCAGCGTTCGGCCAGGCCCGGTTCGATCCCGCCGCTCGCGTCAAAGCGCACCAGACCCTGCGCCGTCGCCGCGGTCAGCACCCGCGCGGGGGTCGACATCGGCCCGCGCGCCGGATCGGCCAGCGCGACCGGCCCGCCGATGACGCTGACCGCGACCGGCGCGTCGTCGGGTCGCCGCTCGCACCCCGCGAGCAGGCCAGCCGCAGCGATCGCAAGCAACGAGGCGGGACGGAGCATGGCGACATGCTTTATGGAGCGGTGGCGAACCTGCCAAGTCCGCCGCGACCCAATTGCCGGCGGGAATCGCGCATGACCCGTCCGATGCGACGAGCCGCATGACCGAACCCGCATTGGGCTAGGCCGCGCCGGTCGTCTGCAATAAGGTGCGCCATGACCGCGCCATTCGCCGATTTCGCCCCGCCGATCCGCGCCGCCACGCCGTTGCGCGCGGCGATCACCGCAGCCTGTCGTCGGGCGGAACCGGATTGTCTGGCGCCGCTGATCGAACAAGCGAGCTTGCCTCGCGGCATGCGCGATGCCGCACGCGAGACCGCGACCAGGCTGATCGCCGCGCTGCGCGCCAAGCAGCGCGGCGGCGGGGTCGAGGCGCTGGTGCAGGAATATTCGCTGTCGAGCCATGAAGGCGTGGCGCTGATGTGCCTTGCCGAAGCGCTGCTGCGCATCCCCGACGATGCGACGCGCGACGCACTGATCCGCGACAAGATCGCGCAGGGCGACTGGAAATCGCATCTGGGCGATGCGCGCTCGCTGTTCGTCAACGCCGCCACCTGGGGGCTGGTCGTTACCGGGCGGCTGACCGGCAGCGTCAATGATGGGGGACTTGGCGCGGCGCTCACCCGTCTGATCGCACGGGCGGGGGAACCGGTGATCCGGCGTGGGGTCGATCTCGCGATGCGGATGATGGGCGAACAGTTCGTCACCGGCGAAACGATCGCCCAGGCGCTGCGGCGTTCGCGGCCACTGGAGGCGCGCGGCTATCAATATAGCTATGACATGCTGGGCGAGGCGGCGGCGACGATGGCCGATGCACAGCGCTATGATCGCGATTACCGTCGGGCGATCGCCGCGATCGGCACGGCGTCGGCGGGGCGCGGCGTCTATCGCGGGCCGGGCATTTCGGTCAAATTGTCGGCGTTGCATCCGCGTTATGTCCGCGCTCAGGCCGGACGGGTGATGGCCGAACTGTTGCCGCGGGTAAAGGCACTCGCGCTGCTCGCCAGGGCGCAGGACATCGGCTTCAACATCGATGCGGAGGAGGCCGACCGGCTCGAACTCTCCCTCGACCTGTTCGAGGCGCTGGCGCTCGATCCTGAACTCCGCGACTGGCATGGTCTGGGCTTCGTCGTGCAGGCCTATGGCAAGCGTTGTCCGTTCGTCATCGACTGGATCATCGACCTTGCCCGCCGCGCCGATCGCCGGATCATGGTGCGGCTGGTCAAGGGCGCCTATTGGGATGCGGAGATCAAACGCGCGCAGGTCGACGGCCTGTCCGATTTCCCGGTATATACGCGCAAGCTGCACACCGATGTCGCCTATATCGCCTGCGCGCGAAAATTGCTGGCGGCGAAGGCACAGGTGTTTCCGCAGTTCGCGACCCATAATGCGCAGACGCTGGCGACCATCCATCAGCTGGCTGGTCCCGATTTCGCGATCGGCGACTATGAGTTCCAATGCCTGCACGGCATGGGCGAGCCGCTGTTTGACGAGGTGGTGGGGCCATCCGGGCTGGACAGGCCATGCCGCATCTATGCCCCGGTCGGTACGCACGAAACGCTGCTCGCCTATCTGGTGCGGCGGCTGCTGGAAAATGGCGCCAATTCATCCTTCGTCCACCGCATCGCCGATCCCGACGTGTCGGTGGCGGAACTGGTCGCCGATCCGGTCGAGCAGCTGCGGGCGATGGCGGTCGTCGGCGCGAAACATCCGCTGATCGCGCTGCCTGCCGATCTTTATGGCGAGCGGCGCAATTCGGCGGGAATGGACCTGTCGGACGAAGCCGTGCTGGCGGCGCTCGCCGCCGCGTTTCGCGACAGCGCGACACGCGAGTGGCGGGCCGCCACTGCGGAGGGGCAGGGCGCACGGCGCGACGTTCGCAATCCCGCCGACCATCGCGATGTCGTGGGATCGGTGGTGGAGGTCGATGGCGATGCGGCGCGCGCAGCGGTCGCGCGGGCCGCCGATTTCGCGGCGCAATGGGCGGCGGTGCCGGTGACCGCGCGCGCCGATTGTCTCGACCGCGCGGCGGACATGATGCAGGCGCGGATGCCGACGCTGATGGGGCTAGTAATGCGGGAGGCGGGCAAGACCGCCGCCAATGCGATCGCCGAACTGCGTGAGGCGATCGATTTCCTGCGCTATTATGCGCAACAGGCGCGCGCCACGCTGGACGATGCGCACCGCCCATTGGGACCGGTGGTGTGCATCAGCCCGTGGAACTTCCCGCTGGCGATCTTCATGGGTCAGGTCGCCGCCGCACTGGTCACCGGCAATGTCGTGCTCGCCAAGCCGGCGGAGGAAACGCCGCTGATCGCCGCGCAGGGCGTCGCGATCCTGCATGAAGCGGGCGTGCCGGCGTCCGCGCTGCAACTGGTGCCGGGGGATGGCGCGATCGGTGCGGCGCTGGTCGCGGCGCCGCAGACCCAGGGGGTGATGTTCACCGGATCGACGGAGGTCGCGCGGATGATCCAGCGCGAGCTCGCGACGCGGCTGGGCCAGCACGGCCTGCCGATTCCGCTGATCGCCGAAACCGGCGGCCAGAATGCCATGATCGTCGATTCCTCCGCGCTTGCCGAACAGGTGGTCGCCGATGTCATCGCCTCCGCCTTCGACAGTGCGGGGCAGCGCTGTTCGGCGCTGCGCATCCTGTGCGTGCAGGCCGATGTCGCCGACCATATGCTGTCGATGTTGAAAGGCGCGGTGCACGAATTGTCGATCGGGCGCACCGATCGGCTGTCCACCGATATCGGCCCGGTGATCAGCGCGGAGGCGAAGGCGAATATCGACCGGCATATCGATCGGATGTGGGCGATGGGCCGTGCGGTCGAACAGATCGGCCTGACGGGCGGGACCGCCCATGGCAGCTTCGTTCCGCCAACGATCGTCGAACTGGACAGCATCGCCGATCTGGAGCGAGAGATTTTCGGCCCGGTGCTGCATGTCATCCGCTATCGCCGTCGCGATCTCGACCGGCTGGTCGATGCGATCAACGCCACCGGCTATGGGCTGACCTTTGGCCTGCATACCCGGCTGGATGCGACGATCGCGCAAGTGACGGGCCGGATCGCGGCGGGCAATCTGTATGGGCTTTGTTGCATAACTCCTGACGGGCATGAATCGCTCTTTTCTTGAGATTACT
>CADEEK010000082.1 GCA_902826325.1 uncultured Sphingomonadales bacterium
CTCGGATACAGGCGATCTTCACCTCAAACGCCACGCCACTTGGGGAATGCAGGTTAAGCCTGAAAAGCGATATTGAGAAGAGAAATATTGTCGGATACACAAGGTGAAACGCAATTTTTAAGAAACATCGTTGGAAAAATACCCCTGTCATGGGGCAGGATCAGGAGAGCTGTTCGATGAACACCACCGCCACAAACGCCGCCGTCGACACATCGGCAGAGGCGGCGATCGCCGAATATGTCACGCGCCCATTCGGCACGTTCGCCGACCTCGTCCGCCTCCAGGCGCGCGCGGTTCCGAACAAGACTGCGGTCGTCTGCGGCGAACATTCGATCACCTACGCCGATCTCGACAGGCTGGCCGACCGCGTCGCCATCGGGCTCCAGCGCGACGGCGTCAGGCCAAGGGACACGGTCGCGATCTGCGCGCAGTCGTCGATCGCCTATGTCGCCATTTTCATCGGCACGCTGCGCAGCGGAGCGGCCATCTCGCCGCTCGCCCCGTCGGCAACCGCGCAACAGCTCCTCGCCATGCTCGCCGACAGCGGCGCGACGCATCTTTTCGCCGACGGTGAAACGTCGCGTCACCTGGCACCCGTCGCCGAAGCGATCCACGCGCGGCGCGTGGCGCTCGACGACGAGGCCGACAGCATGCCGTTGCTCGCGTGGCTCCCCGCCCATGGCGATGACCTCGCCGAACCCGAAATAGCGCCGGACCAGGCCTTCAATATCATTTATTCGTCCGGGACGACCGGCACGCCCAAGGGCATCGTCCAGCCCTATGCGATGCGCTGGCGGCACAACTGGCCGGCCAACCCGCCCGGATACGGGCGCGATGCGTTCACGCTGCTCTCGACGCCCCTATCATCCAACACCACGCTGACGAGCTTCCTGCCCACGCTGGCCGGCGGCGGGACGACCGTCCTTATGGCCAGGTTCGACGCGCGTGAGTTCCTGGTGCTCAGCGAGCGCCACCGGGTCAATGTCGCGATGCTGGTGCCCGTTCAATACCGCCGGATCCTCGCCGTGCCCGACTTCGACCGCTTCGACCTGTCCGCCTATCAGATGAAGTTCGCGACATCGGCGCCCTTCCCGGCGGAGCTGAAGGCCGAGGTGCTGCGGCGCTGGCCCGGCGGATTGATCGAATATTATGGCATGACCGAGGGCGGCGGCTCCTGCCAGCTCAACGCGCACGAGCACCCGGACAAGCTGCACACCGTCGGCCGGCCGATCGACGGCCACGAGATGCATGTGATCGACGGGGACGGACGGCTGCTCGGACCGGGACAGCCCGGCGAGGTGGTCGGGCGGTCGGCCTCGATGATGAACGGCTATCACAACCAGCCGGACAAGACCGCCGAGGCCGAATGGTATGACCAGCAGGGGCGCCGCTTCATCCGCACCGGCGACATCGCAACCGTCGACAAGGACGGCTTCTTCACCCTGATCGGCCGCCGCAAGGACATGATCATCTCGGGCGGCATAAACATCTATCCAATCGACCTCGAGGCCGTGTTGCTGGCGGATCCGGCGGTCGCAGAGGCGGCGGTCATCGGCGCGCCATCGGCCGAATGGGGCGAGACCCCCGTGGCGTTCGTCACGCAGCAGGCAGGCGCCGGACCGATCGATCCGGAGGAACTCCGTCGGTCCGCCAACGCCCGCCTTGGCAAGATGCAGCGCGTGTCAGCTCTCGTCGTCATCGACGAACTGCCGCGCAGCGCGATCGGCAAGGTGCTGAAGCGCGAACTGCAGGACCGCTGGTCCGCGGCGCACGGCAAGGACCCAGCCACCAGCCCCGCCGCCTGACGCAGCCGCAGCCGCAGCGGCGGCGCGTCAGGGCGTCGCGACGGCGCTGCCCCAGGGCGGCGTCCCGCGCTCGCGCTCGGGGCGCAGGTCCTCGCCCCAGGTGATGACATAGGGGTCGATGCCCTGTGCGGCCTGCCCGGTGGTGCCCGCGATATAGTGACCGGCACCGTCCTCGGTGAAGATATAGAACCGCCCGTCGTCGAGCGCCTCGCGCACGCGATCGGCGACAATTTCGACCGGGATGCCCGCGCCCTGGAATGCGTCGCTCCGCGCCATGAACTCGGTGTCCTTGAACTCGCGCTCGCTCCACGGCTTGTGCCCGGACGGCCGGTTGCGCCAGCTCTGGTTGATCTTCGTCGCCACCATGCCGGGACACAGGATGCTGACGGTCACGTTCGTCATCCCCGCACGCATTTCGGCGTTCAGCGCCTGGCTGAAGCCGAGCACCGCCGCCTTCGACGCGCAATATGGCCCATGGGTGCCGATACCGAAGAATGAGGAGATGGAGCCCGTGTTGATAACGTGCGCAGGCTCACCGTGCGCCATCATCGCCGGCAGGAACGCCTTCACGCCATGGATGACGCCGCCGACATTCACGTCCCACACCCAATACCAGTCGTCGGTCGTCAGTTCCCAGGACGGGCCGGTGATCGACACGCCCGCATTGTTGCACAGGATATGGACGTTCCCGAACGCCGATGTGGCGCGCGCGGCCAGCGCCTCGACATCGGCATAGCGCGATACGTCCGCCACGACCCCGATGGCCTCGACGCCCCCGGCCTTCAGCCTGGCGACCGCCTCGTCCAGCGCCTTCTCCTCGACATCGGCCAGCACCAGACGGGCTCCCTCGCGGCCGAAGCGTTCGGCCATCGCATATCCAATGCCGCTCGCACCGCCGGTAATGACGACGTTCCTGTCCTTCAGCTCCATTTGTCTTCCCTTCTCACATCCCGGTTTCTCCGCTGGCATGATTACCGACACAGTTTCTCAAAATCTAGCTTGTAAAAGGTGATGTTGGCCAAACGATATTTCTGCCTTAGGATCACGAACATGGAACGGCGCCGAATTGATCGCTGATCTTGCTCAGGGAAGCGATGGGTAGGGAAGCCTCAGCAACACGGACACGCAAGTCCCGCGCGGCACAGGCCAAAACGGGCATGTCGGCCACGGGCAGGCAATCGCGCTTCGGCCAGCGCAAGCAGGCCGTGCTCGATGCGACGTCGGTGCTCATCAACCGGGTCGGCCTCGGCGACACCACGCTCGGGCTGGTGGCGAGCGAGATCGGCCTGAACCTCAAAAGCCTGCGCTACTATTTCGAGAAGCGCGAGGACCTGATGGTCGCAGCGTTTCTTCAGTCGATCGCGCTGCACCGGGAGCTCGTCGCGCAGGCGGCGGACGAACCCACCCCCACGGATCGCGTGCGCCGCTTCGTGCGCGCCTATTTCGAGATGATGGCGCGCGTGGCAAAGGGCGAACAGCCCGCCTTCACGCACTTCAGCGACCTGCGCGCGCTGACCGAACCCCACTCGCTCGTCGTTTACCAGGAATATAACCAGTTTTTCCGCGCCGTGCGCAGTCTGCTGCGGCCGAACGACGCGCAATGGACTCAGGCGGAGCTTAACGCCCGGGCGCATATGCTGGTGTCCCAGCTGCTCTGGTCGGTCGCATGGATCGGCGATTATGTCGCCGAGGACTGCGCGCGGGTCGCCGATCGCTTTACCGACGTGCTGCTCAACGGGATCGCGACCAGGCCGGTCGCCCTCGCGCCCGACGCCGCGTCGCTTGAGACTCCGGCGCCGCTGAGCGGCCGACTGCTGTCGCAGGAGTCATTCCTGCGGACCGCCACCGCGCTCATCAACGAACATGGCTATCGCGGCGCATCGGTCGAGCGCGTCTCGGCCGTGCTCAAGGTCAGCCGTGGCGCCTTCTACCACCATTATGAGGCCCGGGACGAGCTTGTCGTCGCCTGTTTCGACCGGACGTTCGATGTGCTGCGGCAAGCGCAGACGGCGGGCATGCAGCGTCCCGGCTCCGGCATGGAGCGGATCGCGGCCACGGCGGTCGATCTCGTCACCCGCCAGATGACGGTCGAGGGGTTCATGCTGCGGACCAGCGCGCTTACCGTCGTCGGACCCGACCTGCGGCGCGAGATGTCGCGGCGCATGGGGCTGGCAACATCCCGCTTTCAGGACATGCTGAGCGACGGCACCGCAGACGGATCGGTGCGGATCTGCGACCTGAGGATCGCGGCACAGATGGTCACGGCGATGATCAACTCGGCCTCCGAACTCGGCCGCTGGGTGCCTGCCGCCGTGCCGGAACAGGTGTCCGACCTGTACGTCGCGCCGCTGCTCTACGGGATTTTCGCGGAGCAGGCGGCAAAACGCTGAACCGCTGACGAGCCGGTGGCAACGTCGCGATGCCGGTCGAACGCACCGGTCAGGCGGCCGCCGTCACAAATGGGTCCCGAACCAGCGGAGCGCCTGCGCCACCGACGGTTCGAAATAGGCGTCGTAAACGTCATAATGCTTGCCCGGAAAGGTCACATATTCGGTCGGCACCCCGTTCTGGCGGACGGTGAGGTGCGCGAACCACCCATTTTCCAGCCGGTTGTTCAACTCCTCGAACTCGGCATCGATGAACAGCGTCGGGACGCGGATGCGCGCCGCCGCGTCAAGCTGCGAATGCTCGCGCATGCGGGCCAGATCCGGCGTGCCCTTTAGCTCACCCACGCGGTCGATACCTTGCGGCACCGCCGGGTCGATGCGGCCCAGCGCCTTGTCGATCGCGCGCGCCCTGCCTTGTGGGCGATATTGCGCGGGCAGGTCGTATCCGCCGATCTGCGCCACCGCGCATGCGATGCGGTCGTCATTGCCGGCGATCCACACCGCATGGCCACCGCCAAAGCTCGATCCCCATATGGCGATGCGCGCCGGATCGACGCCCGGTTCCGCCGCCAGCACCGCCAGGCATGCCCGGATATCGGCGACCTGGTCGATCGGATCGACGATCTCGCGGAGGATGCGGACCTTCATCGTCACCTCGCCCGCCACCATCAGCGGCGGCGCATCCGACATCGCGACCACGCGGCCATCCGACTCCCCCCAACCGCGATAATCGAGCGTCAGCGCCATGTATCCGGCCGCGGCAAAGCGGCGCGCATAAACGTTCAGATGTTCCTTCAGGCCACCCCAGCCATGGCACAACAGGATTGCCGGCCAGCCCGTATCGGGGCGATCGCCATGCGGCGTGAACAGGTCGGCGGCGATGCGCGTTCCCTCGCTGAACAGGGATAACGAACGCTTCTCAACCTCACCCATATCACCTCCCACAATCCGACGAGAATTTCGACACTCATTCTTCTTTAAAGATTCTCGTATGTGGATTTATACGTCTATTTCACCGACGCAAGTTCTGAAATCGGATTTGATAGACCTGACGGGCCGGTATGGCCGACTGGCGGGGCGCCGGGATCGCTGGATGCAGGCGTCGATATGCCGACCCGTCGGCGACCGGCGCCGGTTCAGGCGCCGGACGGCTCAGCGTCGGACAGGCCCACGGCACCTGCGTGGGACAATATCGCCCTCAATCGAGGAAGATCTTGCCGGGATTCAGCAGCGAATGCGGATCGAGCGCGGTCTTCAGCGCCCGCATCACGGCCACGGCGCGCTCGCCATGCTCCATGATCAGCTTGCCGCGCTTACCGACCCCGATCCCGTGCTCGCCGGTGCATGTCCCGCCCGCGTCAAGCGCGCGCGCGACCATCCGGTCGTAAACACGCTCCATCCGCGCCATTTCGCCTGTGTCACCCGGATCGACCTGGAACATCACATGGAAGTTGCCGTCGCCGACATGGCCGACGATCGGGGCGACAAGCCCCTCGGCGTCGATGTCGGCCCGTGTCGCCGAAACGATGCCGACAAGCGCGGACACGGGAACCGCCACGTCGGCGATCACGCTCAGGCCGCCCGGCCGCAACGCCATCGCGGCATAATAGGCGTGGTGGCGCGCCTTCCACAGCGCGTTGCGCGCCTCGGTGGCCGTGGCCCAGCGAAAATCGCCGCCGCCATGCGCCGCCGCCAGCTCGGCGGCGAGAGCCGCCTGCTCCGACACCGCGCCCGCCGTGCCGTGGAACTCAAGGAACAGCGTCGGCCGTTCCGGCATCGACGAGCCGCCATAGCGGTTGCAGGCCGCGACCTGCACCTCGTCGAGGAATTCCATCCTGGCGAGCCCCGTGCCAAGCTGCACAAGCTGGACCACGGTCTCGACCGCCCCCTCAAGCGATTGGAACGGGCAGACCGCCGCCGTCACCGTTTCGGGAATACCGTAAAGGCGGAGCGTCAGTTCGGTAATGATCGCCAGCGTCCCCTCCGACCCGACCAGCAGGCGGGTGAGGTCATAGCCAGCGGCCGACTTGCGCGCGCGGCCGCCGGTGGTCACGACCGACCCGTCCGCCATCACCGCCACCAGGCCCATCACATTCGCCGCCATGCCGCCATAGCGGATGGTCGTGGTGCCCGAGGCCCGCGTGGCCGCCATGCCCCCAAGCGTCGCGTTCGCGCCGGGATCAACCGGGAACATCAGGCCCCTGTCGCGCAGCTCCGCATTGAGCCGCTCGCGCGTCACCCCGCATTGCACGCGGCAGTCGAGGTCGTCGGCGCGGATCTCCAGAATCTCGTCCATCCGCGACATGTCGATACTGAGTCCGCCATGCGGTGCCGTCACATGGCCCTCGAGCGAAGTGCCCGCACCGAACGGGATCACGGGCAGCGCATGGCGCGCAGCGATGCGCATCGCCGCGGCAACGTCCTCGGTCGATTCCGCGAAGAGGACGCCGTCCGGCGGATGCAGCTCGGCACACCCCTCGCCGCGGCCATGCTGCTCGCGGACGGCGGCCAGGGTGCTCAGCCGGGTTCCGAAACGCCCGCGCAACGCCGCCTCGGCCTCCGGCCAGCCCGATGCCACGGCCATGCGCCCGCTCATCCCTTCCGGCTGTGCGCCAGGATGGTGGCGGACAGCGTGTCGGGCGACAGGATCTCGATCCAGTAGCCGTCCGGATCTTTTACAAAGGCCAGCCCCTTCATCGCGCCATCGTCGGGCCGCTTGACGAACTCGACCCCCTCCGCCTCCAGCCGGGCGCACATCGCCGCAACGTCGGGGACTGCAAGGCCGAGATGGCCGAAGCCGCGGGGTGCCTCGTTGCCATTGTGATAGCGGACCGCAGGATCTGCCTCGCTGCCCCAATTGTAGGTCAGCTCGAGCAGGCCGGTCTGGCTGAATACCCACGCCACCCGTTCCGCCGGATCCGACGGCCCCTCGCTGTCGACGAACCCCAGAAAGAAGAGGCTGAACGACATATCCGGGAAGTCGTAACGGTCGAGCAGCGACATGCCGAGCAGGTCGCGGTAGAAGGCGATCGACCGCTCCGGGTCGCGGACGCGCAGCATCGTGTGGTTGAGGGTGGCGCTCACCAATCCGGCCCCGGCACGCGGCGGCTCACGTCGCGTCGGCCAGCGCGGCGCGGCGGGCGCTCGCCGCCTCGGGCGTCGACGCCGCGCCCTCGCGAAACTTCTCCCACTCCTCCCAGCCGAGATAGCCTGTAAACCGGTCCTCGTCGAAAAAGAGCAGCGGGCCGGAACAGATGAACAGATATTCCGTGTCCTCGAGCGCCTCGGTCGCGCCGTGCAGCACGCCGTTCGGCTCGTAGACATAGTCGCCCGTCTCGAGCACGCCGTCGCGCACCTTCAGGCATCCTTTGAGGATATAGGTGTGCGACGCCGACAGGTGCTTGTGCGGCGCCGCGATATAGCCCTTGCGCCATCGGAACACCGCCGCCCATGTGCCTGTTTCCGACCCCGTCCAGAGGATGCGCGTCCAGGCCATGCCCGGCTCGTTCTCGATCCAGTCCGCCTCCGACGCCTTGAACAGCGAATCCTGGATCGCCTGGTGAAGCGGCTCGATAGGCTGCGGCAACGGCATCATGACACTCCCTGCGCTGTGCTCCGCTCGCCGGCGCCGAACGAAGCGGTCCCTGCCGTCCGAAAACCGACGAGACTTCCCAACCATGTCGATCAACTATGCCGGATAGCCGCCGCCGATGGAAGCTGAAATACGGACAGGTGCGGATCGGACAGCTCTCGCCATGGCCATCGGTTTCAAAGAAAAGCCGCGCCTCCACAGTTGCTTTGGAGATTATCGGCTTCCCGGTCGCAACCCGCCGACCCGGTCTCGACGCCCAGCGCGCCAAATGTTGGGCTGGCGCAGGCCCGCCGGCTATGGCAAACTCATTTTCCTCAGCCGACACATATTCTTAAAAGATTGGCATTCGGGAGATTGCAAGGGATGGGCGGAATGGCGTTCACGGACAAGGTGGCAATCATCACCGGCGCCAGCTCGGGGCTGGGACGCGGCATTGCCGTCGCCCTGGCACGCAGCGGGGCGCGGGTCGTGGTGGCGGACATCACCGAGCAGACCCGGGCGGGCAATTTCGACGAGGCGGGCGAACTCACGACCGTGGACCTGATCCGTCGCGACGGCGGCACGGCGGTTTACCACCATTGCGATGTCACCGACGCCAGCGCGGTCGCGGCGATGGTCGCGGACGCGGTGTCGCATTTCGGCCGGCTCGACATCATCGTCAACAATGCCGGCGTGTATTCGGGCGGCCCGTTCCATGAACTGACCGAAGCCGATCTCGACGCCTGCATCGACGTTATCGTGCGCGGCACCTGGTTCGGCTGCCAGTCGGCGATACGACAGTTCATCGCGCAGGGCGGCGGCGGCCGGATCGTCAACATGCTGTCGACCGCAGCGCTGCGGGGACACCCGTTTCAGGCCGCCTACAATGTCGCCAAGGGCGCCCAGGCGAGCCTGACGCAGGCGCTGGCGGTCGAATACGCCGCCGCCGGCATCAGGGTGAACGGCGTCTGCCCGACCTATTTGAAGACGGCAATGTCGCGCGACGGGATCGAGAGCGAGGCGTTCAACGCGGTCGTCACGTCGCGCATCCCGCTCGGCCGCTGGGGCGAGACCCGGGACGTGGTGGCCGCCACGATGTTCCTGGTGTCGGACGAAGCGGACTTCCTGCAGGGCGTGCTGCTGCCCGTCGACGGCGGCGAGACCGCAGGCGCGGCCGCGACGGAGATCGCGGCAGGCGCCTGACCTCGCAAGGCCCGAACGGCGCGGCGCGCCGAACCGGCGACAAATGCGATCGGGCAGCCGGTTTCCCGATGGCGCCGAGCGTGCGTCGATGGATTGTCCGGGGCAATCCGCCCGACTTCCCGTTTGCCCGCCCGGCCCGGACCGCCTCGGCGATGCGTCAGACCCGACAAACCGACTGGCCGGCCGGCCGATAGGCCGCCCCATCGGAGGCATGCGCGAAGCGAACAAGCTACAAGATCAAATAATGGCGGAGCGGGAGGGATTCGAACCCTCGATACGCTTTTGACGTATACTCACTTTCCAGGCGAGCGCCTTCGACCACTCGGCCACCGCTCCGCATGCGCTGGAAGGCGCCGCCCTAGTGGGTTGCGTGGCGCATCGCAAGCGATTGCCGCACCGCGCGAACCATGGCACCGTTGCGCCATGATGCTGTCCGCGATCCCCCTGTTGCTGCAGCCCGCACCGCCCTCTCCCGCCGCCCCGCCGCCACCTGCCACCCCCGC
>CADEEK010000083.1:0-5397 GCA_902826325.1 uncultured Sphingomonadales bacterium
GGCGGAACATTGGGGCGAGCGCGTGCTGCGCCCGCTGATCGCCGCGCCATGGGCGCCGCGCACGCTGATGAACGTCAATTTTCCGCCGATCCCGGCGGCGGACGTGGTGGGGATCAAGCCGGTTTCCCAGGGCCTGCGCGACTATGGCCGGCTCAAGCTCGACAAGCGCACCGACCCGCGCGGCTTCGACTATTACTGGTTCGGCCTTGGCCGCGTGCCGCACACGCCGGTCGCCGATACCGACCTGGAAGCGATCGAGCTGGGCCATGTCACCGTCACCCCGCTGCATCTGGACATGACGCACGCCCAATCGCTTGATATGCTGGCGAACGCTTTTGGTTAATGCCGGGGAGGGCATGGCGGCACGGGGATCCATCGGGCGGGTGATCGCGGCGGGCATGCTGCTGCCGCTGCTCGCCGCGTGCATCCCGCAAGCGGCCGGTCCCCGCCCCGGCCCGCGCGCCACCCCGCGCACCGTCTATACCGGCGACCCGACCGCCGCGCCGCGGCGCGAGGATGTGCCCGCACTGCCCGCGCCGCCGCCCGCCTGGGAAGCGCGCCCCGTCACCGCCGACGCGCGGGCCATCCCCTCATCGACCTATATCGTCGAGCGCGGCGACACGTTGCGCGGCATCGCCAACAAGACCGGCGCCGGGTCCGAAGCGATCGCCCGCGCCAACGGCATCGCCCCGCCCTTCGTCATTCAGGTCGGCCAGCGGCTGACCATCCCCGGCGGCCGCTATCACCTGGTCCGCGCGGGCGAGACGGGGATCGCCATCGCCCGCGCCTATGGCGTCGACTGGGGACAGGTCGTCACCGCCAATGATTTGAGCGAACCCTATATCCTGCGCACCGGCCAGCGTGTGCTGATCCCCGGCGCCGACCGCCCGCGCACCCTGGAGGAACGCGCCGCCGCCTTCCGCCTGGATGTCGACGACATCGTGACGGGCAGCCAGCCGGCGATTGCCGAGCGCGCGCGGCCATCGCGCCCCACCGCATCGTCCGCGCGCGTGCTGCCTCCCGATGCCGCGGTGGCACCGCCCACGGCACTGCGGGGCAGCTTCCAATGGCCGGTGCAGGGTCAGGTCGTCCGCCGTTTCGGCCCGATCGCCAGCGGCGAGCGCAGCGACGGAATCAAGATCGCCGTCCCGCTCGACACCCCGATCCTTGCCGCCGCCGACGGCACCGTCGCCTATGTCGGCAGCGACATTCCCTCGCTCGGCGGGCTGGTGATGATCCAGCATGGCGGTGGCTGGACCACGGTTTACGGCCATGCGGGGCAATTGATCGTGCAGCGCGGACAGGCGGTGAAGCGCGGCCAGATGATCGCACTGTCGGGCGATAGCGGAACGAACCGGCCCCAGCTTCATTTTGAGATGCGTCAGGGCCGCACGCCCGTCGATCCGCTTCCCCGCCTGCCCAGCAGATAAGCCGTTATCGAGCCGATATATTGAGCCGCCGCCTCGTCACCCACGCCCCGCTGCGCCGCAAATCCGGCGTGCCCGTCTGGGTATCGATCGGCTGGCGGGTCGCCGCCGTGCTCGGCCTCTATGCCTTTGCCGTGACCTTCCACTGGCTCGACCGCGACGGGCTGCGCGACAATTTCGACGGCCAGATCGGCTTTCTCGACATCATCTATTTCACGATGATCTCGATCACCACCACCGGCTATGGCGACATCGTGCCGGTATCGACCGGGGCGCGGATGTTCGACGCGCTGGTGGTGACGCCGATCCGCATCTTCGTGATCCTGATCTTCATCGGCACGACCTATCAATTCATCCTCAAACGCACATGGGACAGGTGGCGCATGGCCCAGATCCAGAAAATGCTGACCAACCACATCATCGTCGCGGGGTTCGGCAAGACCGGGTCCGACGCGGTCGACGAACTGATCGCACGCGGCATCGATCCGGCCTGCATGGTGGTGATCGACGAAAGCGAAGCGGCGCTGGCCCGCGCCGAAGAGGCGGGGTGCAACGTGCTGGCGGGCGACGCGACGCGCGACCAGACGCTGAAGGATGTGCGGATCGACCGCGCCAAGACGCTGATCGTCGCCACCGGCCGCGACGATACCTCGATCCTGGTGACGCTCACCGCCCGCCATCTGGCGGCCAAGGTGCCGATCTCGATCATCATCAAGGCCGACGACAATGAATTTCCGGCACGCGCGGCGGGCGCCAATACCGTCATCAACCCGGTCAGTTTCGCAGGCCTGCTGCTCGCCGGATCGGTCGAGGGGGCGCATGTCGCCGATTACATGCTCGACCTCGCCTCGGTCGACGGGCGGGTGCATCTGTCCGAACGCTGCGCGACGGCAAGCGAAATCGGCAAGCCATTGTCGGCGATCACCAGCGGCCTTGGCGTCCGCGTCTATCGCGACGGCCACCCCTATGGCTTTTTCGAGGCCGAGGCGCAGGCGCTGCAATCCGGCGACGTGATCGTCGAAATCGTGCCCAAGGGGCTGGCGACGGCCTGACCCGCTACCGCCCCCGCGCCAGTGTCCAGGCGGTCGCCACCTTGAACTTGAAGATCGGCGCATATTCGCGCGTTTCCTTCTGCGCCGCCGCGTCGAAATCGCGATAGGTTGCAAGGCGTTGCAGCAACAGATCGCCTGCATCGTCCAGAAACGGATAGGCGCGTGCGGCCTGCCCGCTGAACAACAGGCTGGTCCCGGCATACATCTGAAAATCGATCAGCAACCGGTCGGAACCCGTGCCTGATCGCTTGGCGAGCGCAACCACCCGTTCGATCGCCGGGACGAACAGGTCGTACCGCTTTGGGTCCTTCTTGATCGCCAGCACCACCTGCCCGGTCATCAACTTGATCCGGATCGCCGCAGGATTTGCCTCATTGTCGGCCGCGGCGGCCAGCCGCTGGACATAGGGTTGGGCCTCATCGAACTTTCCGGCATCGATCAACGCGACCGCCAGCATCGCCGCCGCCATGTCGGAAACCGGCGATCTCGCGCCATATTGTTTTTCGGTGCTGGCCAGCTCGGCGCGCGCCGCGGCGACCGGATCGGACGGCGCGGCGGCCAGCGCCCATTCGACACGCTTGCGCGCCTGCGCATCGGGCTTGGCCAGCTTGTCGACCCGCGCGGCGAGCAACCGCGCCTCGCTCTCGCGATCAAGGCGGCGCAGCGTGTTGGCCAGCGTCGCCATCGCATCGACCGACAGTGGCCCGCCCTCGCCCTCGCCGCGCTCGAACAGGGCGATGGCACGGCGAAACGCCGGTTCCGCCTCACGGTGACGGTCCAGCGAATAATAGGCCATGCCAAGGCAATCGTGCACCCGACCGGCCAGCGTCGCCTCCTCCGGCGTTTGTTCCGGCAATTTGCCGATCAGCGGCGTCAACAGATCGACCGCCGCCTTCCCCTGGCCCAGATTCCACTGCACGATGCACAGCCCCACCGCCGCAATCACCGCGACCCTTCCCGTCGGCCCGAACAGCTTGCGGGCGACCGCCACCCGGCGCTGGGCGACGGGCAGATATTTCTGAAAATTGGTCATCCGGTCGTAATAGCTGGTGAGCGCGCCCAGGATGGCGAGCGCGTCCAGACCGTCCGGCCCGACATTGGTATCGACATAGGCCTGCGCGCGCAGGATCACGTCCTCGACCTTGTCGTTCCCCGCCGTTGCGACCAGCACGGCGACGCCCTTGGCCAGTTCCGCGCAGGCATCGCCCTTCGGGTTCTGCGCGCGGCAATTGTCGAAGGCAGGAATCAGGATCCCCGCGGCCTTGCCATATTCGCGCTTGTCGAACGCCTCCTCGACCTCGGGCGGAACCGGGATGCGGGTGGAGGTTTGCGCGACCGCTGGAAACGCTGCGGTCAAAGCCATGGTGAAAGCACAGGCCGCCCCAACCCGCTTTACGACGCCGATGCCGTCACGCCGATGCGATCCATTCGACCGAACGTTTCGAACCGTCAAACTGCGCATCGCCATTCCTCCTCACCAAAGCGTATCAGCAAGCACAAGCTGCGAAAACAGGCAGTGACGGTGCAGCCGCGGCACCGCATCAAGTATCGCTTTAAATGTTGGATTTCTTCTGATTTATCCTGTTCTGTGATCCCGTACGCGCCCTTATCGACCGCCGGTGTCCGCCATCATCCGGCGACAGGTCGAACCAAGGGGGGACGTGCCATAAACTTCCACAACTTCCAGCCGCGCAAGCCGTCCGACCGGTGTGCCGCCCACCCCTATCTTTTTCCGCAAAATCCCCTATGTGCGCGTGCCTCATGGCAACGCGACTTCCCGAAGCGCCCAAGGTGGGCATGGTGTCGCTCGGCTGTCCCAAGAACCTGGTCGACAGTGAGCGTATCCTGACCAAGCTCCGCTCCGACGGCTATGCCATGTCGGCCGATTATGCGGGCGCCGACGTCGTGCTGGTCAACACCTGCGGCTTTCTCGATTCCGCCAAGGAAGAAAGCCTGGATGCCATCGGCGAAGCCATCGCGGAGAATGGCCGCGTCATCGTCACCGGCTGCATGGGCAAGGAGGCCGAGGCGATCCGTGCCCGCTTTCCCAATGTGTTGGCGGTGACAGGTGCGCATCAATATGAAGAAGTCGTCGGCGCCGTCCATGACGCCGCACCGATGCCGCCCAACGCGTTCCTCAATCTGGTGCCGGACAGCGGGCTCAAGCTCACGCCGCGCCATTACAGCTATCTGAAGATCAGCGAGGGGTGCAACCATCGCTGCGCCTTCTGCATCATCCCGGCGCTGCGCGGCGACCTGGTCAGCCGCCGCCCCGACGCGATCCTGCGCGAGGCTGAAAAGCTGGTCGAGGCGGGGACGAAGGAACTGCTGGTGATCAGCCAGGACACCTCGGCCTATGGCGTCGACATCCGCCGCGAACCGCGCATGTGGAAGGGGCAGGAGGTCATCCCCCACATGACCGACCTCGCCCGCGAACTGGGCAAGATCGTGGCGCCGGTGAACGGCTGGGTTCGCCTCCACTATGTCTATCCCTACCCCCATGTCGATCAGGTCATCCCGCTGATGGCCGACGGGCTGATCCTGCCCTATCTCGACATTCCGTTTCAGCATGCGAGCCCCGCCGTCCTGCGCACCATGCGGCGCCCCGCGAACGAGGCGAAGGTGCTGGAGCGGCTGCGCAACTGGCGCGAAATCTGCCCGGACATCACCATCCGTTCGACCTTCGTCGTCGGCTTCCCCGGCGAAACCGAGGCGGATTTCCAATATCTGCTCGACTGGCTGGACGCGGCGCAGCTCGACCGTGTCGGCGCGTTCCGCTTCGAACCGGTGGAGGGCGCCGCCGCCAACGACCTGCCCGGCGCGGTGCCTGAAGCAGTCAAGGAAGAGCGCTACGCCCGCATCATGGAAAAGACCGCGGCGATCAGCGCCGCCAAGCTACAGGCAAAGATCGGCCGCAC
>CADEEK010000083.1:5497-9324 GCA_902826325.1 uncultured Sphingomonadales bacterium
GGCGCCAATTCTCGCTCGATGGCCGACGCGCCCGAAATCGACGGCACCGTGTTCCTGCGCGATGCGGGGCATCTGGCGCAGGGCGACATCGTCCGCGTGACGATCGAGGACGCCGACGACCACGATCTTTACGGGGTACCGGTCGCCCGCTGATCGGCGCCCGCGCCACCGGCATGCGCCAGCCGCCAGCAGGTCAGCACCTGACCGCGGAACAGCGGCGAATATTGCCGGATCGCCGCCTGTGCCTCACCCTCGAAACTCGGCATCGCCGCGATATGGTCGAGGATGCCGCGCTGTGCCTCAAGCGACACCGCACGCGCCTCGCCATCGTCCCGCCCCTGCCGCGTCAGATACAGCGCCAGCGTCGCATCGCCGATCACCCGGTCGGGATGGCCGAAGCGCAGCGTCCGCGTCCACATCGCGCGCGCCTGACGATACATCGCCTCCGCTTCGTCGGGCCGGCGAGCGGTTTCGAGGATGAAACCGCGCAGCTGATAGGCCCGCGCCAGATCCGGGTGATCGGGCGCCGCGTTCGATTTGAGGAAGATGATCGCCGCATCGACCGCGAACAGCGCCGATTCGAGCTGGCGGCGGATATAGGCGTTGCGCGCCCAGCGCAGCCAGTTGCGCCCCTTGAACTGCGACGTCAGGCTGTCGCCCACCTTGCTCAGCGCCGCCGCCTCCTCATAAAGCGGCGTCGCATCGACCGCGCGGCCGAGCATGTCGAGGCACGCGCCCAGATCGCTCAGGCTGGTGGCGAGACCCGCGCGCGCGCCGGGCAAATCGACGCGCGGGCGATATTCGGCGACGGCCAGCCGCAACAGCGGTTCGGCATCGCGATAACGCCCGCGTTCGAGCAGATTGGCCCCCAGACCGCGATAATAATCGGTCGCCGTCCCGCCGCCGCGCCCCTGCGCCGTCGCGATCGCCTCCCGCCACAGCGGTTCCGCCTCGATATTCCGGCCCAGCCCGTCAAGGTTGCGGGCCAGCGCGCCCAGCGCCCCGGCATAGGCGGCGGGCATGGCGGCGCGATGCGGACGCAGGCCCGCAATCACCTGACGATGCATCGCCTGCGCCTCGCCATAGCGGCCCAGCCCGTCGAGCGCCGCCGCCATCGCCGACCGGGTCTGCGCGACCAGCACCGGATCGATGTCCGGATTGGCGGCGATCGTCTCCAGCGCCTCCTTGACGAAATGGTCGTCCGGCGCCGAAAAATCGCCGGTCAGGTTGCGCCCCGCCAGCATCAGGCGCAGTGCCCGCAGCCGTTCCAGCGGCGTCTTGGTCAGCAACAGCGCGCTGAACGCATTGCTCTCGGTCGCCCGGTGCCCGATCGCCAGCGCCGCTTCGGCCGCGGCCAGACGCAGGTCGAGGCAGATCGGATCGCGCGGATGCGCACGCTCACACGCGCCGATTTCGGTCCACAGCAATTCGAGGCCCGCGGCGGTATCGCCCCGCGCCAGTGCCGCCTTTGCCGCCGCTGACGGCGCGATGCGCGGTTGCGGTGCCTGTGCCATCGCACCGGCGGACAGCAACAGCGATGCGATGACCAGTAACCCGCGAAACATCGCCGCGCATTAGCACCGCGCCCGCCCCCGCGAACAGACGAAATAGGTCAGTCGCGCGAAATCGCCCCCGACGGTCCCGCCCCGTCAGCCCAGGCGCGCCGCGTGCCAGCGCAGATGATCGTCGATGAAGGTCGAGATGAAATAATAGCTGTGGTCGTACCCCGGCTGCATCCGCAGCGTCAGGTCGATGCCATGGTCGCGGCACGCGGCGTCGAGCAATTCCGGGCGCAGCTGTTCGGCCAGAAACGGGTCGGCCTCCCCCTGATCGACCAGTATCGCCGCCACCCGCGCGCCATCCTCGATCAACGCGACCGCATCATGGCCGCGCCATGCCGCACGATCCGGCCCCAGATAGCCGCCCAGCGCTTTCTGGCCCCAGGGCACCTGGCTCGGCGCGACGATCGGGGCAAAGGCCGATACGGCGCGGAACCGGTCTGGATGGCGCAGCGCAATGGTCAGCGCGCCATGCCCGCCCATCGAATGTCCCATGATCGACTGGCGATCCATGTCCGCCGGGAATTGCGCGGCGATCAGCGCGGGCAGCTCGGCGGCGAGATAGGTCCACATGCGATAATGCGCCGCGAACGGCGCCTGTGTCGCATCGACGTAAAAGCCTGCGCCCAGCCCGAAATCATAGGCGCCATCGGCATCGTCGGCGACGCCCTCGCCACGCGGGCTGGTATCCGGCGCCACCAGGATCAGGCCGAGGTCGGCGCAGGCGCGGCGATATTCGCCCTTCTCCGTGACATTGGCATGGGTGCAGGTCAGGCCCGACAGAAACCACACGACCGGCAGCTTCACGCCCGCCGCGTGCGGCGGCACGAACACCGAAAACACCATGTCGGTCCCGATCGCGGTCGATGCGTGGCGATAGACGCCCTGCACCCCGCCATGGCTGGCATTGGTGGACAATGTTTCCAGCACTTTATCGCCGTTCTTTACCATGCGATCAGAACAACACGACGCTGCGGATGCTTTCGCCTGCATGCATCAGGTCGAACCCCTTGTTGATCTCCTCCAGGCTCAGCACATGGGTGATCATCGGGTCGATCGCGATCTTGCCGTCCATATACATGTCGACAATCTTCGGCACATCGGTCCGCCCCTTGGCCCCGCCGAACGCGGTGCCGCGCCAGTTACGCCCGGTGACGAGCTGGAACGGGCGTGTCGCGATTTCCTTGCCCGCCTCGGCCACGCCGATGATGATGCTGGTGCCCCAGCCGCGATGGCATGCCTCCAGCGCGGTGCGCATCACCTCGGTATTGCCGGTCGCATCGAAGGTGTAGTCCGCCCCGCCATCAGTCAGCTCCAGGATTTTCGCGACGATCGCCTCGCGCGACATGCCCGTGCTGTTGAGGAAATCGGTCATGCCGAACTGGCGGCCCCATGCCTCGCGATCGGGATTGATGTCGACGCCGATGATCCGGTTCGCGCCCGCCAGCCGCGCGCCCTGCAGGACGTTCAGCCCGATCCCGCCCAGCCCGAACACCACGACATTGTCGCCGACCTGCACCCTGGCCGTATTGACCACCGCGCCGACGCCGGTCGTCACCCCGCAACCGATGTAGCAGCTGGTCTGGAACGGCGCGTCCGCGTGGATCTTCGCCACCGCGATCTCGGGCAGCACGGTGAAGTTCGAAAAGGTCGAACAGCCCATATAGTGATGGATCGTCTGCCCCTTGTAGCTGAACCGGCTGGTCCCGTCGGGCATCAGGCCTTTGCCCTGCGTCGCGCGGATCGCCGTGCACAAATTGGTCTTGCCCGACAGGCAGGATTTACACTGGCGGCATTCGGGCGTGTAGAGCGGGATGACATGGTCGCCAGGCGCGACGCTGGTGACGCCTGCCCCCACCTCGCGCACGATCCCCGCGCCTTCATGGCCGAGCACGCTGGGAAAGATCCCCTCGCTGTCCAGCCCGTCGAGCGTATAGGCATCGGTATGGCAGATGCCGGTCGCCATGATCTCGACCAGCACCTCGCCCGCCTTCGGGCCCGCCAGATCGAGCTCCACAATCTCCAGCGGCTGTTTCGCTTCAAAGGCAACGGCGGCGCGGGTTTTCATACATGTCTCCTCAGGGATGGCCAGCGATGGGCTCTCGCCCGCGATAAAGAAATTCGTCCCGAACGCCAACGCGACCGGCGCTCACCCGAAGGCGCCGCCACACCAGCCGCCGCAACATTCGGGCGGCACAGCTCGACCCGGATGGCAACCCACGCACACCGCCCTATGACGCGCCCCAAAGCCAAGGGCAAATGGGCGCG
>CADEEK010000084.1 GCA_902826325.1 uncultured Sphingomonadales bacterium
CGGTATCCTGTCGTCACCCCGGCCTTGTGCCGGGGTCCACCGGGCCGCAGGTCCAATGCTTCGATGTAGATCGCGCAATATCAAGCCACCAGCGCACCCCGGCGCAACGGCACAGATCAGGTCTGAAGCAACTGCTCAATCTCCGCCGCAATATCCTCCGGCTTGGTTTGTGGTGCATGCCGTGCGACGACCTGCCCGTCGCGGTCGATCAGGACCTTGGTGAAGTTCCACTTGATCCCCTCGGTCCCGAACAGCCCCGGCGCGGCGGCCTTGAGGTAGCGATAAAGCGGCGCGGCATTCTCGCCATTCACGTCGATCTTGGCGAACAGCGGAAAGGTCACGTCATAGGTCAGCGAACAGAAATTCGCGATTTCCGCCGCATCCCCCGGCTCCTGCGCACCGAACTGGTTGCAGGGAAAGCCCAGCACCGCAAAGCCGCGATCGGCATAGGTCCGATAGAGCTGCTCCAGCCCCGCATATTGCGGCGTGAAACCGCATTGCGACGCGACATTGACGATCAGCAGCACCTTGCCCGCATGGGCGGACAGGTCGGTTTCTTCGCCGCCCGCCGCCGTCAACGGAATTCGGGTTATCTCGCTCATTGATCGTCCTTTGCACGGCGATAGGTGAAGTCGAAACTCGGCGTCCAGCTGGCGCCCTTGTCGGTCGAGTTCTCGCCATATTGGCGCACCGACCCGTCGGGCTGCGGCGTATAGGTCATCCGCGTCAGCGCGCCGTTCGGGGCAAAGCCGGTGCCGGTCAGGACCATCGCCTTGCCATCAAACCCACCGCGAAATTCCGCCCAGCTGGCCGATGAATCGGTCCACAGTTGCCGCCATTCCTTCGCCGCGACGACATAGGTGTTGAGGCTCCCGCCGGTCTGTCCACTGAGCGGCGCCCAGTTTTCGCGGATCGCACAGCCATTATAGAGCTTTTCGATCCGGCTGTGCGCGACCAGCTTCTGCGATCCGGTGGGATAGACCTCCCAGTCGCCGACCCAGAAATCGAACTGGCCGAACTCGGGCGCAGCGCAGGGGCGCGGCGGCTGCGGGGGCACCGATTGGCCGATGGCCGGTGCCGCGAAACCGGCCAAGGCAACGGCCAACATGGCGGGGGATGGCACGCGCATCGCAACCTCCTGATCCTGTTGTGGATCATGATAGCGAAAATCGGTACGTCTGCCTAACCGCGGAGCGCCGCGCGCATCGCCATGGTTTCGAGGTTGCGCTTCACCCCCGGCCATTCATGGTCCAGGATCGAATAGACCACCGTGTCGCGCACACGTCCGTCGGCCATGATCCGCTGTCCGCGCAGCACGCCGTCACGCTTGGCGCCCAGCCGTTCGATCGCGCGTTGCGATCCGGTGTTGAACCAGTCGGTGCGGAACTGGACGCACACGCAATCCAGCGCCTCGAACGCATGGGTCAGCAACAACAGCTTGGACTCGGTATTGAGGCCCGTGCGCTGCGATCGCGCGGCGTAAAAGGTGCCGCCGATCTCGACCCGGCGATGCGCGCGGTTCATTCGCAGATAGCGGGTCGATCCAACCAGGCTGCCGCCCGCATCCAGCACGGCGAAGGGCATGCTGCGCCCTTCGCCCCGCTCGCGAAAGGCATTGGCCAGCCAGTAATCGATCGTGTCCGGTCCCGGCACGACGGTGTAGAACAGCTCCCACAACCGCCCGTCCGCCGCGGCGGCGAGCAACGCGTCGCGATCCTCCGGCTCCAGCGGGCGCAGCGTGACATGACCGCCCTCCAGCGTCGGCGGATCGATCCACAGGCTCATTCTAGCACCCCCTCATGTAGTCGCACGACCCGGTCCATCTTCGCCGCCAGCCGTTCGTTATGCGTCGCGATCAGTGCCGCCGATCCCTCGCCGCGCACCAGCCGCAGAAATTCGGCAAGCACCACATCGGCGGTCTTTTCATCCAGATTGCCGGTCGGTTCGTCGGCCAGCACCAGCGCCGGTCGATTGGCCAGCGCGCGCGCCACCGCGACCCGCTGCTGCTCGCCGCCCGACAGCTGGTTGGGCCGATGCGTCAGCCGCTGGGCAAGGCCGAGCGCGCTCAGCAGCACTTCGGCCCGCGCTCTGGCATCGGCAAATCCCGCGCCCTGGATCAATTGCGGCAACTCGACATTTTCGAGCGCGTTGAAATCGGGCAGCAGATGGTGGAACTGATAGACGAAGCCAAGCTTGTCGCGCCGCGTCAGCGTGCGTTCGTGGCTCTCCAGCTTCGACGCCTCGGCCCCGTCGATGCGGATCGATCCATCAAATCCGCCTTCCAGCAGGCCGACCGCCTGCAACAGCGTCGACTTGCCCGATCCCGACGGGCCGAGCAGCGCGACGATCTCTCCCTGCCCCACGGTCAGGTCGACGCCGCGCAGGACATGGATGGTGGTTTCGCCCTGGGTAAAGGCGCGGCGCAGGCCAGTGGTGTGCAGAACCGGCTCACTCATAACGCAGCACCTGCACCGGATCGGTGCTCGCCGCCTTGAACGCCGGGTAAAGCGTCGCGAGGAAGCTGAACACCAGCGCCATCAGCGCGATTCCCGCCACCTCGACCGGATCGGTCTTGGCCGGAAGTTCGGTTAGATAGCGCATCGACGGGTCCCAGATCTGCTGCCCGCTCACAAAGCCGATCGCACTCAGCACGCCATGCCGGAAATAGAGCAGGACGAACCCCAGGATCAGCCCCGCGACGATGCCGAGCGAGCCGATCACCGTGCCCACCGTCACGAAAATCTTGATCAGCCCGCTGCGTGTCGCGCCCATCGTTCGCAGGATCGCGATGTCGCGCGTCTTGGCGCGCACCAGCATGATCAGCGAGGACAGGATGTTGAACACCGCGACCATGATCAGGATCGACAACACGGTGAACGTCACCAGCCGGTCGACCGCCAGCGCCTCGAACAGCGAGGCGTTGAGCGTGCGCCAGTCGGTCAGCTGCCCGCTCGTCTCGACCTTCTCCGCCAGGGGCCGCAGGATCTCGCCCACCCGGTCGGGGTCCTCGGTATCGATCTCGATCATCCCGACCGAATCACCCATCAGCAGCAGCGTCTGGGCCGTTTCCATCGGCATCACCACGAACGCCTTGTCATAATCATAGACGCCGACCTCGAAAATCGCCGCGACGCGATAGGAGACGATGCGCGGCACCGTGCCGAACGGGCTGGTCAGCCCCTGCGGACTGAGCAGCGACACGCTGCTGCCCAGCGACGCGCCAAGCGTGTTGGCAAGGCGCGAGCCGATCGCGACACATTCGCATTCCGGCGTCAGCTGGCGGATATCGCCCAGCACGACATTGGTCGAAATCGTCGGATTGCCGCGAATGTCGGCGATGCTCATCCCGCGCACCAGCACCCCTTCGACCCGGCCCTGAAAGCTGGCCATCAGCGGCTGTTCGATCAACGGCGTGGCGCTGGTGACGCCGGGCGTCTTCTTCGCCTCCGCCAGAATCTCGCGCCAGTCGCGCAACTGGCCACCATAGCCCTGCACGACGGCATGACCGTTCAGGCCGGTGATCTTGTCGAACAGCTCCGCGCGAAAGCCGTTCATCACGCTCATCACGATCACCAGCGCGGCGACGCCCAGCATCACCGCGATCAGGCTGATCGCCGCGACCAGGAAGATGAACGCCTCCCCCCGCCCCGGCAACAGGTAGCGGCGGGCGATCGTCCGTTCGTATCGGGAAAGCAACATGACGGCGGGTGTTAGGGCGGCGGCAAGCGCCGCGCAATCCACCGTGTTGCTGAATCGACACAGCGTCCGGCCAATTCAAGTTGCCGGCAGGTTAACGGGGTGACAATCGCGCCCTCAACCCGTAGGCATCGCCCCACGAAGCGCAGGCAATGGCCGTGGTTCGGGGAGGCTCTTGTGCCCCGCCTTTTCACAAGGTGCGTGGGCCAGGTGGCCACAAGGGGGCTGACGAGGCATCGTCACGCAGGCGCCCGGGCCGGAAACGGTCCGGGCGTTTCCTTTTCCGCCCGAATCCGTCTCCGCCGCCCCGGCCTTGCACCTATCGATCAGAACGACAGCGCCAGCGTGACGCCATAGGTTCGCGGATCGCCGACACTGCCCGCGATCAGGCCGGTATTGCCCGGGGTTACGGCCAGCTGTTCGAAATAGCGCGCGTCGAACAGGTTGCGCACCCAGGCAAAGGCGTTGAACCCCCGCGCGTTTCGAAAGCCGAGCCGCGCATTGACCAGCGTATATCCGCCAATGTCGGTCGCCGCCGAGCGCGAGGCGTTGGATGAAAAGCGCGACCGGCTGCTGGCATCGACGCCGAGATAGGCTTCACCCGCTTCGTCGCCCAATCGCACCGGCAGATTGCCTTCCCCACCATAGGAAAAGGCCCAGTTCGAAATACCCGGCAGCCACTGGCCCGATATGTCGCACGCGATCGGGCTGCCCGCCCCGCCCGACCGTTCCGGCGGACATGGCGCGTTCCTGAAATCGACATAGCGGTGATCGGCATAGGCGCCATTGACATAGAGCGAGAGCCGCGCGTCTGGCCGCACCGACAGATCGGCCTCCACTCCGCGCACCCGCACCTTGCCCGCATTGGCGAGATAGCCGCGCAGCGTCGTCGTCGACCCGTTGTTGACGACGGCCTGATAGTCGCGAATCACCGTCGAAAAGCCGCTTAGGTTCAGCGTCACGCGCCGATCCCAGAATTGCGTCTTGGCGCCGATCTCGACATGTTCGACCCGCTCGGGCGCGACCTGCGCCAATTGCGTCTGCACCACGCCATCGACCACCGGCACGCCGTTCAGGTTCAGCCCGCCCGATTTGAAGCTGCGCGCATAGCTGGCATAGATCAGCACGTCCCGCCCCGGTTTGTAGGATGCGGTCAGGTCATAGGACAGGTTCCACGCGCGATAGGCCTGATCGAAAAAGGCCTGGGGCTGCAGCACGCCGCGCTGCGCCGCCTGCCGCGCGGTGCCGCCGGTCGCGGGCACCAGATTGCCCTGCCCGTCGCGAACGATGCTGACATAGCTGCCGACCTTGTCGTCATGGTTGATCCGCAGCCCCGGAGAAATCGTCACCCCGGGCGCAAGCGTCCAGTTGAGCTTGCCGAACACCGCGCCGCTGAAATTGTGCAGGCGGACGTCATTGTCGGCGGTCAGCCCGTCGAGCACGCCGGGATCGGCCGACAGCGGGTCGCCGGGCGCCAGCAGCCAGCGGCTGGCCGCCGGTCCCTGTCGCTGGGTGCCGGTCGTATGGATCGTCTGATAGAAGCCGAATGCGCCCAGAACATAGTTGAGCTCGTCCCCACCGCCGGCGTAGCGGAATTCCTGGGTAAACTGATCCTGCCGCGTCGGATTTTGCGACACGGTGGTGATCGGCAGGCCGGTAAAATCGCGATCGTTGCTGGGCGACCAGTCCCAGAAGCGCCAGGCACTGACCGATGTCAGCGTGCCGCCCCCCAGATCCAGCTCGGCGCGGAGCGACGCGCCGCCCATGACGTTGCGCGCGGCGAGCGGCGCATCCAGATCGGTCAGCCGGTCGAACGGATCGCGGCTGACCGGCGCATAATTCTGCGCGGCGGCAAGCGCGTCGAACCGGCGGTTGGCGGGCCGCTGCGTCGGGCCGACGGCGACGAAAATCTGCGCGCAACAGGCCGGGTTCTGGCGATTATAGTCGGCGCTGAATGTCACATCCAACACGTCGCTGGCGCGCCACAGCAGCGATGTCTTCAACCCCAGATTGCCCTGCGCATTGACGTGCGTGCCGGTCGCGACATTGTAGAGCGTGCCGCGCCGCCCGGTCATCGCCAGCCCCAGGCGCGCCGCCAGCCGATCGTTCAGCGGGCCGCTGACCGATGCCTTCACTTGCCGGAACGCGAGGTTGCCGGCCGACAGCTCGACCCGCGCTTCGGGCGTGAAGCTCGGCGCCCTGCCGGTGATGTTGATCGCGCCCGCGACCGTGTTCTTGCCGAACAGCGTCCCCTGCGGCCCGCGCAGCGTTTCGACCTGCTCGACATCGAGGAAGTCGAGCGATGCGACCGCCACCCGGCCCATATAGACCTGGTCGATATAGACGCCGACGCCCTGATCGATCCCGTCATTGGTGAGGCCAAGCGGGGCGCCCAGGCCGCGGATATTGACGGCCGAATTGCGCGGATTGGACGAATAGAATTGCAGCGTCGGCTGCAACTGCTGCAGCCGCGCGATGTTGAAGCTGCCGGTATTTTCCAGCTCCTTGACGCCGAGCACCGCGATGGCGATCGGCACGTCCTGAACCTGTTCGCGGCGGCGACGGGCGGTGACGACGATATCGGCGGCGACGGGGCTTTGCTGAACCTGCTCGGCATCGCGATACGGATTGGCGGGTGCCGCCTGCGCCTCCCCGTCGGCGGCTGGCGCGACCTGCGCGACGGCGGGACTGGTCGTAGCGAGCAGGAGCGCAAGCGAGTGGCGAGACATCGGCATTTCCCTTCAACGATGGACGCGCCAAACCTCCACTCATTTGATAGGATTAATCGACAAAGCGTTTCTATTCCTATTTTAATGATAGGTTTTAAGCCACGGATTCGGGCGTTTTCGACCGACCACTTGAAACGTCCCGATCCGTTCCCAAATCAGCCTGGCACGGCGCCTTCGGGGCCGCGCTGGCATCGCGTCGCAACCTTTTGGACGCTGCCAAGACGTTGAAATTGCTCATTTGGAGGATTAGACCATGCGTCAGATCGATTTGACCCCCTTCCGCCGCTCGACGATCGGATTCGACCGGTTGTTCGACATGCTCGAAGCGACCGCGCGCCAGTCGGGCAGCGAGAATTACCCCCCGTTCAACCTCGAACGCATTTCGGACGACCGCTATCGCATCACGATCGCCGTGGCCGGGTTCAAGCCCGACGAGATCGAGATCACCGCACAGCAGAACCTGTTGCTGGTCAGCGGCAAGAAGGGCGAATCGCAGGATAACAGTGCCGCGCAGATGCTGCATCTCGGCATCGCCAATCGCGGCTTTGAACGCCGGTTCGAACTGGCCGATTTTGTCCGCGTCGAACGCGCCGACCTGACCGACGGCCTGTTGGTGATCGAACTCGTCCGCGAAGTGCCCGAAGCGATGAAGCCCAAGAAGATCGCGATCGGCGCGGGCAGCGAAACCACCGCGATCGACCACCGTTCGGTCGCCTGATCGACCCATATCAAAGGCGGCGCGCGCTCCCCCCTTCGCGCCGCCCCACGGGGCGCCCGGATCACCATCCGGGCGTCCTATTTTCTGGCGGTCAACCCACCAGTTCCTTGAGCGGCACCGCAAGATCGGCCAGCAACGCCGGGTCGGGCGCCAACCGTTCGACCACCAACCTGCGCCCCTGCACATAATCGCGGGTCGCGTTGACGCAATCGAGCGCGATCACCCGTCCGTCCTTCAGGTAAATCACCGAAAAGCTGCGGTCCGCCGGATCGCCGCGCACCAACGTCGCATCATGGCCGGCGGACAGGCCCACCGTCTGCAACCGCAGATCGTACTGGTTCGACCAGAACCAGGGCACCGCATCATAGATGAGGTGCTGGCCCATGATCGTCCGGGCCACCAGCGTCGCCTGATCGTTCGCATTCTGCACCGATTCGAGCCGGATCGGCATGCCATCGGCAAAGCGATTGGCATGCAGCGCGCAATCGCCGATCGCGAAGATGTCGGGCAGCGAGGTGCGGCACTGGCCATCCACAGCGACGCCATCGCCGCCGTCGGCCCCCGCCACAATCAACGGCTGCACCGCCGGGACGATGCCGATGCCGACGATCACCATCTGCGCAGCAATCACCTCGCCATCGCGCATCCGCACGCCGCTGACCCGTTCCGTCCCTTCGAACCCGGCCATTGCCGCGCCCAGCCGGATGTCGACGCCGTGCGCGCGATGCTCGCCCTCGTAAAAACGCGACAGCGCCGCGCCCGCGACCCGCGCCAGCACCCGCTCCTGCGCCTCCAGCAGCACGACCCGCTTGCCGAATTTGGTCAGCGCCGCCGCCGCCTCCAGCCCGATATAGCCGCCGCCGATCACCACCGCCTGCTGGACGTCGTTCAGCTGCGCCATGATCCGGTCGGCATCGGCGCGGGTGCGGACGGTGTGGATGCCCGCCAGATCCCGTCCGTCGCACGCGATCCGGCGCGGACTGCCCCCCGTCGCCCAGATCAACCGGCCATAGGTAATCGTCGTGCCGTCGGTGCATGTCACGCGATGCGCCTGTGCATCCACCGCCACGACCCGCCGACCGAGCAGCATCGTCACCGCGCGCTCGTCCCAGAACGCGGCGGGCCGGATCAACATCCGCTCGAACGGCTTTTCGCCCTGCAGATATTCCTTGGAAAGCGGCGGGCGTTCATAGGGCAATTCGGGTTCGTCGCCGATCACTGCGATCGATCCGTCGAACTTGTGCTGGCGCAACGCGATCGCCGCCTGCGCGCCGCCATGGCCCGCCCCGACAATCACCACATCGTAACGCATCGCGCCGCTCTCCCTTCGCCTGACCGATCGCCTAACAGCGCAACCGCGCCAGGGCAAAGACCGACAGGGTCAGGCCAGCGCCATCAAACTGGCATTGCCGCCCGACGCGGTGGTGTTGATCGACATCGACACTTCCTCGACCAGCCAGTCGAGCCGTGGCTGCCCCGCCTGGACCAGCACGATCGGTCCGGGCAGCGCCGCGATTTCCGCCAGTGCCGCAAGGCGCGCCGCAGCATCCCCCTCGATCAGGGCACCGGCAAAGGGACCGGCCGTTTGCCAGTCGTCCGCCCATGCGAACCGCGCGGCGAGGCTGTCGGGAATTGCGCCAAATTCGGTGCGAAGGGCCGTGTTGCCGATCACCGCGCGGTTGCCGGTCGCCAGCACGGCGGTGAGCTGCTCGATCAGCCCCGCGCGCGTCGTCGGCAGCAACAGGATGCGGCCGCGCGGATGCAGCGAATAGAGGTTCCGTTCGCCCACCGGCCCTGGCAGTTCGATCGCGGCGCCGAGCAGCGAGGCGGTCCCGGCCGCGCGCCCCGCCTCCGCCGCTTCGCCCAGCCAGTCGGTGAAATCGCGCAGCAGCGGATCGCCACCTTGCGTCTCGAGCCCCGACGGCACAGTCGGCGCCTGCACCAGCCGCCCGAGATAGAGCGGCCCGCCCGCCTTTGGCCCGGTGCCGGACAGGCCCCGCCCGCCAAAGGGCTGAACCCCCACCACCGCGCCAATCATGTTGCGGTTCACATACAGATTGCCCGCCGCAATCCGGCCCGTCACCTGCGCGAGCGTCGCATCCAGCCGGGTAAGCACGCCAAAGGTCAGCCACAAACCGCTGGCG
>CADEEK010000085.1 GCA_902826325.1 uncultured Sphingomonadales bacterium
TCGGGCGGGTGGTGGCGAGCGGGGCGCCGGTCTGGCTGCTCGACGAACCGGCCAACGGGCTGGACCATGGCGCGATCGGAATGCTGGGCGGCCTGATCGCGGCGCACCGCGCGGCGGGCGGGATCGCGGTGGTGGCGACGCACCTGCCGATCCGGATGCAGGGCGCGCGGGAGATTGTGATCGGGGGCAGCGCGTGAGCGGGTTCGGCGCATTGGTGGCGCGCGAGCTGCGGCGGGCATGGGCGGCGGGAGGACTGACGCTGCCGATCGCCTTTTTCCTGCTGGTCGCGATCCTGTTTCCGTTCGCGGTGGGGCCGGAGCCGAAATTGCTCGCGCGGATCGGCGGCGGGGTGATCTGGGCGGCGGCGTTGCTGGCGGCGCTGTTGCCGGTCGAGCGGCTGGTGGCGCCCGATCTGGAGAGCGGGGTGCTCGATCAGCTCAGCGTTCGTGGCTGGAGCGATGCCAGCGTCGCGGCGGCGAAGATGGTCGGGCATTGGCTGGGCTTTGCGCCGACGCTGTTGCTGGCGGTGGCGGTGGCAAGCGGGTTGCTGGGGCTGTCGCTGGAACAGGCGCTGGCGGCGGGGCTGAGTCTGGCGATCGGCACGCCGGGGCTGGCGGCACTCGGCGTCGCGACCGCCGCGCTGACCGCGGGACTGCGCGGTGCGGGCGCGGTGGCGGGGCTGGTGATGCTCCCCTTTGCGGTGCCGCTGCTGATCTTTGGCGCGGGGGCGATGGGGGACGATCCGAGTGCGCTCAAGCTGCTGGGGGCGGTGAGCCTGTTGCTGGTCGCCGGGTGTCCGTTCGTCGCGGGCGCGGCGATGCGGATGGGGCGGGGGTGACGCCGGACGGCTGACGTCCCTGACAGAAATAAGGGCCTGACATAAATGAAGGCTTTCCGGGCCGATGGGGCGGGTTTGCGCCCGTATCGCGCCACTGTGGCCGCAACCGCGCGACAATGACGCGCCACCCGCGCATCCCGCCCGCGCCGAACCGGCATCAATGACGCGCCGGGTTCGCGCCGGTTCCGGACGGAAAGGCGACACCCTGGCGTCACCGACGCGGTCGCAAGGCGGCGATGGGGTCGGCCAGCGCCTGCGCGTGCAGCGCCAGCGCCTGATCCCAGGCCCGGTCGAAAGGCGTGCCGGCGAGACGGCGGCGCAGGCGATGCGCGCTGGACCGCGACATGCCCGCCGCACGGGCGGCCTGCGCGACGCTGCCCGTTTCCATCAGCGCGGTGAGGAGGATACGCTGTCTGGCCGGGGTCCAGTGCGCGGGGGGCGGGCGGGGGTGGCATTTGCTCCATCGCACAGGATGAAGCAGATTTTTTCGATGTAGGAAAATGCTTGTGCTGAAGCGGTAAAACCCTTCACCGTAATGCTGAACTTGTTTCAGCATCCACAGCGCAACAACTGGCGCTATCGCTTGCGGAGAAATGGACCCTGAAACAAGTTCAGGGTGACGGACTTGAAGTCAACGGCTCCACCGCGCGAAGATCGCGGTCGGCAGCACCAGCCCTCGCGCCTCTTCGCGCACGCCGAGTTCGCCGCATTCGACCTTGCCGCCCAAGTCGGCGAAATGCTGGCTGAGCAATTCGCCGATCGCCAGCGCCGACATGCGGATCGCATAGACGGTGAGGAACAGCAAGCGCGAGTCGGCGTCGAGCAGCTGGCGGCAATCGGCGATCAGGCCGGGGAGATCGCGTTCGAGTTGCCACACCTCGCCGGTCGGGCCGCGGCCATATTTGGGTGGATCGAGCAGTATGCCGTCATAGCGGCGGCCCCGGCGCACCTCGCGCGCGACGAATTTGGCGGCATCGTCGACGATCCAGCGCACCGGCCTGTCGGTCATGTCCGACAGCGCGGCATTGCCCTTCGCCGCCTCGACCGATTTCTTGGACGCATCGACATGGACCATTTGCGCGCCGGATGCGGCCATCGCCAGCGTGCCGACACCGGTATAGCCGAACAGGTTCATGACGGTCGGCGCATCGACCCCGGCGGTCTGGTCGCGCATCCAGCGCCACACCGGCGCCATGTCGGGGAAGAAGCCGAGATGGCGGAAGGGCGTCGTCTGGGCGGTGAACTTCGCCTCGTTCCAGGCGAGCGGCCAGCCTTCGCGCGGAACCGGCTTGTCGAACATCCAGCGGCCGCCGCCTTCCTCATCCGATCCCGGCACGAATTCGCCATGCGCGTCCCAATCGTCGGACGCGGGCGCCCACATCGCCTGCGGTTCGGGGCGGATGAAGCGGTAATCGCCATAGCGTTCGAGCTTGCGGCCATGGCCGGAGTCGACCAGGCCGTAATCGGCCCATGGTTCGCCGGTGAGGGTGATGAGGTTCATGGTCCCCCTTTAGGCGCAGCCGTGCGGCTGCGAAAGCAGGCGCCTGGGTGGTGAGCGGAGTCCCTTGCTACCCTGGGCTCCTGCCTTCGCAGGAGCACGGTTAGGGTTTCGGCGTGCCCCGTTCCGCCACATAGCCGGTGATCGCATCGAATGTCGCGGGCAGGACGTCATAGCGTTCCTCGCGGTCGAACAGGTCGCCGACGCGCGGCGGCAGCGGCGGGCGGAAGCCGGTGGCGCGTTCGACCGCATCGCCGAACTTGGCCGGATGCGCGGTCGCCAGCGTCACCACCGGCACCTGCGCGGCCACATCCGCACGGCGCGCGGCGGCGAGGCCGATGGCGGTGTGGGGATCGAGGATCTGACCGGCGCGGCTGGCCGCCCAGGCCATTGCCTGTGCCATTTCGCCCGCGTCGATCCGGTCGCTGGCGAACAATTTGCCCGCGCCCTGTTGCTGCGCATTGGTGAGGCGCATCGCCCTGCTCGCCTCGAACCCGCGCATCTGTTCCGCCAGCGCCGCGCCGTCGCGGCCCGCCAGATCGAACAGCAGCCGTTCGAAGTTCGAACTGACCTGAATATCCATGCTGGGCGCGGCGGTCGGCGTCACCGTGCCGGTCGAATAATCGCCCGCCGACAGCGCGCGGTGGAGGATGTCGTTGACATTGGTCGCGACGATCAGCCGTTCGACCGGCAGGCCCATGCGCGCGGCGACATAGCCCGCGAACACATCGCCGAAATTGCCGGTCGGCACGCTGAACGCCACCGTGCGGTGCGGCGCGCCGAGGCGCACGGCGGCGTAGAAATAATAGACCACCTGCGCCATCAGCCGCGCCCAGTTGATCGAATTGACCGCCGTCACCTGGAACCGCCCGGCGAAACTGGCGTCGTTGAACATCGCCTTTACCATCGCCTGCGCGTCGTCGAAGCTGCCCTCGATGGCGATATTGTGGACGTTGGGCGACAGCACGGTCGTCATCTGTCGCCGCTGCACATCGCTGACCCGCCCGCGCGGGTGGAGCATGAAGATGTCGATCCCCTCACGCCCCGCCACCGCGTCGATCGCGGCGGAGCCGGTATCGCCGCTGGTCGCGCCGACGATCGTCAGATGCCGGTCGGTGCCCGCGATGAAGCGTTCGAAGAACAGCCCGAGCAGCTGCAGCGCGACATCCTTGAACGCCAGCGTCGGCCCGTGGAACAGTTCGAGCAGGAAATGGCGATGGTCGAGCTGGACCAGCGGCGTCACCGCGTCATGGCCGAACCGGCCATAGGCGGCGGTGCACAGGTCGCGCAGCTCCGTTTCGCCGAGCGAGTCGCCGACGAACGGCTGCATCACCCGCACGGCGGTTTCGACATAGGACAGGCCCGCCAGGTCCGCGATCTGGTCCGCGCCCATCGTCGGCCATTCGACCGGGACATAAAGGCCGCCGTCGCTGGCGAGGCCCGCCAGCGTGACGTCGCGGAAATCGAGTTCGGGCGCGGTGCCGCGCGTGCTCTGGTAACGCATGGCGCTGCGGGTTAGCGGGGTGGGGGCCGGGGAGCAAGAAAGACTGGCTTTAGCGGGGGGCGGGATCCCGCCTCTGCGTGGCCGGTCGGAACAGCGGGACCCCGGATCAAGTCCGGGGTGACGGGTGTATATAGCGCGCGGCGGCTTTACGGCCGTCGTCATGCTGAAACAAGTTCAGCATGACGACGATTGGCAAGGGCGTGCATTCGAAGCGGGGTGGTCAGCTGGCCTGGTCTTGGCTTCCATCCATTCGCCGTTGGCGCCAGCGCAGCGCGAGCAGGTAGATGACCAGCGCGATTGCGGCGAACAGGAACCATTGCACGGCATAGGCGAGGTGGTTGTTGGGGACGCTGGCGGGATCGGGGCGGGCGCTTTCGGACAGGCCGGGGGCGGGGGTTTGCGCGACGAGCATCAGCGGGCGGGGGCCGCGTTTGCGCAGCAGGCTGGCGAGCAGCGGGGTCGAATCGGGGGCGTGGGTGATGGTGCCGGTGACGTCGCCGCCTTGCCATAGCGGGGTGGCGCCGGGTGCGGTGCTGACGCCCATGTCGATGGGGATGGTCAGTGCCTCGATTCCAGTGCGGCACTGCGCGATATGGCGCCAGCCCTTTGTGCCGTCCTCGGCGCGACCCGCCTGTTCCGTCCAGCCGACGACCTGCAGGCACATGGCGCTGGCGCGGCGGAACAGATGTTCGTCGCCCACCGGCGGGTTGGGAAAGGCCATTACCGGCGGCGCGCTGTTCCCGGCATAGCGGGCGAGCGCCGCTTCCTTTTGCCCACGCCGGTCGAGCTGCCAGACGCCGAGCGCGATCATCGCCGCGACGGCGAGGCCGACGATGACCGTGGGGAGGACGGGCAGTTTCATTTCGGCCCGCCCTTCAGCCGCCCCTCACGCGCGGCGTTGCGATATTCGAGCGCGAGCAGCGCCCCCTTGGCCCAGCGCAGGGTGAAGACGACCAGCGCCACGGTCAGCGGCGGCCAGATCAAAAGATGCACCCAGACCGGCGGGCTGGCGGCGAGTTCGAGCCACACCGACAGCACGACGATGATCGTCCCGACGATCAGCGTCAGGAACGCCGCGGGGCCATCGCCGACATTAAAGGCGGTGTAATCCAGCCCGCATTTGCCGCATCGCGCGGCGAACTTCACCCAGCCCGCAAACAGCGAGGGCGCGCCGCAACGCGGACACGCCCCCTTTAGTGCCGTTTCGATGATCTGAGGCTGACCCTCGCTCATCGCGCAGCGATCACCCGTGAACCGGTGCCCCGGCGCTGCCCCAGACATAGACGACGACGAACAGGAACAGCCAGACGACGTCGACGAAATGCCAATACCAGGCGGCGGCTTCGAAACCGAAATGCTGGCGCGGGGTGAAATCGCCCTGATAGGCGCGCAGCAGGCAGACCATCAGGAAGATCGTGCCGACGATGACATGGAAGCCGTGAAAGCCGGTCGCCATGTAGAAGGCCGAGGAATAGTTGGTCTTGCCGAACACGAACGGTGCATGGGCATATTCATACGCCTGGATGCCGGAGAAGATCAGGCCGAGGATGATGGTGAGCCACAGCCCCTTCTTGACCACGTCATTCTCGCCGACGCCGATCGCGCCCCACAGGCCGCGCAGCGCCCCGCCGCGCTGATTGTGGATCAGGCCGTGATGCGCCCAGGTGACGGTGGTGCCCGACAGCAGCAGGATGAAGGTGTTGAGCAGCGGGAGCTGGAAGGCGGGAAGCACTTCCATGCCCTTGGGCGGGAATTGCGCCACGGCGCCCTCGATCAGGTCGACGACGCTGGAATGTTCGCCCGTCACGTTCATCGCGACCGGGAACAGCGCGAAATCGAACCACGCCCAGAACCAGCCGACGAAGAACATGACTTCCGACGCGATGAACAGGATCATGCCGTAGCGCAGGTGCAGCTGAACGACCGGGGTATGATCGCCGGCATTGGCTTCCTTGATCACATCGGCCCACCAGGACGCCATGCAGATCAGCACGAAGGCGAGGCCGCCAAGCGCGACCCAGCCGCCATGCGCCGCCTCTTTCATATACATGATGCCGCCGGCGGCGAGCACCAGCGCGGCGATCGAGCTGAGCAGCGGCCAAGGGCTTGGCGGAAGGATATGGTAATCGTGGTTCTTGGCGCCTGCCATGGTACGTCCCTGTTCCTTTGGCCTGTTGTTCAGGCGTTGTTTCGCATTCCCCTAGCCCCTCGGCTTGGCGGAATCCACTGGGTAAAATGTATAGGACAGCGTGATCTTTTCGACATCGCGCGTGTCGGGGTCGGTCAGGATTTTGGGATCGACATAATAGATCACCGGCATCCGCACCGTTTCGCCGGGTTGCAGCGTCTGCTCGGTAAAGCAGAAACACTGGATTTTGGTGAAATATTTGCCCGCCTGTTGCGGCGTGACGTTGTAGGTGGCGGTGCCGGTGATCGGCACGGTGCCGGTGTTGGTGGCGGTATAGAACGCCATGTCGCGCGCACCGATCGCGATGGTGTCGGACGCGAGTTCGGGCTTGAACTGCCAGGTCAGCGCTGGGGCGACGTTGCTGTCGAAGGCGACGGTGATCCGCGCATCGACGGCGCCGGGGGCGCGCTGCGCCGTTTGGGTGGTGCCGCCAAAGCCCGTCACCTGGCAGAACAGGCGATAGAGCGGCACGCTGGCAAAGGCGACGCCGGTCATCGCAATGACGCCGAGCACGGCGAACAGCGCCGTGCGCAGCTTTGGGTCGATGCGATTGAGCGCGATGATCATTTCGCCAGCCTCCTTAGGTTGCGCGCAGCGGCATGCCCATCTGGATCTTCACGATGCTGATCGCGAACACCAGGATGACAAAGGCGAGCAGCAGCAGCGCCATGATGCGGGCGCGCGATTTCTGCCGGGCGCGGATCAGGTCTTCGTCGTCAGGGGTCATCGGGGTCTAAACTCAGTTGGAACGAGGTCGAGACGGCGCCGAATTTGGCGCCAGGCCAGGAACAAGGCGGGAGCGATGGGGTGCATCGTAACCGACGCATGACGCCGCCTGACGCCAAATTCGGCCCGCCGCTTCGCGGTCGCCCGTGGAAGGCCGCCGAACGGCGTCGCTTGCTTGCGCGTAGCTTCAGCTACGCGTCTGCGCTGCGTTCCTTGTCGGCGGCCTTTCACGGGCGATCTCGATCCTCGTTCCAACTGCGTTTAGACCCCAATCCACCGGTCGGCGGCAACCGCGCCGAATAGAATGAACAGATAGAGGATGGAAAAGGCGAACAGCCGCTTTTCGGGCTTCATCGTATCGGTATCGGCGGCCATGCGCGTCGCCACCTGCACCGCGAACAGCGCGAACAATGCGGTCAGCACCGTCGCGACGATGCCATAGAGCGGCCCGGTCAGGCCCAGCGGCCAGGGCGCGATCGCGGCGATCGCCATCGGGATGGTGTAGAGGCCGATCTGCACCCGCGTCGCCTTTTCCCCCGCGACCACGGGCAGCATCGGGACGCCCGCATTGGCGTAATCGGTCTTTACGAACAGCGCGAGCGCCCAGAAATGCGGCGGCGTCCACAGAAAGACGAGCGTGAACAACAGGAAGGGGAGCAACGCCACCTCCCCCGTCGCGGCGGCCCAGCCGATCAGCGGGGGGAACGCGCCCGCCGCGCCGCCGATGACGATATTCTGCGGCGTGCGGCGCTTGAGCCAGACGGTGTAGATGAGGACGTAGAACAGGATCGAGACGAGCAGGATCGCGGCGGCGGTGTAGTTGACCGCGAGGCCCATCAGGATGACCGACAGCGCCGATACGCCGACGCCGAAATGCAGCGCCGACTGGCGGTCCATGCGCCCGGCGGGCAGCGGGCGGCCCTGCGTCCGCTTCATCTTGGCGTCGAGATCGGCCTCATACCATTGGTTGAGCGCCCCCGCCGCCCCTGCGCCGAGCGCGATGCACAGGATCGCGGTGAAGCCCAGCACGGGGTGGATGGCTTGCGGCGCGGCGAGCATCCCGCACAGGCCGGTGAACACGACCAGCGTCATCACCCGGGGCTTGGTCAACGCAAGGAAATCGCGCCAGTCGGCGGGCAGGATCAGGGCGTGGTTGGCGACGGACATTTGTGGGGGCCTATAGGCCGGGTTGGCGCGCGGGGGGAGAGTTGAGCGGCACGGCGACGCGCGTTGCGAATGCGGACCATGGATTTCGCACGACGGCGCGAAGCGGTCGATCGCCACGCCCCCTTGCCGAAACCAAAACGCCCCGGCGTTTCCACCGGGGCGTTTCGTGTTTCAGGTCAGGTCGAACCCTTAGTGGTGCTTGTCGTCGTCGATGACCGGCAGGGTCTCGAACTGGTGGAACGGCGGCGGGCTGGACAGGGTCCATTCCAGCGTCGTGGCGCCTTCGCCCCAGGGGTTGTCCGGCGCCTGCTTGCCCGCGATCAGCGACCAGATGACGTTGACGAAGAAGATCGCCACGCCCGCCAGCATGATCACATAGCCGAAGGACGAGATTTCGTTCCAATAGGCATAGGCGTCGGGATAGTCGGGATAGCGGCGCGGCATGCCCTGAAGCCCCAGGAAATGCTGCGGGAAGAACAGCACGTTCACGCCGACGAAGAACACCCAGAAGTGCAGCTGGCCGAGGAACTCGCTATACATCTTCCCGAACATTTTCGGGAACCAGTAGTAGAAGCCCGCGAACAGGCCGAACACCGCGCCCAGCGAAAGCACATAGTGGAAGTGCGCGACGACATAATAGGTGTCGTGCATGTAATCGTCGACGCCGCCATTCGCCAGCACGACGCCGGTGACGCCGCCCACGGTGAACAGGAAGATGAAGCCGATCGCCCAGACCATCGGGGTCTTGAAGCTCATCGACCCGCCCCACATCGTCGCGATCCACGAGAAGATCTTGATGCCGGTCGGCACCGCGATGATCATCGTCGCGGCGGTGAAATACATCTTCACATTCACGCTCATGCCCGTGGTGAACATGTGGTGCGCCCAGACGACGAAGCCGACCACGCCGATCGCGACCATGGCGTATGCCATGCCGAGATAGCCGAACACCGGCTTGCGGCTGAAGGTCGAGACGATCTGGCTGATGATGCCGAAGCCCGGCAGGATCATGATGTACACTTCGGGATGGCCGAAGAACCAGAACAGATGCTGATACAGCACCGGATCGCCGCCGCCCGCCGGATCGTAGAAGGTGGTGCCGAAGTTACGATCGGTCAGCAACATGGTGATCGCGGCGGCCAGCACCGGCAGCGCGAGCAGCAGCAGGAAGGCGGTGATCAGCACCGACCACACGAACAGCGGCATCTTGTGCAGGGTCATGCCCGGCGCGCGCATGTTGAAGATGG
>CADEEK010000086.1 GCA_902826325.1 uncultured Sphingomonadales bacterium
GAAATCCGCGACCGGCTGGCCGGGCGCGATGAAGTCCGCTTGATCGAACTGGACGATCGGGATCGCAAGGATGCGGCCAAGCGGGCGCAGGCGTTGAACGACGCCGATTTCGTCATCCTGTGCCTGCCCGACGATGCCGCGCGTGAGGCGGTGGCATTGACCACCAATGCGTCGACGCGGATCATCGACGCCTCGACCGCGCATCGTGTCGCCGATGGCTGGACCTATGGCTTTGCCGAACTGGAACCGGCCCAGGGCGCGGCGATCCGCGATGCGCGGCTCGTCACCAATCCCGGCTGCTGGCCGACCGGCTTTCTCGCGCTGGTCCGCCCGCTGGTGCGTGCGGGGCTGATCCCGCCCGACTGGCCACTATCGGCCAGCGGCGCGTCGGGCTATTCGGGCGGCGGCAAGGCGATGATCGCCGAATTCGAAGGCGGCGGCACCGACACCGCGTTCCGCGCCTATGGCCTCAACCTCGATCACAAGCATCTGCCGGAAATGCAGAAACATGCGCGGATCGAACACGCCCCGGTGTTCCAGCCCGCCGTCGCGCGCGCCTATCGCGGGATGCTGATCGAAGTGCCGCTGGTGCTGCCCGCGCTGCCGCGCAAGCCGTCGGTGCAGGCGGTCGAAACCGCGCTCGCCGACGCCTATCGCGATTCGCCGATCGTCCATGTCTGCCCCACCGACGATGTCACCAGCGTGACGGTCGAAGATGTGGCAGGGACCGACCGGATGCATCTGCGCGTGTTCGCCAATGCCGAACGCGGCCATGTCCGCCTGATCGCCACGCTCGACAATCTGGGCAAGGGCGCGGGCGGCGCGGCGGTGCAGAACCTCAACATCATGGCGGGGTTCGATCCGACGACGGGTCTGGTATTATAGGGGCGCAACGCCCGCCCATCGGCGATTGGACGACCGGCAATCGGAGAGACAATGTGCAAGAGCCCTGTGGCAAGCTGCTGCTGTTCGGCGCGACCGGCGATCTGTCGCAACGGATGCTGTTGCCCTCGCTCTATGGCCTGCACAGCGACGGGCTGCTGTGCGACGGGCTGACGATCACCGGCACCGCGCGGTCGGACCTGTCGGACGCGCAGTTCCGCGATTTCGCGGCCAAGGCGCTCGACACCTTCCTGCCCGACGACCGCAAGGACAAGGGGGCGATCGCCGCCTTTCTCGACCGGCTGCAATATCAGCCGCTCGACGCCTCGACGATCGAGGGGTTCGACGCGCTGGCGGCCAAGATCGGCGATGTATCGGGCGGCCTCGCCATTTTCCTGTCGACCGCGCCGCGCCTGTTCGAACCGACGATCAAGGGACTGGCGTCTGCGGGCCTTGCGGGCGAAAATGTGCGCATCGGCCTCGAAAAGCCGCTCGGCTTCGACCTCGCCTCCAGCTGCGAGATCAACGACGCGGTCGCCGCCGTGTTTCCGGAGGAGCGCACCTTCCGCATCGACCATTATCTCGGCAAGGAAACCGTCCAGAACATCCTGGCGCTGCGGTTCGGCAACGCGCTGTTCGAACCGGTCTGGAACGCGGGCGGCATCGACCATGTCGAGATCACCGTGTCCGAAACCGTGGGGCTGGAGGGGCGCGCGGGCTATTATGACGATGTCGGCGCGCTGCGCGACATGGTCCAGAACCATATCCTGCAACTGCTCGCGCTGATCGCGATGGAACCGCCCGCCCGGTTCGACGGCACCGCGATCCGCGACGAAAAGGTCAAGGTGCTGCTCTCGCTGCGCCCGGTCGCGGGGCAGGATGCGGCGAACCTGACCGTGACCGGCCAATATTCGGGCGGCGCGTCGGGCGGCAAGATCGTCGCGGGCTATGCCGAGGAGCTGGACCAGCCGTCGCGCACCGAAACCTTCGTCGCGATCAAGGCGCATGTCGACAATTGGCGGTGGCAGGGCGTGCCCTTTTACCTGCGGACCGGCAAGCGGATGACCGAACGGCGCTCGGAAATCGTCGTCCAGTTCAAGCCGGTGCCCCATTCGATCTTTGCGACACGCGGCGGCGTGCTGCAATCCAACACGCTGATCATCCGCATTCAGCCGGAGGAATATGTCCGCCTGCTGGTCATGGCCAAGGAACCGGGGCTGGACCGCGACGGGATCAGGCTGCGCGAGGTGCCGCTGAACCTCAGCCTCGATACCGAATTTGCCGGCACGCGCCGCCGCATCGCCTATGAACGGCTGCTCCTCGACCTGCTGGAGGGTGATCCGACCCTGTTCGTGCGACGCGACGAGGTTGAGGCGCAATGGACCTGGATCGACGCGATCCGCGCGGGATGGGACATGGCGGATGTGAAGCCCAAGCCCTATGCTGCGGGCACCTGGGGGCCGTCCGCCGCGATCGCGCTGACCGAACGCGACGGCGTGACGTGGAACGAATGACGCGGCACGCGCGCTCACACACCGACTGGAGACGATGAACATGGCCGAAGAGATCGAATGGTGGGACTATGACGACGCCGATGAGTGGGCCGAGGCGCTCGCGGGCGATGTCGGTTTCATCATCGAAAGCGCCATCGACGCGCGCGGCGGGGCGGTGATCGCCCTGCCCGGCGGGCGGACGCCCGCGCCGGTCTATGAAAAGCTGGCGGCGGCAAAGCTGGACTGGAAGCGGGTGACAATCGTGCCGACCGACGACCGGATGGTGCCGCTCGGCGATCCGTTGTCGAACGTCACCGCGCTTGGCAAAGCGTTCCTGCCCAAGGGCGCGCGCGTCATCCCGCTGATCAGCGAAAAGGCCGAGGATTACAAGGCGGCGGGCCGTGCTGCCGACGCGCGGCTGGCCGATGTCCACTGGCCGCTCGACCTCGTGCTGCTCGGCATGGGCGCCGATGGCCACACCGCCTCGATCTTTCCCGGCCCCGATCTGGACGAGGCGCTGAACGGCCCCAAGGAACGCCGCGCGCTGGGCGTGATGCCCGATCCGCTGCCCGCCGACGCGCCCGTCGCCCGCATCACCCTGTCCGCCGCCGCGATCGCCAGCGCCAAATCGCTGATGATCGCGATCACCGGGGCGGACAAGCGCAAGGTGCTGGAACAGGCCGCCGCACAGGGCCCGTCGTCATCCTATCCCATCGGCCGCGTGCTCGCCGCCACCGAACTGCCGGTCGATATTCACTGGATGGCATGACGGTGTCGGCAGCCGCTCCCCGCCAGCCCGTCATCCCCGCGCAGGCGGGGATCCATTCTGGCTGGATCGTCGGCCAATCCGCAAGGACAGCGACAATGGATCCCCGCCTGCGCGGGGATGACGGCATCGCAGAAACGGCAGGCACATGACCAACCTCCACCCCGAAATCGCCGCCGTCACCGACCGCATCGTCGACCGCTCGCGCCAGAGCCGCGCCGCCTATCTCGCGCTGATCGCGGCACAGCGCGACAATGGCATCGGCCGCCCGCGCCTTGGCTGCGCCAACCTCGCCCATGCCTATGCCGGGACCGACGAACAGCGCGATGCGATGAAGCCCGCCGATGCGATGAACATCGGCATCGTCACCGCCTATAACGACATGCTGTCGGCCCATGCCCCCTATTATCGCTATCCCGAACAAATGAAGGTCTGGGCGCGCGAGGTCGGCGCGACGGCGCAGGTGGCGGGCGGCGTGCCCGCGATGTGCGACGGGGTGACGCAGGGCTATGCCGGGATGGAACTCTCGCTGTTCAGCCGCGACGCCATCGCCATGGCGACCGCGGTGGCGCTGAGCCACAATGTGTTCGAGGGCGCGGCGCTGCTCGGCATTTGCGACAAGATCGTGCCGGGGCTGTTGATGGGCGCGCTGCGCTTTGGCCATCTGCCGATGGTGCTGATCCCCGGCGGCCCGATGCGCAGCGGCATCGCCAACAAGGAAAAGGCGCGCGTCCGCGAACTTTATGCCGAGGGCAAGGCCAGCCGCGAGGAACTGCTCGACAGCGAAATCGCCGCCTATCACGGCAAGGGCACCTGCACCTTTTACGGCACCGCCAATTCCAATCAGATGATGGTCGAAGCGATGGGGCTGCACATGCCCGGTGCCGCCTTCGTCAATCCCGGCACGAAACTGCGTCAGGAACTGACCCGCGCCGCGGTTCAGCGGCTTCCCGAAATCGGCTGGAACAGCAATGACTACCGCCCGATTGGTGAGATCGTCGATGAACGCGCCATCGTCAACGCGGCGATCGTGCTGCTCGCGACCGGGGGATCGACCAATCACCTGATCCACCTGCCCGCCATCGCGCGCTGTGCGGGCATCGTCATCGACTGGGACGATTTCGACCGCCTGTCGCGCACCGTTCCCCTGCTCGCCCGCGTCTATCCGAACGGCTCGGCGGACGTGAACGGGTTCGAGGATGCGGGCGGGCCGACCTTCGTCATCCGCGAATTGCGGCGCGGCGGGATCATGCATGGCGACACGCTGACGATCGCGAGCGACGGCGCCGATGCCTATTGCCGCAGGCCCGACCTCGACGGCGATCGGCTGGTGTGGCGCGACCATGATGCGGCGAGCGGCGACGACACCATCCTGCGCACGATTGACGCGCCGTTTTCGCCCGAGGGCGGCTTTCGCATCCTGTCGGGCAATCTGGGCCGCGCCTGTATCAAGGTATCGGCGGTCGAACGCGACCGCTGGACGATCGAGGCACCGTGCCGCGTGTTCGAGGACCAGCAGGCGGTGCAGGATGCGTTCAAGGCGGGCGAACTCGACCGCGACGTCGTTGTCGTCGTGCGCTTTCAGGGGCCGCGCGCCAACGGCATGCCCGAATTGCACAAGCTGACCCCGCCGCTCGGCGTGTTGCAGAACAAGGGGTTTCGCGTCGCGCTCGTCACCGACGGGCGCATGTCGGGGGCATCGGGCAAGGTGCCCGCCGCGATCCATCTGTCGCCCGAGGCGCTGGGCGGCGGGCCGATCGGCAAGCTGCGCGACGGCGATGTCATCCGGCTGTGCGCGCAGCAAGGGGTGCTGTCGGCGCTGGTCGATCCGGCCGAATGGGCCGTCCGCGAACAGGCCGCGCCGCCCCCGCCGCAAGCCGGAACGGGCCGCGAGCTGTTCGCACTGATGCGCGGCACCGCGAGCGAGGCGGAAGCAGGCGGATCGGCGATGCTGGCCGCTGCGGGGCTGTGATACCGGGCCTCGCCCCCCGCCCGCGCGGCAATCACGATCGGAGCCTTTGACCCGTGGAGCTCGTCGCGGTCGACATCGGCGGCACCCATGCCCGGTTCGCCATCGCGCGCGTGGCGGGTGGCCGCGTCGTCGAGCTTGGCGAGCCGATAACCCAGAAAACCGCCGATCATGGCAGCTTCCAGCTCGCCTGGCAGGCATCGGCCCGCGCATTTGGGCGGGCGATGCCGCGCGCCGCCGCCATCGCCATCGCCTCCCCGATCGACGATGATTTGATCAAGCTGACCAACAATCCCTGGGTCATCCGTCCGCCTGCGATCCGCGACGAACTGGACATCGACCGGGTCACGCTGGTCAATGATTTCGGCGCGATCGGCCACGCCGTCGCACAATTGCCCGACGATCAATTCCAGCATCTGTGCGGTCCCGACGGCGCCTTTCCCGCAAGCGGCGCGCTCACCATTTGCGGCCCCGGCACCGGCCTTGGCGTCGCACAGGTGTTTCGCGCCGACGCCGGACGCTATCACGTCATCGCGACCGAGGGCGGCCATGCCGATTTCGCCCCGCTCGACGCGATCGACGATGCGCTGCTGATGCGGTTGCGCGGCGATCATGGCCGGGTGTCGGTCGAGCGGGTCGTTTCCGGCCCCGGCATCGTGCCGATCTATGAAACGCTGGCGCAGCTTGAAGGCGTGGCGGTGCCCCGGCGCAGCGACCGCGACATCTGGACGCTCGCGCTCGACGGCAGCGACAGCCTCGCCTGCGCCGCGCTCGACCGTTTCTGCCTCAGCCTCGGCGCGGCGGCGGGTGATCTCGCGCTCGCCCATGGACCGACCGGGGTGGTGATCGCGGGCGGGCTTGGCTATCGGCTGCGCGACCGGCTGATCGGGTCGGGCTTTGCCCAGCGGTTCGTCGCCAAGGGGCGTTTTTCCAGCCTGATGGCGTCGATCCCGGTCAAGCTGATCACCCATCCCCAACCCGGCCTTTACGGCGCGGCGGCAGCCTTTGCGCAGGAGCATGACGAATGACGAGCGGTATCGAAGCGATCATGCGGACCGGCCCGGTCATCCCGGTGCTGGTGATCGACGATGCGGCGACGGCGCGCCCGCTGGCGCAGGCGCTGGTCGCGGGCGGCCTCAGGGTGCTGGAAGTGACGCTGCGCACCCCCGCCGCGCTCGACGCGATCCGCGAGATGCGACAGGTCGACGGCGCGATCGTCGGCGCGGGCACGGTCGTCGGCACCGACCAGTTCGCGCAGGCGATGGATGCCGGCGCACAGTTCATCGTCTCCCCCGGCCTCACCGAAAAGCTCGGCCGGGTGATCGTCGACAGCGGCGTCCCCTTCCTCCCCGGCGTTTCGAGCGCGGGCGACATCATGCGCGGCTATGACCTGGGCCTGCGCCACTTCAAATTCTTTCCCGCCGAAACCAGCGGCGGCCTGAAGGCGCTAAAGGCCCTCGCCGCCCCCTTTTACGAGGCGAAATTCTGCCCCACCGGCGGCATTTCCGCATCGACCGCCCCCGACTGGCTCGGTTTCGACCCGGTCCTGTGCGTCGGCGGCAGCTGGATCGCGCCGAAGGGCGCGGACATGGCGCAGGTCGAAGCCCTGGCACGCGCGGCAAGCGCTCTGGCGTAGCCGCGGCCGTCACGGCAAAAAAGGGGGGGAATCGACATGGACGACGCCGTTTCGCCACAGGCCACGCTCGCGAAGATCAGCCTCAAGCTGATGCCGCTGCTCTGCGCGATGTATCTGCTCGCCTATATCGATCGCCAGAACGTCTCCTACGCCAAGCTCGAAATGGTCGACGCGCTCGGCATGTCGGAAGCCGCCTATGGCCTCGGCGCCAGCCTGTTCTTCCTCGGCTATTTCCTGTTCGAGGCGCCCGCCAACATGATCCTGGCGCGCGTCGGCGCGCGGGTGTGGTTCGCGCGGATCATGCTCAGCTGGGGCCTCGTCACCGTCGCGCTCGGCTATACCCAGAACCCGGCGATGTTCTACGCCCTGCGGTTCCTGCTGGGCGTGGCCGAGGCGGGCTTTTTCCCCGGCGTGCTCTATCTGCTGACGCTCTGGTATCCGCAGGCGCGGCGCGCGCGCATGGTCGGGCTGTTCATGATCGCCAGCGCCTTCGCCAACGCGGTCGGATCGCTGATCGGCGGCGCATTGCTCGAACTGGACGGGCTGGCAGGCCTTTCCGGCTGGCAATGGGTATTCGTCGCGTCCGGCCTGCCGCCCGTGCTGCTGGCGCCGGTGGTGTTGTGGAAGCTGCCCAGCACCCCGGACGCGGCGGCCTGGCTCAGCGCGGCCGAAAAGCGCTGGCTCGCCGCGACGCTCGCCGCAGAGGCGCCGGATCGCGGCGAGCCCGGATCGGCGTGGCGCGCGCTCGCCGATCCGCGCGTGCTGCTGCTGTCCGTCCTCTATTTCGCGATGCCGCTCGGCGCTTACGGACTCAGCTACTGGTTGCCCACCATCGTCAAGGCGTTCGGCGCCTCCAATCTCCAGAACGGCATCATCAACGTCATCCCGTGGCTCCTCGTCGCGTTCGCGCTATGGGCGCTGCCGCGTCACGCCGCGCGCCACGGCGTCAGCCGCTGGCACATCGCCGGTCCGATGCTGCTCGCCGCGGCCGGGTTCCTCGCCAGCGTGCTGCTGCCCGGCGCGGCGATCAAGTTCGCGTGCCTGTGCGTCGCCGCCGCCGCGATCTTCGCCGCTCAGCCGATCTTCTGGAGCGTGCCGCAAGGGCTGCTGCGCGGCGCGCATGCCGCGGCGGGGCTCGCCGTCATCAACTCGGTCGGCAATCTCGGCGGCTTCGCGGCACAGAACGCGGTGCCGCTCGTGCGGGACCTCACCGGCAGCACGCTGGCGCCGATGGCGATGCTGGCCGCCGTCCTTACGCTCGGCGCGCTCGTTTTCCTGGTCGCGCTCCCGCATCTGGGTGTCGGACGCGCGCCACCGGCTGGCGGCTAGTGTGTTTCAGCAACGCTGAGCCCGTTGCGGCGCCGGCCCGCTCCCCCACCCGGCCACCCATCAAGATACCCTCAACTGGGTGGCCGGGTGGGGGAGCGGGCCGGGGCCGAGATTGAGCGCAGCTGCATCCAACGCTAGGCGCCGCTCACATCTCCCCCCGCGCGCGACGCAGCGCATACCATTTCTGCACATTGGCGTTATGCTGTTCGAGCGTATCGGCGAAGATGTGTCCGCCGCTGCCGTCGGCGACGAAATAGAGCGCGCTGGTATCTTCCGGGTTCAGCACCGCGTCGATGCTCGCGCGGCCGGGATTGGCGATCGGACCGGCGGGCAGCCCCGCCTTGGCATAGGTGTTGTAGCCATTATCCGCCTGAAGCTCGGAGCGCAGGATGCGGCGGCCGAGCGGTTTGCCCTTCGTCACCGGATAGATCACCGTCGGATCGGCCTGCAGCGGCATGCCGCGCTTCAACCGGTTGGAATAGACGCCCGCGACCATCCGGCGTTCCTCGGGCTTGCCGGTCTCCTTCTCGACGATCGATGCGAGGATCAGCGCGTCGCGCGGATTGTCGACGGCGATATTGGGCTGCCGCTTCGCCCATGCGGCGGCGAGATATTTGACCATCGCCGCCTGCATCCGTTCGACCACCGCCGCACGGGTATCACCGCGATTATAGGCATAGCTGTCGGGCAGGATCGTGCCCTCGACCGGCACCGCCACCTCGCCCTCCAGCTGCGGCGCGGCCATCACCTTTTCATGGACCAGGATCGAGGGCATGCCCTCTGGCACCATCACGACCCGTTGCAGCGTGCGGCCGCCCTGCATCATCTTGAGAATGTCGGCCTGGCTGATCCGGGCGGGGACGCGATATTCGCCCGCCTGGATCGCCGCATCGCCGCCAAAGATGCGCGCCATCCACAGGAACATGTCCGCCGATCGGATCGCGCCGGCCTTTTCCAGGTCGCGCGCGGCGGTAGTCAGCGTCGATCCCTGCGCCACCTCGACCGTCACGTTGCGCGCCA